>CAZMCV010000061.1:0-21405 GCA_964564645.1 uncultured Acetobacteraceae bacterium
GGCGCCGCCCGGGCGCTGCCCGCGGCCGCCCGGCGCGCCGTGCCCCCTCCGGCTACCGCCATGGGCGGCCCGGCGCCCCGGAGGCGGGCGGCGCCTTCGCCCGTCCGATCCAGATGCCGATGCCGAGCGCGGCGAGGATGCCGAGCACCGGCCAGCCGAAGACGAAGGTGAAGATGCTCCAGACCAGCCCGGCGACGGCCAGGCAGAGCCAGAGCGCCAGCGCCACCCCCATCACCACCAGCATCGCCGGCAGGCCGAAGACCAGCAGGATGCCGAGAAGGATCAGCCAGACCGCCATGTCACCCCGCCTCCCGCCCGAGCACGCCCATCAGCTCCCGCCACTCGCGCGCGGACAGGCCGCTCTCCTCGCGCGGCACCGCCTCGCCCGCCAGCAGCCGCCGCACCACGCCGAGCATCTGCGCCGACAGCGTGACCGCGCCCAGCCGGTAATCCGCGAAGGCCTCGCAGCATTCCGGCACCCAGGCGCGCACCGTCTCCAGCATCGCCTCGGCATAGGCGCGGATCTCGTATTGCGCATGGGCGTCGGCGCGCAGCGAGAGGAAGTGGAAGAGGTTGTGCAGGTCCGTCTTCCAGTACCACTGCGTGTAGGTGTTGAGCGTCAGGTTCATCCGCGCCAGCTCCCGCGCCAGCCCCTGCCGCGCCGGATCGCGGGCCTCGCCCTCGTTCAGCATCTCGAGGTAGTGGTCATGCGCGCGCGTCGAATCCTCGCGCAGCAGGTCCAGCACGCGCGCGGCCTCCGCCCCCTCCAGCACCGCGCCGCGGCCCTGGCGGTTCACCGCCGCCTGCGCCGCCAGGTGCTCCGCCGCCGGGATGTAGAACTCGCGGTCGAGGATGGAGTAGCGCGCCGAATACTCGTTCACGTTGGCGGTGCGGTGGCGGATCCACTGCCGGGCGACGAAGATCGGCAGCTTCACATGGTACTTGATCTCGCACATCTCGAAGGGGGTCGAGTGGCGGTGCCGCATCAGGTAGCGGATCAGTCCGCGATCCTCGTTCGCCGCCCGGGTGCCGCGCCCGTAGGAGACGCGCGCGGCCTGCACCACCGCCGCATCGTCGCCCATGTAGTCGATCACCCGCAGGAAGCCGTGGTCGAGCACCGGGATCGCCCGGTGCAGCAGCGCCTCGAGCGCCGGGACGGTCGGGCGGCGCGTCGCCGCCTCCGTCGCGCGGGCCGCCGCGATCTCCTGCTGCTGCTCGGGGGTCACGGGCATGCGGGGCTTCCTGGTTGCGGCGGCGGGCCGACTCCGGTCGCCCCGCCTCGGTGTGCGGGGTTATAGACACCGCGGCGAGGCAGGGGGGAGACGCGATGGCGGGGGATGTCTGGCTGCATGTCGGCACCGGCAAGACAGGCACCTCCGCCGTGCAGGTCGCGCTGGCCCGTCACCGCGACGCGCTGGCCGCGGCCGGGCTGTTCTATCCGAAGGGCACGGATGACGAGACCGTCGCGCTCGAGGGCGGCACCACCTCGGGCAACGCCAAGCGCCTGGGCTGGCTCGGCGCGCCGCGGCTGCGCCCGCTGAATTTCGATCCGGCGCCGGTGCAGGCCTGGCTGGACGGCGCCCTCGCCGAGGCCGGGGACCGCCCGGTGCTGTTCTCCTCCGAGACCCTGCAGGCCCCGGTGCCGGAGAGCATCGCCCCCCTGCTGGCGCGGCTGCGCGCCGGCGGGCGGCGCGTGCGGGTGATCTACCTGGTCCGCCATGCGCTGGACTATGCCGTCGCCGGCTATGCGCAGGGGCTGAAGGTCGGCGACCCGCCGGACCGTTCCGCCGACCTCGCCACCCACCTGGCGGGGCATCGGGTGCCCTTCGACCGCCAATTGTCGAACTGGGCCCGCATCCTCGGCGGCCCGGCGGACATCACCTGCCGGGTCTATGAGGAGGAGCGGCTGGGCGAGGGGCTGCCGCGCAACCTGCTGCGGGCGATCGACCCGGCCTTCGCCGCCGCGCTGCCGGCGGATGCCGCGCCCGAGGCGGTGAACCGCACGCCGACCGGGATCGAGCTCGCCCTCTATGACCGCCTGGCGCGGCGGGTGGAGGCGGGCGGGCCGCTGGCGGCGCGGCTGCTGACGCGTGCGGTGCTGAACGCGCCGGCCGCCATCCCCGCGCCGATCGTGGTGCCGGAGGCGAGCTTCGCCGCCTTCGCCCGGCTCAACACGCCGGTGGTGGAGGCGGTGAACCGCGAGTTCCTCGGCGGCGGCGGGCGGCTGCGCCTGACCTCGGGGCGCATCCCGGTGGTCTCCGACGCCGCCCCCGCCTGGCCAGTGGAGGCGATCCTCGACACCGCGGTCGCGCTGCTGCTCGGCCTGGCCGGCCAGGGGCGGGTCCAGGGCGGGGCGCGGACGGCGGCGGCGATCGCCCCGCCGGCGGGCGAGGCCGGACCTGCGGTGCCGGGGCCCGCGGCGGAGGCGCCGGGACCCTCGGTCGCGGTCCGGGCCCGCCGCCTGGCCGCGGAGGGGCAGATGGCGGAGGCGATCCGGCTGCTCGACGCCGCGATCCGTGCCGCCCCCGAGGATCCGGCCCTGGTGACGCAGCGGGCCCGCATCGCGCGCCGGGCGCGGCGGCAGGGCTGATCGGCGAGCGCCTCGGCGCGAGGGTTGTCGGGTCCAGACCCCCACCCCGGCCCTCCCTCGCGGCGCGGGGGAGGGAGGGGCCCGAGATGGGCAGCGTCGTGGGAGGGGGGGGGGAAGCACCAGGGCGGCGGGCCGGCGCCCGGCGGCCTCAGCGCCGCTGCCGGCCCGCCATCCGCCGGCGCAGCAGCCCGCGCGCGGCGCGTGGCCCGTCCGCGGCGCTCGCCGCCGCGGCGGCCGGCGCCGCCGCCTCGGCCGGGGTGTCGTGCAGGGCCTTGCGGCCGAGGAAGCGCGCGGTCAGCTCGTCGGCGGATTCGCCCGCCGCCTCCAGCCGCCCCGCCTCGCCCTTCCAGCGGCCGAGCAGCAGCAGGTTCACCGCGCCCATCAGCGTCTGCACCTCCTGCCAGGACAGGCTCCGGAAATCCTCCTCGGCGCCGGTCGCGACCTCGGGCATCTCGCGCTCGCGCGCGGCGAAGCGCTGGCCGAGCTGCCCCTCCATCCAGGCGATGTCGGGGCGGGCCTGGCGCAGCCATTCGGCCAGCATGGCGGCAGGCAGGTCCAGCCGCCGTCCCGTCACATCCTCGAGGAAGCGCGCGAGCATGGGCGAGCGGTCGGGATTGGCCGCGCCATCGGGCAGGAAGACCGGCACGGCCTCGTTCGCCGCCAGGTTCAGCACGACGCCGAGTCGCGAGGTGGTCAGGTTGAGCTGGCGCAGCGCCAGCTGCGGATACAGCGCCTCCGGCGCGCCGAGCAGGTCGAGGAAGGTGGCGATGCTGCACCCCCCCTTCAGCGCCGCGCGCTCATAGAGCTGGAAGCGCAGCGCGTGGATCCGAGGGTGGCCGATATACTTCCGGAAGCGCCGGCGATAGGCGGTGTTGATGCCGTTGCCGAAATCATCGAGCGTGCTGCCCCCGCGCACCCGCTGCTGGAACACGCTGACCATGAAGGAGCGCGGCGGGCGGACGAAGCCGAGCACGGTGATCCGCCCGACATGCCGCGCGATCGTGTCGAGAAGGTCCTCGGTGGCGGCGGGGCTCAGCAGGGCGATGTCCTCCCCGCTCAGGATCAGCTTCGGGCCCGGTGCCTCGGCCAGCCAGGCTTCCAGCCGGGCGCGGCATTCGCGGGCCCAGGCGGCGGCGGCCTCGGGCGTATGGCGGCCGGCGCGCCGGTTCATGTGATAGAGGTGCGGCTCCTCGTGGAAGGCCGCGACGACGGAGACCGAGTGGTTCGGCTCCGCGCCCCAGTAGGAGAGGCCGAACTCCTGCAGCTTCGGGCCATGATCGAACAGGGTCTGCTGGATCGAACTGGTTCCGGTCTTGTGCATGCCGACATGCAGGAAGAGTTCGCGCATCATGGTCTCCGGGGCGGCGGCGTTCCGCCGGCGCCCGCTGCGATGGCAGGCTTATCGCACCGCCGCGGGCGGCGTGCGACAGGGATGCGCGCCGAGCGGTGGCCATCGGGTAAAGCGGGGCATCCGGGCCGTCCCGGGCTTCGCGGGCGAGGGACCCGCCGGCGACCAGGCGCCCGGTTCCGGCACGCCGGTTCGGCGAACCCGCTGCCGGAGGCGGGCCGGTCCCGCGAGGCGGGCCCTGGATTCCGCCGCGCCGGCGTCCTACATCCCGGTCGCCGCTTGCGGCTATGGCGATAAACACGATCCGGCATAAGCGTTGCGGACCCGGGGGCAGTGCCCGGCGCCTCCACCACTTCCCTCCCGCTTGTCGGCGGGCGGCCAAGGGGGCGAAACAGGCTCGACGCGCGTGGTAAAGGGGTCGCTTTTGCCCGGCATGGTTCCGCCGTCATCGGGCCGATCGATAAGTGCGAACGACAACGTCCGCGAGGACGTCGCACTCGCTGCCTAAATAGGCAAGCGCGGTTCGGGGGGCACCGGGCAACAGAAGCCCCCCACTTGCGCCGCTGCCGCCGAACCCGCTTTCATCCCGCGTCGAATTCGCCTTAAGGTTGTGTCGAGATGCGGCCATGACCGGAAGTCCGATGGAAAACGAGAGCCTGCTTCCCTATGCCCGTTGGGCGGAGGAGGCGATGCGTGCGGTCGTCGCCGACGCGCTGACCTATGTCGCCGCCCATGGTTTGCCGGGCGAGCATCACTTCTATATCACCTTCCGGACCGATGCGCTGGGCGTATCCATGCCGGCGCATCTGAAGGCCCGGTATCCGGACGAGATGACGATCGTCCTGCAGCACCGCTTTTGGGACCTCAAGTTGGACCAGGCGCGGGAGATCTTCTCGGTGGGGCTGTCCTTCGGCGGGGTTCCGGCCGCGCTCGTGGTGCCGCTGAAGGCGGTGACCGCCTTCGCCGACCCGCATGTCCGCTTCGGCCTGCGGTTCCAGGGCGAGGCCCCGCCCGCCGCGGCCGAGGCGCCGGGCGCGAGCGCGGCCCCGACGCCGGCCGCCGCCCCGGGCGCCCCGGTGCAACCACAGGTGGTGCGGCTCGACGCCTTCCGCCGCCGCTCCTCCTCGACCCCGACCGGCAAGTAGCGCCGGCGCCGATGGCGGTGGCGGGCCGGGTGACGCCGGCGCCGGCCCGCGCGCGGTTGGCGCCCGGACGAGGCTGCGGTAAGCCCGATGCGACCGAGCGCGCCGGCGGGGCCGCCCCGGCCGGGGCGATGGCCCGCCACGCCAGCGAGGAGACCGTAGGATCGTGACCCCGCCCCTCGACGACCACGCTGCCGGCGCCACGCCGCTCAGGCCCGACCATTTCCGCTACAGCCCGGTCTTCCCGCTCGGCGAGGACACCACCCCCTATCGCCGCCTGCCGATCGAGGGCGTCTCGACCATCACGGTCGAGGGCAGGACGGTCGTGAAGGTCACGCCGAAGGCGCTGGAGGAGTTGGCCTTCCAGGCCTGCAAGGACGTCTCCCACCTGCTGCGCCCGGGCCACCTGCGGCAGCTGGCGCACATCCTGGAGGACCCGGAGGCCAGCGCGAACGACCGGTTCGTCGCGCTCGATCTCCTGAAGAACGCCAACATCGCCGCCGGCGGCGTGCTGCCGATGTGCCAGGACACGGGCACGGCCATCGTCTCCGGCAAGAAGGGCCAGCGGGTCTGGGTGGAGGGCGACGAGGAGGAGGCGCTGAGCTTCGGCGTCGCCCGCACCTACACCGAGACCAACCTGCGCTACTCGCAGATGGCGCCGGTGACGATGTTCGAGGAGGTGAACACCGGCAACAACATGCCGGTGGAGTTCCAGATCCTGGCCGCCCCCGGCGAGCACCACGCCGACGAGATGCACCTGATGTTCGTGCTGAAGGGGGGCGGGTCGGCGAACAAGACCTTCCTCTACCAGCAGACCCGGGCGGTGCTGAACAAGCCGAAGCTGCTTGCCTTCCTCGAGGAGAAGATCCGGACGCTGGGGACCAGCGCCTGCCCGCCCTACCACCTGGCGATCGTGATCGGCGGGACCAGTGCGGAGTTCACGCTGAAGACGGTGAAGCTGGCCTCCACCCGCTACCTCGACCCGCTGCCGGCCACCGGCGACCGGTCGGGCCACGCCATCCGCGACCGGGAGCTGGAGGCCGAGGTCCACAAGCTGACGCAGTCGCTCGGCATCGGCGCGCAGTTCGGCGGCAAGTATTTCTGCCACGACGTCCGCGTGATCCGCCTGCCGCGGCATGGCGCGTCCCTGCCGATCGGCATCGGCGTCTCCTGCTCCGCCGACCGGCAGATCCGCGCGAAGATCACGCCGGACGGCGTCTTCCTCGAGGAGCTCGAGCACGATCCGGCGAAGTACCTGCCGGAAGCCACCGACGCGATCCTCGGCGGCGACGTGGTGAAGATCGACCTGAACCGCCCGATGGACGAGATCCGCGCGACGCTGTCGAAGCACCCGGTGAAGACCCGCGTGTCGCTCACGGGGACCATGGTCGTCGCCCGCGACATCGCCCACGCCAAGCTGCAGGAGCGGCTGGATGCGGGGAAGGGCCTGCCCGACTACATCAAGGACCATCCCGTCTACTACGCCGGCCCGGCCAAGACGCCGCAGGGCCTGCCCACGGGCAGCTTTGGCCCGACCACGGCCGGGCGCATGGACAGCTATGTCGCCGCCTTCCAGAAGGCCGGCGGGTCGCTGGTGATGCTCGCCAAGGGCAACCGCAGCAAGGCGGTGCGCGAGGCCTGCAAGGCGCATGGCGGCTTCTACCTGGGCTCGGTCGGCGGGCCGGCGGCGCGGCTGGCGCAGGACTGCATCAAGAAGGTCGAGGTGCTGGAATACCCGGAGCTCGGCATGGAGGCGGTCTGGCGGATCGAGGTCGAGGACTTCCCCGCCTTCATCGTCGTCGACGACAAGGGCAACGACTTCTACGAGGGGCTGGAATAGCCAGCGGAGGAGGCGAGGCATGGCCGGCTACAAGCTGCGCATCTGGTTCGACGCGGACGGGCTCGGCATCGGCGAGCCCGCCCGCGACAATGGCGTGGTGGAGCTGCCGGTGATCCCCCAGCCGGGGATGGAACTCGCCGATGACGAGGGCCGCGTCGCCATCATCCGCCGGGTCGTGCTGCTGCACTCGCCCGGGCCGGACGGCGCCGTCGCCGTCCTCGTCTGCGCGCCGGGATGAGGCGCGGGCGGGCGGCTTGACCCGCCCGCCGCCCGCCGTTACCCGCCCCACGCCGCGCGCCCGCCCCCCTTCGGCGCGCGAGGAGCCGTCATGCGCCGTCTGCCCGCCCGCTACGCGCCCCTGGTGCTGCCGCTGCTGCTGTCGGTGGTGATGACCAGCATCGTCTCGCTGGTCTCGACCCTGGTCGCGCTGGGCCCGACCTGGCAGGTGCTGCGGGACTGGCCGGCGGCCTGGCTGTTCTCCTGGGCCGTCGCCTTCCCGGTGCTGCTGGTGGCGCTGCCGGTGGTGCGCCGGCTCTCCGCGCGGATCGTCGAGCCGCCGGCCCACTGAACCCGAGGGACCCCGCGCATGAGCACCGAGACCCCCCGCCGCCGCATCTCCTCCGGCTCGAGGTTCGAGGAGGAGATCGGCTATTCCCGCGCCGTGGTGGATGGCGACCTGGTCTGGGTCTCCGGCACCACCGGCTACGACTATGCGCGCATGACCATCGAGGACGACGTGGTCGCGCAGGCCGAGCAGTGCTTCCGCAACATCGCCGCCGCGCTGGCCGAGGCCGGCTGCACGCTCGACGACGTGGTGCGCGTGCTGTTCATCGTGCCGCGGCGCGAGGATTGGGAGCCCTGCTGGCCGGTGGTGAAGAAGCATCTCGGCGTGGCGCGGCCCGCCTCCACCCTGATCCATGCCGGGCTGCAGACCGATGCCATGCGCATCGAGATCGAGGTGACCGCGCGCCTTCCCAAGTGACCCCCGGCCGCCCGGGGACCGGAGGGCCGCATGGCCCGGGGGTCCGATCGGCCGGCCCGCCTGCGACCAGAGGGAGCAGACCTTCATGCGCTTCGCCGTCGACCGCCTCGACCACTTGGTGATCAACTGCCGCGACCTCGAGGTGATGGCGTCCTGGTACCAGAGGGTGCTCGGGATGGAGCGCGAGGATTACGGCCACCCGCCGCGCACCGCGCTGAAATTCGGCGGCCAGAAGATCAACCTCCGGCCGGAGACGGCCACGCAGGAGGAGTGGATCGCCGCGGAGGTCACCCGCGCCGGCACCCAGGATCTCTGCTTCATCGTCGCCGTCGCGGTGCCCGAGATCGTGGCGCACCTGCATGGCTGCGGCGTGCGGATCGAGCAGGGGCCGGTGACGCGCGCCGGCGCGCTCGGCGCCATGGGCTCGGTCTATTGCCGGGACCCGGAGGGCAACCTGATCGAGATCTCCTCCTACTCCCCCTGACCCGGCAGGAGCAGCCGCTCCGACGCGACAAGGTCGAGCGCGCCGCCCGCCCCGGGGCCGAGCGCGTGCAGCCAGCAATGCCGCGGGCTCGCCGGATCCGCCGGGCCCATGACGGGGGAGGGGGCGGAGAGGATCCGCAGGCCCCCGACCTCGCCCATCCAGTCGATGTGCCGGTGCCCATGCAGCACCAGCACCCGCGCGGCGCGGCGCCGCAGCCGCCCGACCACCCAATGCCCGTTCACCAGCGCCGTGCCGATGCGCTCGGCCAGCTTGGCGCCGGGCCGCGGATACTCGATCAGGTGGTGGTGCAGGCAGACCAGCCAGCGCGCCGCCGGTTGCGCCGCCATGGCGCGCTCCGCCGCCCGCCACTGCCCCGCCGGCATCAGGCCGAGCGCGTTGGTGAAGGAGAAGTGCGTCGGCGCGTTGGAATCGAGCAGCAGCACGCCGAGCCCGTCCGGCGTCGCGGGCGGCACCACCATCGGGAAGGCGTCCTCCCAGGCCGCGCGCGCCGCCCGCCCGCCGCGTCCCGTGTCGAGGAAGCGCGCCAGGGCCGCGCCGCGCCCCTCGGCCGCCAGCCAGGCCGACAGCGTCGGCCCGATCCGCCGCCGCCCCGCCTCCATCACATGCACCCGCCCGCCCTGCAGCGCCTCGGCGGCGGCGAGGAAGCGCAGCCGCCGCAGCATCCCCCCGGGCGAGGTCGGCAGCTCCAGCCGCGCCGGGTTGGCGCGATCGACGATGTTGACGTCGTGGTTGCCCGGCAGGATCAGCACGCGGTCGCGCAGCGCGGGCGCGGCCGCCAGCGCCCCCTCGAAGGCGATGAACTCGGCATTGCGCGCGGCATCGGTGATGTCGCCGGTGACGAGCACCCAGTCGAGCCGCCGGGCGCGGTCGGCCTCCGCCACCGCGGCCAGGGCGCGCGCGACGCGGGCGTTGCCGCGAGGCCCGTCACGGCCGCATTCCAGCCGGAAGCCATGCGGCTCGCCCACCACATGGATGTCGGAGAGATGCGCGATGCGCCAGCGCGCCGCCGCCGCATCGCCCCCCATGGGCGCCAGGTCGCGCGCGATGCCCGCCCGCGCCTCGGCGATGGACCAGAGGGGGGCGCCGATCATCAGGTCCAGCGCCACCACCAGCACGCCATTGGCCAGCGCATCCTCGACCGCCTGCGCCAGCCCGCCGACGGTGCCGAGGTCGTAGACGAAGAGCCGCGGCCAGGGGCCGACCCAGGCCAGCACCGCGGCGGCCCCCGCCGCGATCAGCAGCCCCGCGACGATCCCGGTGCGGCCGCGCAGCCTTGCCAGCGCCTCCGGCCCGCCGGCCACCAGCCGCCGCCGCGCCGCGGCCTCCAGCGCCTGGCGCAGCCCCTCGCGCACCGCGAGGTAGAGCGGCTGCACCAGCGCCGCGCTGAGCGCCCAGAAGTTCCGCTCCGCCACCCGGAACAGCGCCGGCCCGAAGCGCCAGGCGACGAAGCCCGCCGCGCCGAGCACGGCGGCAAGGGTCAGGAGATGCGCCTCCCCCGGCATGCGCGCCCAGACCGTCTGCGCGAACAGCACGGCCAGGATCGGCGCGGCGCCGACCAGCACGCCCGGCAGCACCAGGATCAGCCCGAAGGCGATGGCGAGCTTGGGCAGGCTCACCTCCAGCAGCATGGTGCCGGCATGGCGCAGCAGGCTGTGGCGGGAGGTGCTCGAGGCATCGTCCTCGATGTCTCCGGCGCGCGGGTCGGCGAAGGACATCGGTCTCGTCCGTGATGGGGGCGGGGAGGTCAGCGCAGCCGGCCCGGCCTGTCCAGCGCCCGCCCGCCGGCGCCGCGAACCGGCGCGACTTCCCATCCGCCGGCGACGGCCCCAGGCTTGCCGCGTTGCGCCCCAGAGCGTGATCCATTGTCATGGATCGCGCGATGGCCCCGACAGGAGCGGCCGATGCGCCCCCCCTCGGCGATTCCGCCGCCGCGGACCCGGGACAGGCGACCGGCCCGCCCCCCTCGACGCCGAAGGAGGACCCGACCCGCATGGCGACCCCCGAGACCCATGGCAGCACGCGCACCGAGACCGACAGCCTCGGCACCATCGAGATCCCCGCCGAGCGCTACTGGGGCCCGCAGACCGAGCGCGCGCGGCGGCTGTTCCGCATCGGCGCCGAGCGCTTCCCCCCTGGCCTGATCCGCGCGGTCGGGCTGCACAAATGGGCCTGCGCCGAGGCCAACGAGCGCCTGGGCGAGCTGCCCGCCGACCTCGCCGGCGCGATCAAGGCCGCCGCGCTCGAGATCGCGGCCGGTGAGCGCGATGCCGATTTTCCCCTGCCGGTCTGGCAGACCGGCAGCGGCACCCAGACCAACATGAACGCCAACGAGGTGATCTCGAACCGCGCGAACGAGCGGCTCGGTTCCCCGCTCGGCGCGCGCAGTCCGGTGCACCCGAACGACCATGTGAATCGCGGGCAGTCGAGCAACGACAATTTCCCCACCATGATGCACCTGGCCGCGGCGGAGGCGGTGGAGCGCCGCCTGGTCCCGGCGCTCGGCGTGCTGCGGGATTCGCTGGCGGCGCGCGCGGCGGAGTGGGAGGCGATCGTGAAGCTCGGCCGCACCCACATGATGGATGCGGTGCCGATGACCCTGGGCCAGGAATTCGACGCCTTCGCGCGGCAGGTGGCGCTCGGGCAGGAGCGGCTGCGCGCGACCCTGCCGCGGCTGCTGATGCTGCCGCAGGGCGGCACGGCGGTCGGCACCGGGCTCAACCGCCACCCCGATTTCGACCGCGTCTTCTGCGACATCGTCGCCGGGCGCACCGGCCTCGGCTTCGTGCCCAACCCCTCCAAGTTCGAGGGCATGGCGGCGCATGACGCCTTCGTCGAGCTGTCGGGCGCGATGAACGTGCTCGCCGTCTCGCTGATGAAGATCGCCAACGACGTCCGCGTGCTGGGCTCCGGCCCGCGTTCCGGCATCGGGGAGCTGGTGGTGCCGGCCGACGGCCTCTCCTCCTCCATCATGCCGGGCAAGACCAACCCGACGCAGTCGGAGGCGCTGACCATGGTCTGCGCGCAGGTGATGGGCAACAACACGACCGTCACCATCGCCGGCTCGCAGGGGCACCTGCAGCTCAACGTCTACAAGCCGGTGATCATCCAGGCGGTGCTGCAATCGGCGGGCCTGCTGGCCGATGCCGCCGAGAGCTTCGCGCACAACATGGTCGACAAGCTGGTGCCGAACCATGAGCGGATCGCCGAGAACCTGGCGCGCTCGCTGATGCTGGTCACCGCGCTCAACCCGCGCATCGGCTACGACCGGGCGGTGGCGATCGGCAAGAAGGCACTGGCCGAGAATCTCGGGCTGAAGGAGGCCGCGTCGCGGCTCGGCTTCGTGGCGCCCGAGGATTTCGACCGCTGGGTGCGGCCGGAGGAGATGGTGCATCCGGGCGCCTCGCTGGAAGGCGGCGGATGAGCGAGGCGCGGCCCGCCCGGCACCTGCGCAAGCGCAGCTTCGCGCTGGCCGGCCACCGCACCTCGGTCGCGCTCGAGCCCGCCTTCTGGACGGTGCTCGAGGTCGCGGCGCGGCAGCGGGAGATGAGCCTCTCGGCCCTCGTCGCCGAGATCGATGCGGGAAGGGACGATCCGGCGCTGCCGCTCGCCAGCGCGCTCCGCGTCTTCGCCCTCGGCGAGCGGCGCGGCTGAGGGGGGCCGGTTGCCGGCGCCTGCCGGCGGGGCGAGCATGGCGGATGCGACGACCGCCCGCGGAAGGGCGGCGGCAGGAGGGATCGCCACCATGCGCATGCCGAACAAGATCGGGCTCGTCACCGCCGCCGCCTCCGGCATGGGGCGCGCGGGGGCCATCCGCTTCGCGCGGGAGGGCGCGGCGGTCGGCGTGGCGGACCGCGACGCGGCGGGCGTCGCCGCGGTGGTCGAGGAGATCAGGGCCGCGGGCGGGCGCGCCATCCCGCTGGTCGGCGACCTGCGCGACGACGGCTTCGCGCGCGACATCGTGGCGCAGACGGCGCAGGCCTTCGGCGGGCTCGACTTCGTCTGGAACCATGTCGGCCATCCCGGCCCCGCCGCGGTCGAGGGGATCGAGATGGCGGAGTTCGAGCTGGCGGTGGACCTCAACCTGCGCACGGTGCTGGTGACGTCGGAGGCCGCGATCCCGCAGATGCGCGCGCGGGGCGGCGGGGCGATGCTGTTCACCGCCTCGACCTCCGGGCTGCAGGGCTCGGTGTTCAGCCCGGTCTACTCGGCGGTGAAGTTCGGCGTGATCGGCTTCGTGCGGTCCCTGGCCAAGCGCCTCGCGCCCGAGAACATCCGGGTCAACGCGGTCTGCCCGGGCAGCGTCGACACGCCGATGCTGCGCGTCTTCGTCGCCCGCCCGGACCAGGAATCGACGCGTGGCAACGATGTCGAGGAGCTGGTCCGCAAGCGCGGCCAGGCCAATGTGATGAAGCGCTCCGCCCGGCCGGAGGAGATCGCCAACGCGGCGCTGTTCCTGCTCTCGGACGAGGCCTCCTTCGTCACCGGCGCGGCGCTCCCGGTCGATGGCGGCACCACCGCCTGACGGAGCCCGGATATTCGCGATGGCGGCCGTAACCTTCCGGAAAGGCCCGGCGCAGCGGGCAGGAGCCCATCCACCGGGAGCCCTCCGATGCGCCGTCGTCCCCTCCTCGCCGCCGCCTTCGCCGCCGCCGCCCTGACCGGGGGCCGCCCCGCCGGGGCGGCCGAGCGCCAGGCCTTCACCGATGCCGCCTTCGACACCGCCCAGGCGGCCGGCAAGCCGATCCTGATCGAGGTCAGCGCGCCGTGGTGCCCGACCTGCCGGGTGCAGAAGCCGGTCGTCGATGCCGTCGCGGCGGATCCGCGCATGGCCCAGGCCGTGGTGCTGACGGTCGATTTCGACAGCCAGAAGGCCGCCCTCCAGCGCCTCAACGTGCGCGCCCAGTCGACCCTGCTCGCCTTCCACGGCAAGGAGGAGCGTGGCCGCGCCACCGGCATCACCGACCCGGAGGCGATCCGCGCGCTGCTGTTCCGCGCGCTGTAGCCCGCCTTCCATGGCCTCGCTGCTGCTGGCGGGGCTGGCGGGGATGCTCGCCAGCCTCTCGCCCTGCGTGCTGCCCATCCTGCCGATCGTGCTGGCGGCGGCGGGTGCCGAGCACCGCCTCGGCCCGCTCGCGCTCGCGCTCGGCCTGGCATTGAGCTTCGCCGCGGCGGGGATGCTGCTCGGCCTGGCGGGCTTCGCGCTCGGGCTGGATGGCGAGGTGCTGCGGATCGGCGCGGCGCTGCTGATGCTGCTCGCCGGCCTCGCCCTGCTGGCGGCCGGGATCGCCGCGCGGCTCTCGGCCGCGGCCGAGCATCTCCTGCAGCCGGTCACCGCCTTCGCCACGCGCATGTCGGCGCGCGGGGTGGGCGGGCAATTCGCCCTCGGCGCCGTGCTGGGGCTCGCCTGGGCGCCCTGCACGGGGCCGGCGCTGGGTGCCGCCATCGCGCTCTCGGCCCAGGCGGAGACGGCGCCGCGGGCGGCGGCGACCATGCTCGCCTTCGCCCTCGGGGCGGCGCTGCCGCTGCTGGCGCTCGGCTATGCGGCGCGCGGGGCGGTGCCGGCGCTGCGCCGGCGGCTCGGCGCGGCGGGGGGCGTGGCGCGGCCGCTGCTGGGCGGGGCGCTGGCGCTGTTCGGGCTGCTGGTGCTGACCGGCCTCGACAAGCGGATCGAGACCGTGGCGACGGCGGCGCTGCCGGAATCCTGGGTGGCGCTGATCGTGCGGTTCTGACGGGCCCCCACCCCAGGCACGCATCCCGGCCCGGGCAGGACCAGTGCCAGAAAACGATGATGGGGGGCGCGGGGGGAAGAAGCGTCTTCTTCCCCCTGCCACGCCGCCCCGCCGCCGGGGGGCTGTCCCGCACCGGGCCGGGCCCTATGTTGCGCCCCCTCACCACCCGGCGAGGCGCCCCCGGCCCCCGCCCCACCAAGGAAGACGCCCGACCATGACGCACGCCGCCCCGGTCCGCCGCCGCGCCCTGCTGGCCGCCCTGCCGCCTTTGCTGGCCGCGCCGGGGCTGGCCCGTGCCCAAGGCGCCTGGCCCGACCGGCCGCTGCGCGCCATCGTCCCCTTCGCCGCCGGCGGCACCACCGATGTCGTCGCGCGGGTGATCGCCGAGGCCACCGGCCAGGTCCTCGGCCAGACGGTCGTCGTCGAGAACCGCACGGGCGCCGGCCTCGTCGTCGGCACCGACATCGCCGCCCGCGCCGAGCCGGACGGGCTGACGGTGCTGGTCACGGCGAGCCCGCATGTGAACACCCCCTCCCTGGTGGCGAAGCTGCCCTACGACCCGGTGAAGGATTTCCGCGCCGTCGCCATGGCCGGCGCCACGCCGCAGTTGTTCTGCGTGACGCCGAAGCTGCCGGCGCAGACGCTGGCCGAGTTCATCGCGCTGCTCCGCGCCAATCCGGGCAAGTACGCCTTCGCCTCCGCCGGCGTCGGCAGCGCCATCCACACCGCCTCGCTGCTGTTCCTGGCCGCGACGAAGACCGAGATGCTGCACGTGCCCTATCGCGGCGGCGGGCCGGCCATGCAGGCTGTGATCTCGGGCGAGGCGCAGCTGGTGATGGATCCGATCGCCTCGGCCTCGCCGCATGTGAAGGGCGGCTCGGTGCGAGCGCTCGCGGTCGCCACGGGCAAGCGCAGCGCCGTGCTGCCCGATGTGCCGACGACCGACGAGGCCGGCCTGCCCGGCTTCCGCGCCGAGGCCTGGATCGCCGTCCTCGCCCCCGCCCGCGTCCCGGATGCGCGCCTCGCCCGGCTGCAGGACGCCTTCGCCCAGGGCATCCGGAACGCCCAGCCGCGCCTCGCCGCGCTGGCGGTGCAGCCGATGGACGAGATCGCGGCGCCCGCCGACATCGATGCGCTGATCCAGCGCGACATCCCGCGCATCGGCGAGGTGCTGCGCGCCGCCGGCGTCAAGCCGGAGTAGCCGGGCAGCCGCCCCGGCGCAGCGCGGCGGCGATCGCCGCGGCGAGCTCCGCCGGGCCGAAGGGCTTGGCGAGCCGGACCAGCCCGGCCGCCTCCGCCGCCGGCAGCTCGCCATAGCCCGTGGCGATCAGGACCGGCAGGCCGGGCCGCGTGCGCGCCAGCGCCTCGGCGAGCTCGAGCCCGCTCGTGCCCGGCATGCCGAAATCCGTGACGACGAGGTCGATCGGCGCGGCGCCGCCCGGCCGGTCGAGCCGCGCCATCGCCGTCGCGGCGCCATCGGCTTCCTCCACGCGATGGCCGAGCTCCTCCAGCATGGCCGCGGCGCTCGCCAGGACCAGCGGGTCGTCATCGACCAGCAGCACGGTGAGGGGGCGCGGCGGAGGCTCAGGCGGCGGGGCGGGGGGCGGCGGCGGCGGTGCCTCCGCCTCGGGCGGGGCGCAGGGCAGCCAGAGCTCGGCCGTCGTGCCCTCGCCCTTGCGGCTGCGCAGCACCAGCCGGCCGCCGGATTGCTCGGCCAGGCCGAGCACCATCGGCAGGCCGAGGCCCGAGCCCTTGCCGACGCCCTTGGTGGTGAAGAAGGGCTCGGTCGCGCGGGCGAGCGTCGCCTCGTCCATGCCCTCGCCGTCATCGGTGACGAGCAGCACGACATAGTCGCCGGCGGCCAGCCCCGACGGGTCGTCCGCGCCGAGCGTCGCGGCGCGCGCGGCGACCTCGATCGTCCCGCCGCCGGGCATGGCATCGCGCGCGTTGATCGCCAGGTTGAGCAGGGCGAGTTCGAGCTGGTTGGCATCGACCCGGACGGAAGGCAATTCCGCGGGAAAGCGCAGCGCCAGCCGGTGCGCCGGGCCGATCGCGCGCCGCAGCAGGTCCCGCACGCCGCTCGCAAGCCGCGCCAGGGTCAGCGTCTCCGGCCGCAGGGTCTGGCGGCGGCCGAAGGCGAGCAGCCGCTGCGTCAGCACGGCGCCGCGATTGGCGCCCTCCACCGCGTTGTCCAGCAGCCGCGCCGACCGCGCATCGCCCGGCGGCAGGCGCTTGCGCAGCAGGCTGAGGCTGCCGAGCACGACCATGAGCAGATTGTTGAAATCATGCGCGATGCCGCCCGTCAGCCGTCCCAGCGCCTCCATCTTCTGGGCCTGGCGCAGGCTGGTCTCGGTGGCGCGGTGCAGCTCGGTCTCGCGCCGCAGCGTCGCCTGCGCCGCCGCCAGCGCCGCGGCCTGGCGGGCGAGGTCGAGGCGCAGGTGCAGATGCGCGGCGAAATGCGCGCTGGCGCGCCGGGCGGTGATCGTGAGGGCGGCGAGGAAGACGAGGACCATGAGCCCCGCCGCCTCGCCGCGCGCGGTGTCCTCGGCCAGGAAGCGCGCGGCGATCGGCAGGCCGGCGGGCAGGACGAAGCCGAGCGTCGTCGGCCAGTGGGCGTAGTGCAGCGCGACCGCGCCGGCGGACATCCCGCCCACCACCAGGACCCAGAGGAGCTGCGCGGCCTCGGCCCCCGGCCACAGCCAGGCGGCGCCGCCGCCCCAGAGCGCGCCCGCCGCCACGGCCGCGGCCACGGCCAGCCTCTCCCGCCGCCTCGCATCCGCCGGATCGCGCGCCGGGGTGCGGCCCTTCGACCACCAGAGCAGCAGCCGCGCCGCGCCGAGGCCGATCGTCGCGGCGAACCAGGCGGCAGCTTCCGGCGCGTCGTCCGGGCCGCCGAGCACCGCGAGCATGAGGGCGGCGTTGACCGCGGAGACGGCCACGGCGAGGGGGGTCTGCCCGAGGGCGGCGGCGACCCGCTCCGCCAGGACCTCCTGCTCCTCCTCCGCTCCCCGCCCTGGCGCGGCGTCCCGGGCGGCGGGCGGCGGAACCGGTCCCGGCTTCACGCGCCGCATCCCCCGGCCCGGCGGGATCCCCGGTCGCCCGGGATGTCGGGTGCGCTGGCCATCGCCTCTCCCATGCTCGGGCGTGCTTGCGGGTGATGCTACACGGTTGTGGTCCCGGCCGAAGCGATCCTGTCCGCCCGGCGCCTGGGCCTGGGGCTTAACCGCCCGACAACCCCCCGCGGTCTATTCCCGACCGTCGCAAGCCAGTCGGGATCGATGCTCCGCGCCGGTCTGATCATCCTCGTCTTCGGGCTCGGTGCCAGCGCGCTGGCCTGGCTCTCCGCCTCGGTGCTGGCCACGCGGGACACCCTGCAGGCCACCGCCGTCGAGGCGCTCCGCGTGACGGAGCTGCGCGGCAGCGTCGTGCACCTCGACGAGGTGCTGACGATGTCGGCGCGCATGGCGGCCGCGACCGGCGATCCGCGCTGGATCGCGCGCTACCGGTCGGCGGCGGATCGCCTGCAGGCGACCCTCGACGCTTCCCTCGCCGAGGTGCCGGAGCCGCTGCGCGAGCGCCTGGCCGCCACCGCCGAGGCGGCGCGGGCGCCGCTCCTGGACGAGGAGCGGCAGGCGATCGCCCTCGTCGAGGCGGGGCGGGGGGAGGAGGCCGCGGCGATCCTCGACGGCTCGGCGCATGATGCGCTGAAGCGGCGCTTCGCCGACAGCCTGCAGGGGTTCAACGCGCAGCTGGACGCGCTGGCCAGGGCGCGCGCGGCGGCGATGCACATGCGCGCCTCGCTCGAGGTGATGGCCCTCGGCCTCTGCGCGGCCCTGCTGGTGGCGATGGGGATCGCGCTCGCGGGGCGCGTCCGGCTGCGGGCGACGCTGCGGCGGTCGCAGCACGCGGCGCGGACGGACCCGGTGACCGGCCTGGCCAATCGCCGCGGCTTCGCCGAGCGGCTGGCCGCGGCCCTGGGGCAGAACCGCCTGGGCGGGGCGCGCGACCGCGCCTGCCCGGTCGCGGTGCTGGTCGTCGACCTGGACCGCTTCAAGGCGGTGAACGACGCCCATGGGCACGAAGCGGGCGACCGGCTGCTGGCCGAGGTGGGGCGGCGGATCCGCGCCTCGGTCCGCGCGGCGGAGGGGCTGGCGCGGCTGGGCGGGGATGAGTTCGGCCTGGTCGCCACCATGACCACCCTGCCATCCGACGCGGTCGCGGAGGCGCAGGCGGAGGCGCTGCGGATCGGCGGCCGCATCCTCGAATCCGTCTCCCGCCCGATCGAGGTCGCGCCGGGCGTCACCGCGCGCGTCGGCGCCAGCATCGGCATCGCGCTTGCGCCCTCGGACGGGACCGACCCGGCGACGCTGCTGCGCGCGGCCGATGCGGCGCTGTACGGTGCGAAGGCGGAGGGGCGCGGGCGGCTGCGGCTGTTCGACCCGGCGCTGGCGGCCAAGGCGCAGGCGCGCGCCGCGCTCGAGGCCGATCTGCGCGCGGCGGTCGAGGCCGGCGCCATCGAGCCGTATTTCCAGCCCATGGTCGAGCTGTCCGGCCGCCGCCGCGTGGTCGGGATGGAGGTGCTGGCGCGCTGGCATCACCCGACGCGGGGCGAGATCGCCCCGGCCGAGTTCATCCCCGTCGCCGAGGATGCGGGGCTGATGGGGGCGCTCACCCTCGACCTGCTGCGCCGGGCCTGCGGGGTGGCGGCGCGGCTGCCGGCGCATGTCTCGATCGCGCTCAACGTCTCCCCCCTGCAGCTGCGCGAGCCTGGCCTCTGCGCCCTGGTGCGCGAGACGCTGGAGCAGACCGGCCTCGACCCGCGGCGGCTCGAGCTCGAGCTGACGGAGGTCGCGCTGCTCGGCGACCTGCAGGCGGCGCGGGAGGTGCTGTCGACCCTGAGCGGCTTCGGGGTGCGCATCTCGCTCGACGATTTCGGCACCGGCTTCTCCTCCCTCCGGCACCTCAAGACCCTGCCGATCGACCGGCTGAAGGTCGACGCGACCTTCGTCCAGACCATGACCGCCGACGTCGAGAGCCGGAAGATCGTGGCCGCCGTGCTCGGCCTGGCGCAGAGCCTCGGCCTCGTCACCGTGGCCGAGGGCGTGGCGGACGAGGCGACGCGGCGCCAGCTCGAGGAGATGGGTTGCGACATCGGCCAGGGCTGGCTGTTCGGCCGCCCGATGCCGGAGGCCGACGTCGCCGGCCTCAGCGCCGACCTCCGGCGCGCGGCGGCGGCGGCTGGGAAGTAGCGCGCGCTCGCGCGCTTGCCGCGCCGCCCCCCTCCCCGCAGCATGGCGGCGGGAGAGAGGGAGACGTCCGACATGGCGCCAGCCGAGGGTGCGGTCTTCGCCGGGCTTCGCGTGATCGACGCGGGCAGCTACGTCGCCGGGCCGTCGGCGGCCACCATCCTCGGCGATCTCGGCGCGGAGGTGATCAAGCTGGAGCCGCCCGGGGGCGACGCCTACCGCGCGCTGCACACCCTGCCGGGCCAGCCGCGGAGCGATTCCGCCTATGCCTGGACCCTCGACAACCGCAACAAGCGCGGGCTGGTGCTGGACCTCAAGCGGCCCGAGGCGCGGGCGGTGCTGCACCGGCTGGTCGCGGCGACCGACGTGTTCGTCACCAACGCCGTGCCGCGGCTGCGCGACGGGCTGGGCATCGCGCCGGCGACGCTGCTCGGGATCAACCCGCGCCTGGTCTATGCCGCGCTGACCGCCTATGGCGAGACGGGGCCGGAGGCGGACAAGACCGGCTTCGACGCCACCGCCTATTGGGCACGGTCCGGGCTGATGGACCTGGTGCGCGCCGATGCCGTTGCCGCGCCGGCGCGCTCCGTGGCCGGCATGGGGGACCATCCGACGGGGCTCGCGCTCTATGGCGCCATCGTCACCGCGCTCTATCGGCGGGAGAGGACGGGGCGGGGCGGGCTGGTGCACACCGCGCTGCTCGATGCCGGGCTGTGGTCCAACGGCATCTTCGCCCAGGCCGCGCTGGACGGCGCGCATTTCATCCCGCGCCCGAAGCGGGCCGAGGCGCCAAACGCGCTGGGCAACATGTACCGGGCCGGCTGCGGCCGCTGGTTCCTGGTGGCGATCCTGAACGAGGCCCGGCAATGGCCGGCGCTGCTGGGCGTGCTCGGCCACCCCGAATGGGCCGGGGATCCGCGCTTCGCCACCCAGGCGCTGCGGCGGGAGAATGCGCGCGCGCTGGTCGGGCTGATGGATGCGGCCTTCGCCACGCGGAGCCTCGCCGAGTGGCGGCCGCTGATGGACGCGGCCGGCCTGACCTTCGACGCCGTCACCACGACGAAGGAGGCGGTGGCGGCCGCCCAGCCGCGCGCGACGGGCGCGATCCGCCCGACGGCGTCCGGCGAGGGCTGGACGGTGGACAGCCCCGTGCACCTGGCGGGGGAGGCGAAGGCTCCGGCCGGCCCGCCGCCCGGCCTCGGCGAGCATGGCGAGGCGATCCTCGCCGAGCACGGCTACTCCGCGGCCGAGATCCGCGCGCTGCGCGAGGCCGGCGCCCTCGGCGGGTGACCGGGGCGACGGAGCAGGGTCCTTCGGCCAACGCATTGCGCTGGATCAATGCGGGGCCGGATCCAGGGTCCAGGCTGGCACGGGGTCACTGCCCCGCGAGGCGATGAGAGCCGAGGCTTGACGCCCGTTCCCCCCGCGCGGGATGACCACGCATCCCTCTCCGTCCAGGAAGACACCATGCCCCCGGATACCGCGATCCTGTCCGCGCCCGATCTCCGCCCCGCCGGCCCGGCCGAGCATGTCGACGTGCTGATCGTCGGCGCCGGCATCTCGGGCGTCGGCGCCGCCTACCACCTGACGCAGCAATGCCCCGACAAGTCCTTCGTGGTGCTGGAGGGGGAGGAGACCTTCGGCGGCACCTGGTGGACGCACAAATACCCGGGCATCCGCTCCGACAGCGACCTGCACACCTTCGGCTACCGCTTCAAGCCCTGGGTCGGCCCGCCCATTGCGACCGCCGAGGAGATCCTGAAGTACATGGGCGAGGTGATCGAGGAGAACGACCTCGGCCGCCACATCCGCTACAGGCACCGGATCACGCACGCCGCCTGGTCGAGCGCGGACAGCCACTGGACCATCGAGGCGACGCGGACCGACACGGGCGAGCGCGCGCGCTTCACCGCGAACTTCCTCTACATGTGCCAGGGCTACTACCGGCACCGGCAGGGCTACATGCCGGAATGGCCCGGCATGGACCGCTTCCGCGGACCGATCGTGCACTCGGAGGAGTGGC
>CAZMCV010000062.1:0-21184 GCA_964564645.1 uncultured Acetobacteraceae bacterium
GCAGCGCCCGGCCCGTGGTCGCGGGGGCGGCGGTCGCGGCAGCGGCCACGTCCAGACCGCCATCACCCGACACCGCCCGGCCTGACATCCTACCGCACGACGAGCTGTGACAGCTGCCAGGCAGAGCGGCCGTAATAGGGCTGGCCTCGCAGCTCAGGCGCGGAGTCGTAGGGGTAGACGATGAACAGCGGCCCCTTGTCGCGCACCCGCATGTATTCGCCGTTCCGCTTGAGCGCGAGCAGGACATTGTAGCGTGCGAAATCGGACATCGGGATTTCGGTGGAGTAGTCGTTGAGGGCGATGGCGGTCACCACCGTGCCCTGGGCGCCGACGGTCCGCATGATCCGGGCCATCGGCACGCCCTCGAAGGTCTGCGGGCCGTCGAACCATGGGGTGGAGGTGGTGAAGGATTCCATCCCGAGCGCCTCGAGCGCCGCGCGGTCGAACTGCGCCGTGTTCTCGCGGTTGAACACGCCCAGACGGCCCGAGATGGTCAGGATGACCGGGCCGGTGGGCGGGGCCAGGCCCGATGCCCGCGCCGCCGGTCCGAAGGCCGCCGCAAGCATCAAAGCGCCTGCCCCGGCCACCTGACGACGCCGCGTGCCGGTCCTCGACATCGATCCATTTTCGGAGCTCACCGAAACTGACCCCTCTCGCTCGATGTCATCATGCCACGGTTCCTCCCGGAAAGGTTGCACAATGCACCGCGTCCTGGGAAGGCTTGCCATGTGTGGCTTGCAGGTTCGGGAGCGATCTCGATCGCGTGGGGGCCGCGCGGCTATGAGCCTTCCGGCGATGCGGGTTTGTCGTCGGCGCCCAACGGCGCGCTCACCCAGGCCCCCGGTAGGTGCATCCTTCGCGGCGACCTTCCGTGCCGCGCGACACGGTGATGTTGTCGAGGCCCGGGATGCGGTTGGCGACCCGGTTCCAGACCCATCGCGCCACGTTCTCGAGCGTCGGTACGTCGAGGCCGTCGATGTCGTTCAAATAGCGGTGATCCAGCTCAATCCGGACCTCCTCAAGGACCGGCTCGACGTCGTACATGTTGTGCGACCAGCCGTAGACTGGATCGGACTCGCCCTTCAAAGTTACCCGCACTAGGAAGGAATGCCCATGGAGGTCCGAAAAGGGCGGGGTCCGATGCGCAGCCTCGAAGGTGAATTCGCAGAAGGTCTCGCTCATCGCCGCAGGCCTGCCTTTACGTACCGATTAGCATCGGAGACGGGGAACCTCAATCCTGTGGTTAGGCCCCGGTCGACCCCGACAACCTAAGCGGGAAGGGGGGGGCGTTCATCGTGGACCTTTGGTGAAATCCATACCATCCGGTCACTGCTCTGTCCACGCTGTTCTGAACGATAATGCAACGGTCATGGTCCGACGGCGGTCGCGACCGCCATGCGCCCCCCTGCCGGCGCGAATCGTGCGGGGGCGCGGCCCTCCCCTTGGCCGGCGGCCGGCCCCGCGGCCATGGCCGCTGATCAAGATCACCCCTGGCAGCACCATCCGCGCCCCGCCCGGATCGCCGGGCGAATCGCCCGGACACCCCCCGCCCGGGCGGGATCAGGCCCCGGCCAGCGCGAGGCCGATCGCGACGACCCCCACCGCCGAGGCGGCCGCCCCGGCCCAGCGCGCGATGCCGGGCGCCGTCCCGGGGCGCCCGCCGGCGCGGCGGACCCAGGCGAAGACGCCATAGGCGAGCACCGCCTGGATGGCGCCGAGGCCAAGCAGGTAGGCCAGCAATGGCGTCGGCTCGGCCCCGATGATCGCCTCGGCGAAGGCCGCGCCGTGGAAGAGCCCGGCACCGAGGAAAAGCGCGGCGAGGAGGCCGGGCGACTCCGCGAAGGGCGGGCGGAGCAGCAGCAACCCCCCGGCGGCGAGGAGCGACGCCGCCACCGCCAGCTCCACCGGCCCCAGCGGGAGCCCCCCGACCCGGAGCAGCGTCCCGCCGAGGCTGGCCGCCACGAACAGCAGGGGCAGGCGCGCGCCGCCGGACCGGCAGCACGCGGCCAGGACGCCCGCGGCGACCAGGAAGGCGAGGTGGTCGAGCCCGATCACCGGATGGGCGAGGCCCGAGAGGAGCCCCTCCAGCCAGCTGTTCGGGATCTCCTCCCCCATCGCGTGGTGCGCCCGGGCGGGCAGCGATGCCAGGGTCAGGCAGGGCGCCAGCAGGAGGAGCGCCCGCGGCCAGGCGGTGTTGCGTCGCGGCGGCATCATGCGGGTCCCTCCTGCCTCCCGGCCCGGATCGGGGCCGGCTCGGTCCGGCGACTACCATCGCCGGCCCGCCGGGGCGGCGCAACGCCGGGGATGGGCAGGGCAAGCGGGTGAAGCCTCCGGGCATGCCCCGGTTCTCTCGCGGGGGGACACGCCCCGGAGGCAAGGCCGATCGGGGAAGGGAGGGAACTCCCTTCCCCGAAACCCCGACCCACCTCTTTCTGCTTCTCTTCGGCATTCCCAGGCGCCGAGGCTGAAGCGCCATCGCACGGACTTCGCTGCCGCACGACAAGCAGCGGACATAGATGCGGGGTCGCCGTGTACGGCGACGGGAGAAGACCTTCTCCCCGGCCTTGCCTTGCTTGCCGTGACAGAGGCGACGTCGTTCACCCGATGGCCCTGCGGGGATCGGTGCGGCCCGGCGCGGCGGGTCGGACGGCGCTTGCGAAATTGTCGGTTCGGTCCTTCCATGATCCGGCAAGGCCCGGAACGGGTCGCGCGGGAGGACACGTGATGACCAAGAGACGCCACCTGCTCGGGCTCGCCGCGGCCCTGATCGCCGGGCCGGCCCTGGCGCAGCAACCCGCTCCGGCCGCCCCGGTCCCGGGCTGGGCGGTGGGCCGGCCCGAGGGCTCGACCCTCGCCCCGCACGCGCCGCGCCTGACGGTGACGCCGCTGGCCGAAGTGCCGGTCGGCGCGCTGCGCCTGCCGCCCGGCTTCCGGGCCGAGGTTTATGCCCATGGCCTGCCCGGCGCGCGCATGATGGCCGAGGGCCCGAACGGCACGATCTTTGTCGGCACGCGCGTCATCGGGCGGGTCTACGCGGTCAGCCGCAACGCGGACGGCACGACGCGCGTCCGCACCATCGCCCAGGGCCTGACGCAGCCGAACGGGCTCGTGGTGATTGGCAACAGCCTCTACGTGCTCGCCGTGAACCGCGTGCTGCGCTTCGACAACATCGAGGCCAATCTCGACAGCGTGCCGGTGCCGGTCGACCTGACGGCGGCCTTCGCCCTGCCGACCGAGCAGCAGCATGGCGGGAACCACCACTGGAAATTTGCCGCCCTCGGCCCGGATGGGCGCATCTACACGAATGTCGGCGTGAACTGCAACATCTGCGAATTTGACCGCGACGCCTTCGCGCTCCTCGTCTCCTTCAACCCGGACGGCAGCGGCCGGCGGATCGAGGCGCGCGGCGTGCGCAACAGCGTCGGCATGGCGCACCACCCGGCGACGCGCGAGCTCTGGGCCACCAACAACGGCCGCGACTGGGCCGGCAATGACTGGCCGAACGACACGCTGCATCGCATCCGCCGCAGCGGCGAGGACCACGGCTTCCCGTTCTGCGCCGGCGGCACGCCCGACCCGCAATACAACGCCAACCGCAATTGCAGCGAGTTCGTGCAGCCCGCGGCGCTGCTCGGGACGCACACCGCCGCGCTCGGCATGCGCTTCTACACGGGGACGATGTTTCCCGAATCCTACCGCAACCAGATCTTCATCGCCCGCCGCGGCTCCTGGAACCGCGAGAAGCTGAGCGGCTACGATGTCGTCGTCGCCAGGCTGGACGCGCAGGGCAACGTCACCGCGGTCGAGGAGTTCATGACCGGGCTGCGCGATGACGCGAACCAGAAATTCCTAGACCGGCCCGTCGATGTGCACGTCATGCGCGACGGCTCGCTCCTGGTCTCGGGCGAGCAGATGGGCGCGATCTACCGCATCACCCACAGCCGGTGAGGCTGCGGGGCGCATGGGTGGCGGCGGTCCTGGCCGCCACCCTGGCTTGCGGTGCCGCGGCGGCGCAGGATGCCGGCCGCGGGGCCGCGCTGGCGGAGGCGCGCTGCAACGCCTGCCACGGGGCGGCGGGGATCAGCAGCATCCCGGACATCCCCTCGCTCGCCGCGCAGCAGCCGGGCTTCATCACGCTGCAGCTCATCCTGATCCGCGAGGGCATCCGCCACAGCCCCGCCATGCGCGTCATCGTCGAGGGGCTGGCGGACAGGGAGATCGAGGATCTGGCGGCGCATTTCGGCAGCCTGCCGCCCGGGGCGCCGCCGGATCGCCGGCCGCGCGACGCGGCCCTCGCCGCCGCGGGGGCGGCGCTGCTCGGGCCGCGCCATTGCGCGTCCTGCCACCTGCCGAGCCTGGCCGGGCGGGCGCAGATCCCGCGCATCGCCGGCCAGCGCGAGGAGTTCCTGCGGCGCGCGCTGCGGGAATACCGCGACGGGATGCGCATCGGCGCGGACCCGCAGATGAACGGCGCCGTCGTCGGTCTCACGGATGGCGACGTCGTCGCGCTGGCGCATGACCTGGCGCAGCGGGACTAGGCCGGGCCAGCCGCCGGCCACCACGAAACGTCGAGGCCGGGCATGCCGGCCTTGAACCGGCCGCCGATCGCGGCCAATCTCCCAGAAGCGTTCATCCTGCAGGAGGTGTGTCATGGCCTGGAAGAAGCCCCGGATCGTCGAAGTCTCGCTGGCGCTCGAGATCAACGCCTACGCCTGCGCCGAGATCGGCTGAAGGCCGGGCGGCGTCGGCGCCCTTGGGCGCCGGCCGCGCCCATGGCGATGAGCCCCGCGCCGCCGTGACCCGGCCGCGCGGGGTTTTTCGTCGGAGGGACCCAGGGCCATGCTCCGCGCCATCGTCCTCGGCGCCGCGGCCGGGGGGGGCTTTCCGCAATGGAACTCGGCCGCGCCGGCCTGCCGCCGCGCGCGCGCCGGCGATCCGGCCGCACGGCCGCGGACCCAGGCCTCGGTCGCGGTCAGCGGCGATGGCGGGCGGCGCTGGGCGCTGCTGAACGCCTCGCCCGACCTGCGAGCGCAGATCGAGGCGACCCCCGCGCTGCATCCCGCGCCCGAGGGCGGCGCCATCCGGCACTCGCCGATCGCCGCCGTGGTGCTGACGGGGGCGGAGGTGGACACCATCGCCGGCCTGCTGACCCTGCGGGAGCGGCACGCCTTCGCCCTCTGGGGGGCGGCGCCGGCGCTCGGCGTGCTGGCGGAGAATCCGGTCTTCGGGGCGCTGAACCCGGCGGTGGTGCCGCGGCGGGAGATGCCGCTCGGCACGCCCTTCGCGCTGACCGATGGCGCGGGCGCGCCGCTCGGGTTGACGGTCGAGGCGTTCGTCGTTCCCGGCAAGGTGCCGCTGTTCCAGGAAGCGCCGGACGGCGCCGATCCGGGGCGGGCGGAGGGCGGGGAGACGATCGGCCTGAGCCTCGCGGCCTCGGGGACGCCGGAGCGGCGGCTGCTGTTCATCCCAGGCTGCGCCGCGCTGACGCCGGCGCTGCGCGACCGGATCGCCGGCGCCGCCTGCCTGCTGTTCGACGGGACGCTGTTCCGAGACGACGAGATGATCCTGGCCGGGGCCGGCCCCAAGACGGGGCTGCGCATGGGCCATCTGAGCATGCGCGACAGCATCGCCGCGCTGGACGCGCTGCCGGTCGGCCGCCGCGTCTTCATCCATGTCAACAACACCAACCCCGCCCTGCTCGCCGACAGCCCCGAGCGCGCCATGGTCGCCGCCGCCGGCTGGGAGGTGGCGGAGGACGGCATGGAGATCGCCCTTGCCTGACGACAAGCTGCCGCCCGAGGAGCTCGAGCGGCGCCTCCGCGCCATCGGCGAGGAGCGCTACCACATCCACCACCCGTTCCATCACCTGCTGCATGGCGGGAAGCTGTCGAAGGGCCAGGTGCAGGCCTGGGCGCTGAACCGCTACTACTACCAGGCGTCGATCCCGGCGAAGGATGCCTCCCTCGTCGCGCGCCTGCCGACGCCGGAGCTGCGCCGCGAATGGCGCCGGCGCCTCGTGGACCATGATGGCGATGGCGTGCACCCGGGCGGCGTCGAGCGCTGGCTGCGCCTGACGGACGGGCTGGGGCTGGACCGCGACTACGTGACCTCGCTGCGCGGGCTGCTGCCGGGGACGCGATTCGCCGTCGATGCCTATGTCCGCTTCGTGCGGGAGCGGTCGGTGCTGGAGGCGGTGGCGTCCTCGCTGACCGAGATGTTCTCGCCCGACATCATCTCGCAGCGCGTCTCGGGCATGCTGCGCAACTACGATTTCGTCACGGAGGAGACGCTCGCCTACTTCACGCCGCGGCTGACCCAGGCGCCGCAGGATGTCGCCTTCGCGCTGGACCATGTGAAGACCGTGCCCGCGACGCGCGCGGAGCAGGAGCAGGTGCTGGACGCGCTGCGCTTCAAGTGCGACCTGCTCTGGGCGCAGCTCGATGCGCTGCACTTCGCCTATGTGGCGCCGGGGCTGCCGCCGCCGGGCGCGTTCCGGCCGTGACGCCGGATGCCGTGCCGCGCTTCGGGCGGGGGATGCGGCTGCGCGAGGACACCGCGCGCGACCAGTGGGTGGTGATGGGGCCGGAGCGGATGTTCGTCCCGGACGAGATCGCGCTCGAGGTGCTGCGGCTGGTCGATGGCGCGCGCAGCGTGGATGCGATCGTCGACGCCCTGGCGGCGAGGTTCGAAGCGCCGCGGGAGGAGATCGCGGCGGACGTGCTGGGGATGCTGGAGGATCTGGCCGCGAAGGGCGTGGTGGCGGCGTGAGGACGAATCCGGCACGCTGGCAGGGCCGTACCGATGGGGGACAGTCATGACGCCCGACGCGCCCCTCGCGCTGCTCGCGGAGCTGACGCATCGCTGCCCGCTGCGCTGCCCCTATTGTTCCAACCCGACGGCGCTGAGCGGGGCGGGCGAGGAGCTGGACACCGCGACCTGGGCGCGGGTCTTCGCCGAGGCCGCCGCGCTCGGCTGCCTGCAGGTCCATCTCTCGGGCGGGGAGCCGACGGCCAGGCGCGACATCGTCGAGCTGGTCGCCGCGGCGAGCCGGGCGGGGCTCTACACCAACCTCATCACCTCCGGCGTGCTGACCGACGGGACGAGGCTCGGGGCGCTGGTCGAGGCGGGGCTCGACCATGTGCAGCTCTCCGTGCAGGACGCGGAGGCGGGCTCGGCGGACCGCATCGGCGGCTACCGCGGCGGGCATGCGCGGAAGCTGGCCTTCGCGGCGTCGGTGCGGGAGGCGGGCCTGGCGCTGACCTTGAATGCCGTGGTGCATCGCCAGAACCTCGACCGGCTGCCGGCGCTGATCGCGCTCGCGCTCGAGCTGGGGGCCGGGCGGCTCGAGGTCGCGCATGTGCAGTACTATGGCTGGGCCTTCGCGAACCGCGCCGCGCTGCTGCCGACGCGCGCGCAGCTGGATGCCGCGACGGAGGCGGTCGAGCGGGCGCGGCGCGCGCTGAAGGGGCGCCTGGTCATCGACTACGTCGTGCCGGACTACCATGCGAAGCGGCCGAAGGCCTGCATGGGCGGCTGGGGGCGGCGCTTCCTCGCCGTCTCGCCGGCCGGGCGCATCCTGCCCTGCCATGCCGCCGAGTCCCTGCCGGGCCTCGCCTTCCCCCATGTCCGCGAGACCTCGCTGCGCGCGGCCTGGGAGGGGTCGGAGGCCTTCGCGCGTTTCCGCGGCACCGGCTGGATGCCGTCGCCCTGCCGGGGCTGCGAGCGGGCGGAGATCGACTGGGGCGGCTGCCGCTGCCAGGCCTTCGCGCTGACCGGCGATGCCGGGGCGACCGATCCCGCCTGCGCCCTCTCGCCGCACCACGCCAAGCTGGCGGAGGCGGTGGCGGAGGCGGTGACGGAGGGTTTCACCTACCGCGAGATGGGCGCCTCGCGCCGTGTTCCGGGGAGCATCGCATGACCGCCGACGAACTGCGCGCCTTGGCCGATCCGCCGATGGATCTCGGGGATGCGCTGCTGGCGCTGTGGTGGGATTCGCGGGGCGACTGGGACCGTGCCCACACCCATGCGATGGCGGCCAAGGATGCGGACGGGTCCTGGGTGCATGCCTATCTGCACCGGCGGGAGGGCGACCTGTCCAACGCGGATTACTGGTACGCCCGCGCCGGCCGCGCGCGCCCAGGCGCGGCCACACTCGACGAGGAATGGTCAGCGATCACCGATGCGCTTCTCGTAAAGCGCAGCTGACCACCCCGAAGGACAAGTGGAAAAATCGATGATGGGGGTCCAGGGGAAGAAGTGCCTTCTTCCCCCGGGCTTCACGCCCGCGCCAGCCCCATCAGATGCGCCAGATCCTTGAAGAAGATCTTCACATGCGCCAGCGGGTCCCGGCGCACGATGATCTTGTTCATGTAGCCTTCCCAGGTCAGGCGCTGGACGTCCTTGTCCTCGCACATCTTCACGAAGCGCTCGCGCGTCCAGTCGCTGCGGTACCAGAAGGTCTGCATTATGCCGAGCACGAGGAAGACCTTGCCGTGCTCCTTCATGAAGCGCTTGCGGGCCGTCGCCAGCGCGCGGGCGTCGCCGGTCCTGAGCGCCAGGTCCACCGCCTCGGCGACCAGCCGCCCGCCGAGCATCGCGTAGTAGATGCCCTCGCCCGAGGCCGGCGCGACGAGCCCCGCCGAATCGCCCGCCAGGATCACGTCCCTGCCGTTGTCCCACTTCTTCAGCGGCCGCAGCGGGATCGGCGCGCCCTCCTTGCGGATGGTCTCGGCGCCGGCCAGGCCCACCTGGTCGCGCAGCGCGCCCACCGCGCCGCGCAGCGAGAAGCCCTTCCTCATCGAGCCCGTGCCGATGCTGGCCGTGTCGCCATGCGGGAAGATCCAGGCGTAGAAATCCGGCGAGTGCCGGCCCTGGTAGAAGACGTCGCAGCGCCGCCCGTCCCAGCCGCCCTCGCCCTCCTTCGGGGCGCGGACGATCTCGTGATAGGCGAAGACCAGCGGCACGCGGTCGCTGCCCTTCACGAATTGCCGCCCGACCGCGCTGTTGGCGCCGTCCGCGCCGATCACCATGCGGGTGCGGATGCGCGCCGGCTGGGCTTCCTTCGACGCCCCCTTCGGCGTGAACACCACCACCGCCATGCCGTCCGGATCGCGCTCGACCCGCTCGAAGCTGCCGGTGATCCGCTCGGCGCCGGCCTCGGCGGCGCGGGCGCGGAGCCATTCGTCGAAATCGCAGCGATCGACCATCCCGACATAGCCATGCCCGTCGGTCGGCATGTCGACCGAGCGGCCGGAGGGGGCGATCATGCGCGCCGAGGTGGCGCGCGCGACGATCAGGTGGTCGGGGATCTCGAAATCGCGGATCAGTCGCGGCGGGATGGCGCCGCCGCAGGGCTTGATGCGCCCGGCCCGGTCCAGCAGGGCCACATGCCGTCCCGCGCGGGCCAGGTCGGTCGCGGCCGTCGCCCCGGCGGGACCGCCGCCCACCACCACCGCGTCGTAGGTCGTCGTGTCGAGCTCGGCCGTCATCGTTTCCTCCGTGTTCAGCCCTGGGCGGCCACGCCGATCGGCCCGACCCCGTCCTTGGCCGGAGCCCGTCCGCCGCCGACGCGCGCGGCGAGCAGGGCGGAGAGCAGGAACAGCGCCGCCTCCGCGGCGAAGACCGCGCCATAGGCGGCGGCATCCGATGTCGTGGTCCAGCGCGCGAGGTCCGTCGCCCCGGTGCCTACCAGGTTGCCGAGCCCGAAGGCGACCGCCTGCGCCGCGCCCCAGAGGCCCATGCGGGTCCCCTCGCGCCCGGCGCGGCCCTGGCCGGCGAGCTGCATCATCATGGCGATCGCCGCCGCGGCGAAGGCGCCGTTGGCCAGGCCGAGCGCGAAGAAGGCCGCCCCCAGCGGGAAGCCCGGCCCGACCTGCCCGCCCGCCGCCAGCGCCACGAAGGCGGCGGCCGAGGCGATGCAGCCCCCGATGATCCAGGCGAGCAGCGGCGAGGCCCCGTCGCCTTCGCCGCGCCGGCGGCGCCGCCGCGCGGCGAGGCTGCCGGCGACCGCGACCAGGATCATCCCCGCCATCACCCCGCCATGCTGCGAGGAGGCGAGCCGTGTCGTCTCGCCGACCGTCAGGCCGAAGACGGCGCCGGCGAAGGGCTCGAGGATCAGGTCCTGCGCGCTGTAGGCGAGCATGGAGACGAAGACGAAGACGGTGAAGCGCCGGGCCTTGGGCTCCGCCCAGACCTCGGCCATCACGGCGCGGAAATCGGGCTTCTCCGCCGCCGCGGCCGGGGCGGGCGGCGCCGCGGGACGCGCCGGGCCCTCGACGCCCCAGACGGCGACGAGCGCCAGCAGGAAGGCCAGCGCCGAGACGCCGGCGGCGACCGCCACCAGCCGCTCCGGCGAGTAGGGGTCGAGCAGCCGGCCGGCGATCGCGGTGGTCAGCACGAAGCCCGCGATCATCATCAGCCAGACCGTGGTCGCCGCGGCCGCGCGCCGCCCCTCCGCGACGCGGGAGGCGAGCAGGGCGAGCAGCGAGGTCCCCGCCGCGCCGACGCCCACGCCGATCGCGGCGAAGGCGAGCACCGCCGCGGCGAGGCCAAGGGTCCGGTCCGTCGCCATCCAGGCGGTGGCCGCCGCGGCCGCGACGCCGCCGAGGGCGAGGACCGCCATGCCGCCGAGGATCCAGGGCGTGCGCCGCCCGCCCATGTCCGAGCCATAGCCCCAGCGCGGCCGGGTGATCTGGATGGCATGGTGCAGCGCCACCAGCACGCCCGGGATCAGCGCCGGCAAGGCAAGCTCGACCACCATCACGCGGTTCAGCGCGGAGGTGGTGAGCACGACGACCGCGCCGAGGGCGGTCTGCACCAGCCCCAATCGGATGATGCCGGGCCAGCCCATGCCGCTCATGCCGCGATCCCCCGCAGCGCGAAGGCGGCGACCAGCATGCCGAGGACGTAGAGCGTCACGCCGGTGCCGTTGTACCAGGGCGCGAGCCCGCGCGGGTCGCGCAGCATCCTGCGCATCGCCAGGCCCTGCGCGGCGAGCGACGCCGCGATCGCCGCCGCATGCCAGGGGGCGCCCCAGGCGAGCAGCAGCGCGACGACCACGACCTGCGGCGCGGCCATCACCCAGCACGCGACGCGCCCCGCGCGCTCCGCGCCCAGCCGCACGGGCAGGGAGCCCACGCCCATGCGCCGGTCGCCCTCGATCGACTTGAAGTCGTTGAGCGTCATGATGCCATGCGCGCCGAGGCCGTAGAGGATCGCCACCAGCACCACCCGCCCGTCCGGCGCGCCGGCGGCCATCACCGCCGTCGCCGTGATCCAGGGCAGGCTCTCGTAGCAGAGCCCGCAGGCGAGGTTGCCCCACCAGCCATTCCGCTTCAGCCGCAGCGGCGGCGCGCTGTAGGCCCAGGCGAGCGCCACGCCGACCAGGGTCGCCGCGAAGCCCCAGGGGCCGAGCAGCGCGCCGGCCAGCAGCGAGAGCACGGTCCAGGCCAGCGCGATCCAGAGGCCCCAGCGCCCCGGGATGCGGCCCGAAGGGATCGGCCGGTCCGGCTCGTTGATCGCGTCCACATGCCGGTCGTACCAGTCGTTCGCCGCCTGGCTCATGGCGCAGACCAGCGGGCCGGCGAGCACGATGCCGAGCAGCGCGAAGGGCCAGCGATCCGCCAGCGCGACGCCGGAGGCGACGATGCCGCAGCCATAGGCCCACATCGGCGGGAACCAGGTGATCGGCTTCAGCAGCTCGAGCACCGCGCGCGGCGCGGGATGGGTGCGCGCGACGGGGAGGGGTCCCCCGGGCTTCGCCGCCAGCGCCGCCGCCTGTCCGCCGCCCATCCGCATGCCGCGCCCCCCGCTATCCGCCGGCCCGGTCGCCATCGCCGCCGCCCTCGGGCCCGAGATCGCCGAGGCCGTAGCGGCGCAGCTTCACGTAGAGGCTCTGCCGGCTGAGCCCGAGCATCTCGGCCGCCGAGGCGCGGTTGTCGCCGGTCAGCTCGAGCGCCGCCTCGATGCAGAGCCGCTCGATGACGTCGGTCGCCTCGCGCACCAGGTCCTTCAGCGGCACGCGGCCGATCAGCTCGGTCAGCTGCTCGACCGAGCGCGGCACCTCCCCCCGGCCGCCCGCCGCGCCGCCCCGTCGTTCGGCCGCGCCGAGGCGGGGGCCGACGTCGCGGATGGTGAAGCCGTGGCAGGGGCGCCCGCCATTGAGGACCGCGACGGCCGAGACCTCGACCTCCGTGGTGGCGCCGAACTCGCCGCGCAGGATGGTCGCGTAGAGGCGGACGGCGCCGCGCTGGCGCAGCGCGGAGGTCAGCACCTCCATGTCGACGCCGGGCCGGCCGAGCCAGCGCTCGAGCGGCTCGCCGATCGCCTGCTCCTCGCGCGGGAGCTGGGTGAGCTCGAGGAAGGCGCCGTTCGCGATCATCACGCGGCCATCGGGGTCGGCGACGACGAAGGCGTCGGGCGCGGCCTGCAGCGCCTTCAGCATCTTGATCTGGGGCATCGGCAGCTCGATCGGCCGCGTCGAATCGGCGCCCGGGACGGCGAGCTGCACCAGGAAGAGGTTGGCGTTGTCCTGGCGGAACAAGGTGGCCGAGAGCATGGCCTCGGCCGGCTCGCCATCGGCCTCCGACGACGCGGCGGCGGTCCCGGCGAGCGCGACGCGGATGGTGTCCGTCCGCCCGGAGGCGCGCACGGCGGCGAGCAGGAACTGCACCGCCTCGCGGCGATCGGGGGCGAAGATGTCGAGGAAGGGGCGCCCGGCGCCGAGGGGCGGCGCGGCGTCGCCGCGCGCGGGGCCGGCGGGCGCCGGCTCGGCCTCGCCGCGCAGGATCCGGCGCGCGGCGTCGTTCGCCTCGATGACCTTGGGCGTGGGGCCGGCATCCAGGATGAAGACGGCCTCGGAGGACATCCGGAACAGCAGGCGGTAGCGCGTCTCCGCATGGCGCATGCGCGAATAGTCGCGCTCCAGCGAGAGCTGCGCCTGCATCAGGCGCTGCTGAAGCTGCGAGAGCGGCCGCAGGTCGCGCCCGAAGGCGACGAGGCGCCCCGGGGCGCTGCCCAGGCGGACGGTGGTGAAGAGGATGGGGAGGGACTGGCCGCCGCCCGAGAGCTGGTTCACATGGCGCCAGCGGCCGGGGAAGCGCTCGGCGGCGTCGGCCACCAGCGAATCGACCTTGATGCGGCTGTCCTCGGCGACGATGTCGCGCCAGGCGCGCCCGGTCCAGCTCGGCGATCCCTCCAGCTCCTCGGCGAGCTCCTCGCTGTGGAAGGCGGCGTCGCGGATCACGCCCTGCTCATCGAGGATGAGGGCGATGTCGGCCGCGGCCGCGATGAGGGCCGCGGCCTGCTCGGCTTCGAGATCGCCCAGCGATGACTTCGGGGCACGGAACGCCTTCACGGGCCAATGTGTCCTTCATGTCCGGGGATCCTCAGGCGATCCGTGCCTCCCTCTCGCCCCTTGTCAAGACAGCTGCTCCGGTGCGCCGGCGGCCATGTGCGCGCGCAGGCGCTCCGCCTGCACCACGGCCGACCGGCCATCCGCCGCGGCGGCATCGGCGCCGACCAGGGCGACCAGCTCCGGCCGGTCGGTGAAGATCCGCCCGCCGACGAGCACCCCGATCGCGCGGTTCCGCGAGGCGCGGCGGACGGCGCGGATGCAGCCCGTCAGCGTCTCGAGCAGGCTGTCATGGCCGATGGTCAGGCCGATGATCGTGTAGGAACGCACTTGCACGAGCCGCGCCATCTCCTGGCGCGAGGCCGGCGCCTCGTCGGTGACCGTCCAGCCGGCGTGGCGCAGGAACTCGCCGACGATGGCGAGGCCGAAGACGTGCTGCTCGCCCGGCAGGGGGCAGAGCAGGGCGATCCGCGCCGGGTCGGGATGCAGCTTCTCCTGGGCGAAGTCCTGGCGGCAGGTGTGCAGCAGCCCCTGGAGGTGGTGCAGGCCGAGGGTGACGGAGGCGAAGTCGCAGGTATCGTCCTCCCACATCTGGCCCAGGCGGCGGGCGGTCGGCGCGAACAGGTCGAGGTAGATCCGGTCGAGCGCGATGCCCCGGGCGCGGTACTCGTCGACGACCGCCAGGATCTCGTCGGTCCCGCCGGCCAGGACGACGGCGGTGAAGGAGGCGATGTCCGCCTGGCCGAGCAGCTGCGAGGGCGGGGCGACCGGCGCCAGCCCCTGCTGCGCCATGACGAGGCGCGGGACGATGTCGGTCTCGATGGACTGGATCAGCTGGTCGAGGCGCGGGCCCACCAGGCCCGTGCCGGGCTTGCGCTTGCCGCCGCGGCCGGGGACCTGCGCCGGCGTCGCGCGGCCGGTGGTCGTCCTCGGGCTGGTCGGCACGCTGGCGCGGAAGCGAAGCAACTCGCCGGGGGCGACGACCGCGCGGGTCTCCGCCTCCTCCTCCTCGCTCCGTCTTTCCCTCGATAGCGCCATTATCGGGTCCACGACCATGGCTCGTTCCCCCCGCCGGTTAGCCGGCTGTGATAGCGACTGTCAAGTCTGCTTTACGTAAGGTTTGCTTGACACCTCGAAGCGACGCGATCTAGCCTCCTTGTCATCGAGCCCGAATGACGAGCTCGGGCTGGGGAGGCGGGCTTGGGTCACCGTCATGATCGCCTAGGATCGAGGTCGGCAGAAGCATCCGTGGCCCAGGCAGCGGCCCCGGGCGCCGCGGATGCGGGGTCAAGCGGACCAATCCAGGGAAGGGCTTGTCAAGCAATGTTTACAGGACCGCGACTGGCCCGTTGGGTCGACGCCTTCGACGTCTGCCCCTGGCCGAGCCTCGCGGGCCATTCGGCGCACCAGCCGCGCCGCGCCGCGCGCCGGCCGGCCGCCCAGCCGCTCTACACGCCGGAGGAGCGCCGCCGCCGCGACGCCTCGCCCTGGACGGTGGTGCAGGGCGTGCTCGCGCCGCTGCAATTCCTCGTCTTCCTGGTCAGCCTCGGCCTGGTGCTGCGCACCCTTGCGACCGGCGAGGGCGCGGGCGCCGCCGCCGCCTCCGTCGTCGTCAAGACCATCGTGCTCTACACGATCATGGTCACCGGCTCGATCTGGGAGAAGAAGGTCTTCGGCCGCTACCTGTTCGCGCCGGCCTTCTTCTGGGAGGACGTGTTCAGCATGCTCGTCCTGGCGCTGCACACCGCCTACCTGGTGGTGCTGCTGGCCGGATGGGGCGATGCGCACGGCCAGCTCCTCCTCGCCCTCGCCGCCTATGCCGCCTATGTCGTCAATGCCGCGCAGTTCGTCCTGAAACTGCGCGCCGCGCGCCGGCAGGAGGCGTCTATGATGGCCGGCGGCGAGGTCCGCGGCTGGGCCGGTGGCGGCCATCCGGGCGATTTCGGCTACTCCAAGTGACTGCCGGCGCCGTATCCATGGCCCGTGCCGAGGTCCTTGCCGTGCCGGGGTGCGGCGACCCGCCGCCCGGCGCCACCGCCGCCCCGGTCCTGCGCGAGCGCGGCCAGCGCGAGGTGTTCTGCGGCCTGACCGGCATCGTCTGGCTGCACCGCAAGATCCAGGACGCCTTCTTCCTCGTCGTCGGCAGCCGCACCTGCGCCCATCTGCTGCAATCCGCCGCCGGCGTCATGATCTTCGCCGAGCCGCGCTTCGGCACCGCGATCCTCGACGAGCGCGACCTCGCCGGCCTCGCCGACGCGCATGAGGAGCTGGACCGCATCGTCGCGCGCCTGCTGGAGCGCCGGCCCGACATCCGCCTGCTGTTCCTGGTCGGCTCCTGCCCGTCCGAGGTCATCAAGCTCGACCTGGCCCGCGCGGCGCAGCGCCTGTCCGGCCGCTTCATCGGCCAGGGCGTGCGGGTCCTGAACTACTCGGGCAGCGGCATCGAGACGACCTTCACCCAGGGCGAGGATGCCTGCCTCGCCGCGCTGGTGCCGGAGATGCCGGCCGAGCCGCCCGGCGCCGCGCCCGCGCTGCTGGTCGCCGGCGCGCTCGCCGAGGTGGTCGAGGACCAGATGCGCCGGCTCTTCGCCGCGCTCGGCATCGCGCCCGTGCATTTCCTGCCCCCCCGCCGGGCCTCCGAGCTGCCGCCCATCGGCGCGAACACGCGGTTGCTGCTGGCCCAGCCCTTCCTCGCCGACACGGCGCGGCTGCTGGAGGCGCGGGGCGCGACCCGCCTCGCCGCGCCCTTCCCGCTCGGGGCGGAGGGCACGACGCTCTGGCTGCGCGCGGCGGCGGAGGCCTTCGGCGTCGCGCCCGCGCGGTTCCGCGAGGTGACCGCGATCGGCGAGCAGCGGGCGCGCACCGCAACCGGACGCTTCCGCGAATCGCTCGAGGGCAAGCGCATCTTCTTCTTCCCCGACTCGCAGCTCGAGGTGCCGCTGGCGCGCATGCTGTCGCGCGAGCTCGGCATGCTGCCGGTCGAGATCGGCACGCCCTACCTGCACCGCCAGCACCTGGCCGAGGAGCTGGCCCTGCTGCCGCCGGAGACGGTGCTGAGCGAAGGCCAGCATGTCGACCGCCAGCTCGACCGCTGCCGCGCGGCGCGGCCCGACATCGCCGTCTGCGGCCTCGGCCTGGCCAACCCGCTGGAGGCCGAGGGCGTGACCACCAAATGGTCGATCGAGCTCGTCTTCACCCCGATCCAGGGCTACGACCAGGCTGGCGACCTGGCGGCGCTCTTCGCGCGGCCGCTCGACCGCCGCGCGCGGCTGATGGTGTAGCGCGCGATGCAGCTGGCACTCTGGACCTATGAGGGACCGCCGCATGTCGGGGCGATGCGCGTCGCCACCGGCATGGAGGGGCTGCACTACGTGCTGCACGCCCCGCAGGGCGACACCTATGCCGATCTGCTGTTCACCATGATCGAGCGGCGGTCGAAGCGCCCGCCCGTCACCTACACCACCTTCCAGGCGCGCGACCTCGGATCGGACACGGCCGAGCTGTTCAAGGAGGCGGCGCGCGACGCCGAGATGGCCGATGATGACGCGGCTGAGGTCCGCACCAAACTCTTCCAGCATCGCGATCTGTTCGAGCGCCAGCGTGCCCCAGCGGGTGGTATGCGTTGAGATCACGACACCGGTCCGCGCCTGAGCCAGTGCCGAGGCCCGGAAGACGCGCTCTTCGGCCGGTTTGATGTAATGACGGCCAGTGCCGATTTCACCGATGAAGCCCGCGCGAATCCCGGTGTCACCGACGCCGACTTCGATTTCCTTCACAAGGATGTCGGCGAGTTCGCGACTGGTCTTCTCAGCCACAATGGGCGGATAACCAAACTCGCGATACCACCCGCAGCCCATCACAACATGAATGCCGGATCGCTTGGAGAAGCGTGACAACCGCTGCGGATCGCGGCCGATTTCATCCAATGTGACGTCGCAGACAGTCCGTCCGCCGCGGCTGGTAAACTCTGCGATTTCTTTCGACATCACGTCTTCGTCGTCGATCACCAGTTGATAGCCGTAACTGGCGTAGTGATCCATGGCGTCGAGGAACAGATGCTCGTGAGGATAAGTGATCCCCATCTCTTCCGGCCGAATCACGCCGTTGACCGTGATGACTTCCCGGCGATTCCCGTCTGTCTGCATGTCGAATTCCCGCGTGATGCGACCGTCCTGTCGTCATTGCACGACGGCCTTGAATCGCGAGCAGTCTAACCCATCCTGGCCAGATAGACGCATCGCTTTTCGGCGAGTGCAGTTTCCGACACCGTCGAATTGTTGACCGCGTCGGAACGGATTAACCTTATCGCTGGACTCGTAGGCCATCTCCGGAAATCTCAGCGGGCCGATGCAGGATGACGCGCACTTTTCGCTATAAGGATATCCAGCTCTCCCAACTGCGGAGCTTCTGTCTGACCGCGCGATCGAAGAATTTCACGTTGGCCGGGCGGCAGTTGAATTTGTCCGCATCGACGGTGTGGGAACAGCTCCGTGCGCTGGAACGGATGCTGGGATGTCCGTTGTTGAACCGGGAAGGGCGTTCTCTGGAACTGACCGCCGAGGGGAAAGTGCTGCTGGACATTATCCAGCCGCACATCGAAGCCATCGATTCGCTCAAGCGGTTGTTTGACGCGGGCCGGGCGCGGCTTTCACCGCGGCTGGTGCTTGCTTCGTCGCAATACCTGCTGCGGTATCATCTGCCGGGGCCAATTCAGGCTTTCACCAGCCAGTTCCCCAACGTCGAATTGAAGATTCAGCTTCCGTCGCCGTCGGAACTCGTCATGGCAGTGGAACGGCATCTGGCTGACATCGCCGTCTGTGCCTACGAACCGGAAGAGTCACGGCCCAATGTCCTCGACTACGAAAAGATTCTCGAGTTGCCGCTGACGATGCTGATTTCGAAGCAGCATCCGCTGTCCCGCAAGCGGAAGTTAGCGCTCAAGGACCTGCTGGACCAACCGGTGATTCTCCCCGCTTCCGGGTCGGTCACACGCCGTTTGATTGATCGCCTGCTGCAACGCCATGATCTAACTGGCCGGTTGCGGGTCATCATGGAAACCCCGATGTTCGACACCACTCAGCAGTACGTCGAGATGGGCCTCGGCGTCGGGCTGATGCATTTGCAGGTCAATCCGAAGCTGCTGGCCAACATTCAGATTCGCCCTGTCGAAGAATCACAGGTGCCGTTGTCGATTGCGATGGTCGTCCGCAAGCACGGTAACCTGCCGGAAACCGTGCGGAACTTTCAACAGATTGTTCGCGAGAGTTTGTAGGCGAGCAGTTCGCAAAGACGGGGCGGGGGCCCCGTCCTATGGGGTTACGTTTGCCGACAGAGGTCGGGGCCCCCGCCCCGACACTTCGTCCTACTTGAGGATTCACCGTCACCGGCCGGTTGAATTCGAACTTTCGACAGCGTCGGCGGTAGCTCTCAATAAAGCCTGTTTGGGCGGAAGCCGGATCCTGTGATAGACTACGAGTGTGAAAATTCGTCCGGCGACGGGAAGCCGGTGAACCTCGGGAGACGGTTATGCTACATCGCCGCGATGCCATGCTTCGGTTGGGAGTCGCCGCCGGTGGCGCGTTGACCCTCCCGCAACTGCTGGCGATGGAGCAAGCCGACCGCGCTGCGGCGGCCAAACGGTCGGCCAAGTCGTGCATTTTCCTGTTCATGTGGGGCGGCCAGCCTCAGCAGGATATGTGGGACATGAAGCCCGACGCCCCCGAAGGCGTTCGCAGCCCGTTCCAGCCGATTCAGACCAGCGTCCCCGGCATGCAGCTCGGTGATCCGTTGCCGCTATTGGCTCGACAGGCCGACAAGCTCGCAATCATTCGCTCGTTGATTCATGGCACGACCGACCATCAAACCGCCGTCTATCACGCCCTCACCGGTCGGATGATGATCCCCCCGCGCGTCTTTCCGGCGAATGCCCGGCAGCGGACGGACTTCCCGTCGATCGGTTCGATGTTCTCTTACCTGGGTGAAAAGTCGCTGCTGCCCGCCAGCTTTTCGATTCCGCGGGCGGTCGCGCATGACGGGGTCTACTACGCCGGGACGCATGCCGGGTTTCTCGGTTCGCAACACAATCCGGTGGAGTTAGGAAAAGTCTTCAATCACGTGGAGGTCGGCCCGCGTGTCGAGCCCCCCGCGCTGCCCCTCGACTTGCCCGACGATATGTCGCGAGCGCGCTTGCAGGCCCGGCGTGGGCTGCGTGATCTGCTCGACACCGAAGACCGGGCCATGCAACGCACGGCGGCCACCAAAGCGTTTGATTCGTCGTATGCTTCGGCTTACGGCCTGCTCCACTCCACCACCGTCAATGACGCTCTGAATCTGGAACTGGAATCTCCCGCCACTCGCGATCGCTATGGACGCAATGAATATGGCGAGAGCTTTCTCACTGCGCGGCGTCTGGTCGAAGCTGGCATCCGGCTGGTGACCGTCAACTGGATGTTTATCACACCCGCCGCCAAAGTCTACAACGTCTGGGATGCCCACGGCGGACTCAATGACCTGGAACATGGCCAGACCGGTTACGGGATGTTGAAGGCCAACTATTGTCTGCCCGCGTTCGATCAGGCGTTTTCCGCACTGCTGGAAGACCTCGGACAGCGCGGGCTGCTCGACGAAACACTCGTCGCCTGTGCCGGTGAGTTCGGACGGACACCCCGCATCAACGGCAACAACGGTCGCGATCACTGGCCGTTCTGCTACTCCGCTGTGTTGGCGGGCGGCGGCATTCAGGGCGGCAGCATCTACGGCGCGAGTGACAAAGAAGCCGCCTACGTGAAAGAAAACCCGGTCACGCCGGGCGATTACCTCGCCACCATCTGCGCCGCCTGCGGCCTCAATCCCCATCAGGAAATCCGCGACCTGCAAGGCCGACCGTTCCCGATCTGCGACGGCGAACCGATCACATCCCTGCTTAAGCGGTCCTGCCGATAATCAGGCGGTTCAACGAATGATCCGTGGTTGCCCAAAGCCATCCGCATCCATCCGTCACCTCGCATCGAACGCCACCAACAGCACGACCTCCGTCATCACCACTGGTGTCGCACCGCGGCCGGCTCCTTTGGCCCCCGCTATTCCGCCGCAGAATCTCGATGGCGATATCACCACGGTCGTGTTGCCCAGCGTCCAGAAGAACACGATCAGCCCGCTCGCGCGGCTCTTGAGGAAGTCGCGGTAACCGTACGTCAGTCTCTGTTGTGACCCGCCCGGAAGTCCCCAGGACTTCGCTCACTGTGATGATGCGAGCGCGCTGACCATGTTGGCAGCGTTGTGTCGCGGTCATGGCTCGGAGTATGCACGGCCGTGTACCGCGATCAGTTGATCTGACAACGAGCCGCAGAAGGCTGCTTTGACCCGATAGACACCGGTTAGACACGCGCACGACTCGCCGCTGTGATCGATCCCGTCCCCTGCCCGCACGTCCGAATACACTGGACGCCGATGCACCGCGGATGAGATGATTCCCAGTCACGGCGTCTCTGAGAATGATGCACACCAGCCGTCGATCCTCCGGAGCGTTCTCTTGGCTCTCCCGTTACCGCAGTTTCTGGTTCAGCTAGCAGACTCGGGCCTTATAACAGACGCCGATGTTTGCGCTGTCATGGAGACGCTGCCGGAGACCGAGCGTCCTCAGGATGGCGAGCAGTTGGCGCGGTTGCTGGTGAAGCAAAAGAAGCTCACGGCTTATCAGGCACAGCAAATCTATTCCGGCAAGGGGAAGACGCTCGTTTTCGGCAACTATGTCGTCCTGGATAAGCTCGGCCAGGGGGGCATGGGGATGGTCCTCAAGGCGGAACATCGCCGGATGAAGCGCACGGTCGCTCT
>CAZMCV010000063.1:0-21136 GCA_964564645.1 uncultured Acetobacteraceae bacterium
GGTCCGCATGGCGGCGATGCGCCCGTCGCAGAGATCAAGCGCCGTGACCGGCTCCTCGACCAGCCTTATCTCGTGCCGCCGCGCCAGGGCACGCTGGTTCTCGTCGAGCGACAGCGGCTGGCCCAGGGTCAGCAGCGTGACGTCGTCGGAGTAGGTGCGGGCGATGAAGGCCGCCTCGCCCAGGCCCTGCGCACCATGCCCGATCACCGCGATGCGCCTCTCGCGGGACTCGTAGCCGTCGCAGATCGGGCAGTAGCGAACGAGACCCCGCCGCACCGCGTCGGGCAGCGCAGGCAGGTCGGGCTCGACATCCACGGCGCCGGTCGCCAGCAGCACCCTGCGGGCCCGCGCCCGAAGGCCGCCGTTGGGGGCCCTCGATCTCGGCCAGGAACCCCTCCGCTCCCTTGCGCAGCCCCGCGACACGGCCCTCGAGCGGGGTGACGCCGTAGCGCGCCGCATTTTCCCGTGCGCGGGCGAGCAGCTGCGGTCCCGAGATGCCGTCGGCAAAGAAGGGGATGTTGTGGCTGGCGGGGATCCAGGCGGCGCGCGGGCTGCCTTCGTCCACCACCAGCACGCGCCTTCGAAACCGCGCGAGATAGAGGGAGGCCGTCATCCCGGCCGGCCCGCCGCCGACGACCAGGCAATCGAGCGGCTGGCTGCATGCGAGCGTCGTCATGAACCGCACATCGCCTCCTGGTCAGCCATTGCTCTTCTGTCCGGCACGGCTCGGGTCGGCCTTGGCGCCGCTGCCTGACGAGCGGCCGGTGCCATGGCCGAAGCCCTTCGCCGAAGCCTTCCGGTCGGCCTTCCTCGCCGTCGTCATTGTCCTTGTCCTTCGTGCGAGCGGTCCATCACCAAGGCTCGTGGCCGCGATCGGTTCCGGCGAGCGGGCGGTCCGGCACCCGGCGTGCGCCTCCGCGGCATGGATCCTGGCGGCACCCGTCACGACCGACCTCCGCGCCTTGCGCTCCTGGATCGTCCCGGTGGGCCGCGGCACGGCGCATCGCGGGGCCGATCCGCCCACCGGAGCGCCCGGGCCCTGCAGACCCGGTGACGCCCAGGCGCGCCGCACGGGCATGACCCGAAAGGCATCGACGCGTCGGACGCGGCAGCGCCCGAGCGGCACGCAGTGTCGACCGTGGCGATAGGCCGAACCGCCGACGAAATCGCGGCCTGTTCATCGGCGTGCCACCTGGGATGCCAGGCCCGCGGCTCGTGGCTCGGCGTTCTTCCGCAGCGCCCGGACATCCCCGGAGCGCAGCGACGATCCGGGACCGACGCAATGCCGGCGATGCGAGAGGCGGCGATCCGCGCCGTGGGCCGTGCGACCGCGCGGTGCGGCGACGGCTGGCCGGTGACGATCAGGACCACGGGACGGACGGCGCCGGTGTCCGGGCCCGCATCCGCACCGCAGGTCCATATCGTCAGGGAGGTGCCGCGTGTCGACTGACGAGCCCGCGTCGCCATGCCGCGGCACAGCCGTCCCCGCCTTGCGGCGACCGCGCGTCGTCATCGTCGGTGCCGGCTTCGGCGGCCTGGAGGCGGCACGCGCCCTCCGCCGCGTGCCGGCGGAGGTGACCCTGGTGGACCGGCGCAACCACCATCTGTTCCAGCCTCTGCTGTACCAGGTGGCGACGGCCGCCCTCTCGCCCGGCGACATCGCGTGGCCGATCCGCACCGTCTTCCGGGGTCAGCGCAATGTCACCGTGCTTCTTGCGGCCGCGACGGGCGTGGACCTGGACGCGCGGCTGCTGCGCATCGACGGCGACGGCGGCGCCATCCCGTACGACGTCCTCGTGCTCGCGACCGGCGCAACGCACGGCTATTTCGGCCACGAGGATTGGGCGCGCTTCGCGCCGGGCCTGAAGACCATCGAGGACGCGACGGAGCTCCGCCGCCGCCTGCTTCTGGCCTTCGAGCGCGCGGAGCTGGCCGAGGACCCGTCCGAGCGGGAGCGGCAGCTCACCTTCGCTGTCATCGGCGGCGGCCCGACCGGCGTGGAGCTGGCCGGCGCCATCAGCGAACTGGCCCGCCACACCCTGCGCGGCGAGTTCCGCCGGATCGACACGCGCGCCGCACGGGTGCTGCTGATCGAGGCCGGGCCGCGGGTGCTGGGAAACCTGCCCGCGACGCTCTCCGCAACCGCGCGCGCCTCGCTCGAGCGGATGGGCGTGACGGTGACGACAGATGATCCCGTCACCGGCGTCGGGGCCGTGGGTGTCACCCTTGCCTCCGGCCTCGTCCCCGCCGCCACGATCTTCTGGGCGGCCGGGGTCCGCGCCTCCTCCGCCGCCGAATGGCTCGGCACGCAGGCGGATCGGGCAGGGCGCGTCGTGGTGACGCCGGACCTCTCCGTGCCCGGGCACCCGGAGGTCTTCGTCATCGGCGACACCGCTGCGGCAACCGACTCCACCGGCCGGCCCGTGCCCGGCATAGCGCCCGCGGCCAAGCAGATGGGCCACTTCGTCGGCCGCGTCGTCGCCGCGCGCGTGGCGGGCCGGTCGCCGCCGCGCGCCTTCGCCTACCGACACCACGGCGACCTGGCGACCGTCGGGCGCCGCTCCGCGGTGGTGGCGCTCGACGGCATCCGGCTGACCGGCCTGATCGGCTGGTGGTTCTGGGGCCTGGCCCATGTCTGGTACCTGATCGGCTTCCGCAGCCGCATCGTCGTCGCCTTCAACTGGCTCTGGAGCTACCTGACCTTCCAGCGCGGCGCCCGGCTGATCACCGACGGCCCGCGGCATGTGTCGGAGACATGCGCGCTTCCGCGCGGAGGGGGACACGCCGCCCGTCTCACGGACACCCCACCCGCCAGGGTGCTGGTCCCGGCGGACGGGGACTCCCGCGATGCCCAAGCATGAGACGACCCGACGGAGATCGAGCCCCGCCTGGAGACATCCCGCCCCGGCGGCCGGGCCAGCGTCGATGAGGAGCGGCGCGCCGACTTCGATTCGGGCGCGACCGGCGACAAGGCGCCGATGACCGGCACGGCCCGGTCCCGGTCACGGGCCCGGCCTGGGAGATTCTGAAGGAATGCCGGTCAGCCCCGGTGCCGGTGTATCTTCCGCAGTGATTCCAACGGGCATTCTTTCGAAAGCCCGATTTCTTCCCACGCTTTGAGGTGGGCCGTTGATCGAGGGCGCGCCGTCGACGGAGGTCTGGCTCGGTCCGCCGAAGATGCAATCCGCCATGGGTCGCCCGCCGGCGGGACAGCGCGGCTTGCGGCGGCCGGCATGGAACGAAGCGGCGCACGGCCGGTTCCTGCGGAGGCGCCGGCCTCCGTCCCGGCCCGCGCCGGGCGAGCCTGCCGGGAGGCCGCAGCCATGCCGTGCCCATCGCAACCCCAGGGAGAGCGCCGATCCGGCGCAGCCCCTCCGGCCCCTCCGCGGTGTGCCGTCCTCAGCGTCCGGGCCTGCTGCCGGCTGTTGCCGCTTCTGGCCCTGGCGCTGCTGCCGGCGCTGGCACCGGCGCAACCCATGCCCCAGGCCGGACGCGTCGCGCTGCTGCTGACGGTCGAGGGCGGCATCGGCCCCGGCATCGCCGAATACATCGTCGACGGGCTGGACCGCGCCGCCGATCGGGGGGCCGCGCTGGTGGTGATCCGCGTCGACACGCCGGGCGGGCTGGATGCGGCCACCCGACGGATCGTGCAGGCCATGCTGGCCTCGCCGGTCCCCGTCGCGATCTGGGTCGCGCCACGCGGCGCGCGGGCGGCCAGCGCGGGGTTTTTCCTGCTCTCGGCCGCGCAGGTGGCCGCGATGGCGCCCGGCACCGCCACCGGGGCGGCCATCCCGGTGCGGCTGGGCGGCGATGGACGTGATGCGATGGCGACCAAGGTGGTCAACGACGCCGCGGCCTATGTCCGCAGCCTCGCGGAGTATCACGGCCGAAACCCGGATTGGCCGGAAAAGGCGGTGCGCGAGGCGGCGAGCGCGCCAGCGGAGGAGGCCCTGCGGCTCGGTGTCGCCGACCTCCTCGCCGCCGAACTGGCGCCGCTGCTGTCCGGCATGGACGGGCGCCGCGTGCGACTGCCCGCGGGCGTCGCGACGCTGGCGACGCAGGGGCTGGTGATGGAGAGATTCGACCCCGGCTGGCGCCACCGGCTGCTGGCCATCGTCTCCAACCCGAACATCGCCCTCCTGCTGCTGGTGATCGGCGCCTGGGGGCTGGTCCTGGAAGCGGCTTCCCCAGGCATCGGCCTTGGCGGGGCGGTCGGCGGGATGGCGCTCGTCCTCGGCCTCTTCGCCATCGACATCCTGCCGGTGAATGCCACCGGTCTCCTGCTGATGGGGCTCGGCCTCGCGCTGCTGGTGGCCGAGGCCTTCATCCCGGCCTTCGGCGTGCTCGGCTTCGGTGGGCTGGCCGCGCTGGCGCTCGGCGGCGCCATCGCCTTCGATTTCGATGTGCCCGGCTTCCGGCTGTCGCCATGGGTGCTGGGCCTGTCCGTCGTTCTGTGCGGGCTGTTGCTGCTCGTCTCCATCCGCGCGGCCTGGCGCGCACGGGGCCGGCCGGTGATCACCGGGTCGCAGGGCATGATGGGCGCGCGCGGCCGGGTGCTTTCCTGGGCCGAAGGCGCCGGCATCGTGCTGGTGCATGGAGAGCGCTGGGCAGCGGTGTCACCCGCCGCGCTGGCGCCGGGCCACGCGGTGAAGGTCGTGGCCAGGCGCGGCCTGCGGCTCGACGTGGCGGCGGAACCCGCCCAGGACGGAGGGACAGCATCATGATCGGCGACCTCGGCGGCGGCATCGCCTACCTCCTGCCGGTGGCGGCCGTGCTGGCCCTGTTGTGGCTGGCCGTCCGGGTGCTGCGCGAATACGAGCGCGGCGTGGTCTTCACCCTCGGCCGCTTCTCCGGCGTGCGCGGCCCGGGGCTGATCCTGCTGATCCCCTTCGTGCAGCAGATGCAGCGCGTGGAGCTGCGGACCGTGGTGATGGACGTGCCGAGCCAGGACGTCATCTCGCGCGACAACGTCTCGGTGAAGGTCAACGCCGTGGTGTATTTCCGCGTGATGGACGCCGACCGTGCGGTGATCGAGGTGGACGACTTCATGGGTGCCACCAGCCAGCTGGCCCAGACCACGCTGCGCTCGGTGCTCGGCAAGCATGACCTCGACGAGATGCTGGCCGAGCGCGACAAGCTGAATCGCGACATCCAGGAGATCCTGGACAGCCAGACCGATGCCTGGGGCATCAAGGTCGCCAACGTCGAGATCAAGCATGTCGATATCGACGAAAGCATGGTGCGCGCCATCGCCCGCCAGGCGGAGGCCGAGCGCAACCGCCGCGGCCGCATCATCGACGCCGAGGGCGAGCAGCAGGCGGCGGAGAAGCTGGTGGAGGCGGCGCGGACGCTCTCCGCCGTGCCCGAGGCGATGCAGCTGCGCTATCTCTCGACCCTGCAGCACATCGCGGGCGAGCGGAATTCGACGGTGGTCTTCCCGGTGCCGATCGACCTGCTGCGCGGGCTGGGCGCCATGGCGTCCGCGGCAAGCCCGAATACGGCCGGACCGGAGGGATAGTGCGGCGCCCACCGGGGCGAGGTCGCGCCGCTCGACAGACCGTCGCACGGCGTCTCCCGTCGCCCGTTGGCATCGGGTCCGGAGTCGGGCATGCGGCCGCCGGAGCCCAGGATCCCGACGAAGCGGGGGGCCCCTCCCGCGAAGCCGTCGCAGCGCCCCTGCTGCAGCGCCGCCTGTGTCGCCCCGGCGCGCCATCGGGACAGTTGCGTGCCTCGGGATGCCAAGGAGGACAGGACCGGAGAGGCAATGCCGGGGAGCCTGTCGCTTGGCCACCGCGACCGACAGAGCGGCCGGGGTGACTTCGAAGGTGCCGGAGGCCGGGTCCGGGATGCCTTGCCATGGCCCGATGAAGGCCCTGGCCGTCGCGGCCCGACCCGTGCGGACCGGCTCCGGCCGGAATGGGGTCGTCGCAAGCAGACCTTCCCGACGATCCCGGCCATCCGATCGATTGGCCTTGCCGCTGGAGACCCGTTCGTCACATCCTCGCCCATGGCACGTCCGATGCCGAATGATCCCGGGGGGAGCGTGATCGATGAAGCGACGCGATGTCTTGCGATCCGCGGCCGCCCTGGGGGCCACCGCAAGCCTTGGCGCACCCGCCGCCTTCGCCCAATCCGCGCGCGAGCGGACCTTGCGCGTCGCTCCGTTGACGGCCCTGGCCTCGGTCGACACGGTCTTCAACACCTCGCTCGTGACGACCAACCACGGCTACGCGGCGTATGACACGCTCTTCGGCTTCACCAGCAAGCGCGAGATCACCCCGCAGATGGCCGCGGGCCATGTCGTCGAGGATGACGGCCGCACCTACGTCATCACGCTGCGCGAAGGCCTCAGATTTCACAACGGCGAGCCCGTCCGCGCCCAGGACGCGATCCAGAGCCTGAAGCGCTGGGCCGGGCGCGAGACCTTCGGCCAGACCGTCGCGAAATTCGTCGACGACTGGGGTGTCGCCGACGACCGCACCCTTCGCATCAAGCTGACCCGGCCCATCCCCATCTTCCTCGAGGCGATCGCCCGCGGCAGCGCCTCGATCCCCTTCATCATCCCGGAGCATGTCGCCCGGACCGACCCTTTCACGCAGGTCACCGACGCCACCGGCAGCGGCCCCTATCGCTTCGTCAAGGAGGAGTTCGTCCCCGGCCAGGTCGCCGTCTACGCCCGCAACAGGGACTACATCCCCGCCTCCGGCCCGCCCGACTGGACCTCCGGTGCCAAGGTCGCCCATTTCGAGCGGCTCGAATGGCAGGCATTGCCGGAACAGGCGACCGCCGCCGCCGCACTCCGCTCCGGCCAGATCGACTGGTACGAACAGGTCCAGCCCGACCTGGTGCCGAGCCTGCGCTCCCATCCGCAGATCCGCATCGGCAACGCCAACCCCACAGGGTTCAACGGGATCCTGCGCTTCAACCACCTCCAGGCGCCGTTCAACAACCAGGCCATCCGCCGTGCCGTCCTGCTTGCCGTCAGCCAGCAGGACTACATGCAGGCCCTCACCGGTGGCGATCCCACGTCGTATGCGAATTGCCGCTCGATGTTCCCCTGCGGCACCCCCTACGGTGCAGATACGGCGCTGCAGCAGATGCCCGCCGACCTCTCCCGCGCCCGCGCGGCCCTCAGGGATGCCGGCTACGACGGCGCCAAGGTGGTTGTGCTCAGCCCGGCCGACGTCCCGACCATTCACCCGATGGGCGAAGTCACGGCCGATCTGCTGAAGCGCCTTGGCATGAACGTCGAGTTCGCCGCGATGGACTGGGCCACGCTGGTTGCCCGCCGCGCCAACCGCGAGTCCACCGACAAGGGAGGCTGGTCGATCTTCCACACCTGGGCGCCCTCATCGATCATCGGCTCTCCGGTCGAGCACTTCCCCCTGCGTGGCCTCGGCGCCCGGGGCTGGGCCGGCTGGTTTGGCGACGAGCAGATCGAGGCGCTTACCGCCAGCTGGATCACCGCCGCCAATGATGCCGCCCGCGCGGAGGTCGCCGACGCCATCCAGCAGCGAGCCTTCGAGACGGTTCCGTTCATCCATTGTGGCCAGTTCCAGATCCGCACCGCCTATCGCCGGTCCCTCAGCGGAATGGTCGAGGGCGGGGCCGCCTTCATGTGGAACATTCGGCGCGTCTGACACGCCTGGGAGAGCCATGGCCGCTTTGCCGGTCCACGCCGCAGCGTCCAGCGAGACGAAGCGGGTGGACGAGGCCAGCGTCGCGGCGGCGAGGTCGCCCGGCCGGCAGCCAGGGGTGGCGACCTCGGGCAGGCTGGTCGCGCCGGGCGTCAGCGAACGCAGGTCCCAGAGCACCTCGGCGGCGAATTCCCGCTGCCCGGCCGGCAGCGCCGACGGGCCGCGGAGCAGCGCCGGCGCGTGCTCGGGCAGCCCATGGAGGCGGAGCGCCTCCACCTCAATCCGCCCCTGGAAGCCGGGAATGCCGACCCGCGCGAGGGCCACGCCCGGCCCGAGCCGGACCGTCATCCGCCGGTCCAGGGAAGCGTCGGGCACGGTCGCGCCGCTGGTCCGGGCCTTGGAGGGCACGTTCCACAGCATCGTGGTCAGCGACGCCAACACGTCGCCGGCCACGTCCATCCCGCCGCGGGAGCGCCGTGGAATGGGCCTTCTTGGCCGGGTTCGGGGACATCGCCTCCGGCAAGGACGACGGCCGCTCGGGCTTGCCGGGCGCACGCGCCCGGTGCCGGCAGCTCGCCGCGGTGCAGGCCGCGGCCCGTCTCGACCCCATCACCCGGCGTGCCCACACGCTCTCGCCACTGCTGGTGGGCCGCGTCTCGACCCGCGCCGACGACATGCCGGTCGCGGATGACCTGATGCCGCGGGTCTCCGCCGCGCTTGCGCAGAAGCGGGTTGAGCCGATCGCCGAGCCTACCCGGGCCGCGTACCGGCCGGTGCTCGAGCTGGATTGTCTGCAGGTCGAGGGCGTGCTCGGCGACGCTGCCATCGCCCGCGGCCGCCGCGCGCGGCATGCCCGCGCCATCCGGACGCGGCGGCTGGACCCACATCATCGTCGCGTGCGGGCGCGGGCCGCAGGCTGAAGCCATGTCCTGCCGCAGCCCGACGAGGCGGTCGGGCGTCCTGCTCGGCGCAGGCAAAGCGCAGGCCGACCGGATCCTGGGGCGTTAAATCACCGTCAATGTGGCCGCGGGCCCTTGCTGACACGCCCAGAAATCGATCAGATCGGCAACTGCAACCAAGGGTTGTGTTGAGGTCCTGCATGCAGATCCTTGGTCGCCTGGGCAGGTGGCTCGCGCCCCGGGGCGTCGCGGCGCCCTGCGCCGCAGGCCCCGACGCCGAATGGCCTTCGGCGCCTCAAGGCGGCGGCGGCGTCGCCGAGGGCCCGGCGCGCCTGCCGACGGAGATGCCGTCCCCCGTCGCGACGTCCGTCGCCGCGGCGGGCCGGCGCGAGGGGCTGCCGTCCTGGCACCGGCGCCCGGCCCCCGCCTCGGCGGAAGCCCGCGGCGCCGCCCGCGAAGGGGGCCGGGCGGAGCCCGCCCGCCTGCCCTTCCCGAGCACGGGCCCGCACGGCCACCGCGCGCGGATGCGCGAGAAGCTGCTGGAGCGCGGTCCGGACGCGCTGGCCGACTACGAGCTGCTGGAGATGCTGCTCTTCTTCGCCATGCCAAAGGGCGACACCAAGCCCCTGGCGAAGGCGCTGATCAACCGCTTCGGCAGCTACGCCAATGTCCTCGCCGCCCCGCAGAAGGCGCTGCTCGACACCCGCGGCCTCGGGGTCCACAGCGTCTCCGCGATCAAGCTCGTGCAGGCCTCGGCGCTCAGGCTGGCCCGGGCGGAGGTGGTCGAGCGGCCGCTGCTCAACAACTGGGACCGGCTGCTGGACTACCTCAACGCCGTCCTCGCGCGCGAGCGGATCGAGCAGTTCCGCGTCCTCTTCCTGGACGCGAAGAACCGGCTGATCGCCGACGAGGCACAGGCGCGCGGGACGGTGAACCACACCCCCGTCTACCCGCGGGAGGTGGTCAAGCGCGCCCTCGAGCTGCATTCGACGGCGATGATCATGGTGCACAACCACCCTTCCGGCGACCCGACCCCGTCGACGGCGGATGTGGAGATGACGAAGGAGGTCCGGGCGGCGGCCGAGGTCCTCTCGATCGTGCTCCACGACCACCTGATCGTCGGGAACGGGAGGTGGTTCAGCTTTAGGCGGGAGGGGCTCCTGTAGCGTCACAGGCCGGCGCGACGTCGCCGCTGCAGCTCAAAGGTGGCCTGATGCGGCGGGCCGCGGCGACCAGTGCCCCGGACCCGCCCCGGCGCCGCGCACCGCCACCATGAAGCGCAGCATGTCCTCCACGACCGGTGCCTGCCCGGAGAGCGGCGGGGCGAGCAGCCCCATATGGCCGATCCAGGGGTAGATCCGCGCATGGGCCCGTCCGCCCGCCTCGCGGACCCGCCGGGCCATCGCCAGGGCCTGGAACTGCCCGCCCACGAGGTCGAGCGCGCCGGCGAGCAGCAGCAGCGGCGGCGCGTCCGGCCGGGCATGGGTCGCCGGCTGCTGCGCGGCGGGATCCTCGGGCTCACCGAAGACCGGCCGCAGCAACAGGTCCGCGGCGTCGAACTCGTACATGCCGGCAAGCCCGATCGCGCCGGCGACCGCGCCTGGCGCGAGGCCCGCCGCGTCCAGCCAGCGCCGGTCGAGCGCCAGCATCGCCGCGATGTAGCCCCCCGCCGAATGGCCGGCGAGGAAGAGCGCCTCCGGGTCCACGCCGAGCCGGCCGGCCTGGCGCGCCACCCAGGCCGTGGCCGCCGCCGCGTCCTCGAGGAAGCGGGGGAAGCGCCCCTCCGCCCCCAGGCGATAATTCGGCACCGCGACCGCCGCCCCGCCCGCGGCCAGGGCAGCGGCCAGGGCGCGGTTGTGCGGCTCGCCCTTGTCACCGAAGTGCAGGGCACCGGGGTGGAAGAACACCACGGCCGGGCAGGGGCGCGGCGCGGAAGGCGGCGGCAGGTGCAGATCCAGCCGCTGCCGCGTCCCGGTGCCGTAGCGCAGGTCGCGCCCCGCCGGCATGGCACCGCCCCGCGGGATCGCCGCGCAGGCGGGCAGGGCCAGGAGGGAAGGCGCCAGCAGGCGGCGTCGGATCGTGGGAGCGCTTCGGGGGAATCGGCGCATGGCCGATCATCGGCCGCTTCGAACCAGAGTCGTATACAACGACGTCGCGACGCTCGGGATCGTGTCGGCGCCCCGCCCCGGCCTTCCCGGACGGGCGGCGCGTCGCGCAACGCGATTGTGATCCGACCCCGCACCGACCTATCGTCCGCCCCGTCGATCGCCGAGGGAGACACCGCCTGCCCCCCGAGCCCCGCAGCCCCGAGGGCCGCGTCGCGCCTGAAACCGGGCCGCGCCCCTGGCGCCCGGCGCCGGTGGTGCGCGCTTCCCTCTGGGTGCATGGCGGGGCGGCGGCGGCGCTGGCGGCGAGCCCCTCCTCCTGGGCCGAGGCCGCGGCGCTGCTCGCCGCGAACCACGCGCTGCTCGCCTGTGGCATGCATCCCCGCAGCGCCATGATCGGCGCCAACCTGGCCCGCCTGCCCACCGCCGCGGCCGAGGGCGGGGGCGTCGCCCTCACCTTCGATGACGGGCCCGACCCGCAGGTGACGCCGCGCGTGCTCGATCACCTCGATGCCGCCGGCGCCCGCGCCACCTTCTTCCTGATCGGGCGTCGGGCGATGCGGCACCCCGCTTTGGCACGGGAGATCGCGCGGCGCGGGCATGCCATCGGCAACCACACCCACCGCCACCCGCTCGGCTTCGCCGCCTGGCCGCCCGGGGCGATGCGCCGGGAGATCGCGGCGGCCCAGCGCGCCATCGCCGACACGACCGGCGCGGCCCCCACCCTGTTCCGCCCGCCGGCCGGGTTGCGCAGCCCGCTGCTCGACCCGGTGCTGGCGGCGACGGGCCTCGCGCTGGTGTCCTGGACACGCCGCGGCGCGGATGGGGTGGTCGGGTGGCCGGGCTACGTGCTGCGGCGGCTCACCCGGGGCCTCGCCGCGGGCGACATCCTGCTGCTGCATGACGGGCGCCCGGCCCGGGCCCCGGATGGCGGGCCGGTGGTGCTGGAGGTGCTGCCCGCCCTGCTGGCGCGGCTGGCGGCGCTCGGCCTGCGCTCCGTGGCGCTGCCTCCCGCCGCGGCGCCCGGAGCATCGGAAGCCATCGAACCGGCGAAGGAACGCGCTGTGCCGTCACTTGGGAGACTTCTCCGGGATCGGGGCTGACGGGCGTTCCTTCACACGCCGTCAGCCCTCCCGCCGCCGCGCCAGGCGGCGCGACAGCAGGGCCGGAAGCCGCAGCAGCATTCCGAAGACCAGCCGCGTGTGCATCCAGGTGAGCAGGACGTTGTCCCGCCCGTAGCGGAAATGCGACACGCCGCCCTCCGCCGCGGTCAGGTAGCGGACCGGGACGGGCAGGTTCACCGCCCGGACGCCGCGCCAGCTCAGCCGCACCACGGCCTCCGGGTCGAAGTCGAAGCGGCGCATCCAGCGCGTGTCCTCCATCACCGCGCGCAGCGCCGCCACGGGATAGACTCGGAAGCCGAACAGGCTGTCGCCGATCCCCGCACCGAGCGTCTCCAGACGCGCCCACCAATTCGAGATGCGGCGGCCGCGCACCCGAAGCATCGGCGCGTCCGGGCCGAAGACGGGCCGGCCGAGGATCATCGCCTCCGGCGCCGCGCGGGAGGCTGCCATCATGGCCGCGACATGGTCCGCCGGGTGCTGGCCGTCGGCGTCCATGACCAGGGCATGGGTGAAGCCGCGGCGCTCGGCCTCGCGCAGCCCGTGCAGCACGGCCGCGCCCTTGCCCGCGTTCCGCGGCAGCACGAAGACCTCGAGCCCGGGCTCCCCGCGGGCGAGGTCGGACAGCAGCGCCGCGGTGCCATCCGTGCTGCCATCGACCACCACCCAGACCGGGCGCCAGGCGGCCAGCGCCGCGCGCACCGTCCCGAGCACGATCGGCCCGGTGTCGTAGCTCGGGATCAGGACCAGCCGGGCGGCATCCTCGGCCGTCATCGGTGCGGCGGCGCCCCGCCCCCCAGCGCCTCGTGGAACCAGGCCTCCAGCGCGCGGGTGAAGGCCTCGGGGTCCTCCCCCACCTCGAAGCGCGGCCCGAGGCGAAAGCGGAACACCAGCGGCAGGCGCGGCCGGCGGAACAACGGCCAGCGCTTGGTCAGGTAGGGGCTGTCGGCCTCGATGAGGACGGCCTGCACCGGGGCGCCGGCCGCCCTGGCCATCACCGCGAAGCTGCGGTGGAAGCGGTCCACCGGGAACCGTCCCGTGCGCGATCCCTCGGGGAAGATCACCAGCCGGCCGCCCTGGCGGATCGTCGCCGCGGCGTCCCGGATCATCGGCAGGGGCGTGTCGTTGCGGATGTAGCGGGCAAGGCGGATGCTGCCGCCGAGGAAGGTGCTGTCCCAGAGCGTCGCCTTGGTGATGCAGGCCACGCGCGGCAGGCGCGAGATCAGCAGCACCGCATCCAGCATCGTCGGGTGGTTGGCGGCGATCACGATCCCGGGCTCGTCGCGCAGCCGGTCGAGCGCGCGGAAATCGGCGCGCAGCACCCCGGTCAGGCGCATCAGGCCGACGAAGTAGCGGAATCCCGCCATGATGGCGAACCGCCCCAGCCGCTCCCCCAGCCGGCGCGGCAGGATCTGGTGGAGCAGCCCGGCCGGCAGGCTGATCGCCAGCGCGGAGAGCCCGAACGCCGCGAGGCAGAGATAGAAGGCGGGAACCAGCCACAGCGCGGCGATCCGTCGGGAGGAGGATTGCACGCCATCGGAATAATCACGCACGTCCAAGGGCGACATGGGCCTCTCGCCACGCGCATTGACCGGCGCTACCTTGCCCGCGCGCATGCAGCAAGTCCAGGACACCGGCGCCGCGCCACACCCGCCGCTGGCGCGGTACTATGGCGGCGGGACGTCGCGCGACGGTTTTGTGCGCGGGATCTTCGACCGGACCGCCGGCTCCTACGACCGGATCAACGCGCTCGCCTCGCTCGGCTCGGGCGGCTGGTACCGGCGCCAGGCGTTGCTGCGCGTGGGGCTGCGCCCGGGCCAGCGGCTGCTCGACGTGGCGATCGGCACCGGGCTGGTGGCGCGGGAGGCGCTCGGCATCCTCGGGCGGCCCGGCGATGTCATCGGCCTCGACCCCAGCGAGGGGATGCTGGCCGAGGCGCGGCGCCGGCTGGGCCCGGGCGTCGCGCTGATCCGCGGCAGGGCGGAGGCGCTGCCGTTCGGCGAGTCCTGCGTCGATGTCGTGACCATGGGGTATGCGCTGCGCCATGTCGCCGACCTCGCCGCGACCTTCGCGGAATACCGGCGCGTGCTGCGGCCCGGCGGGACCGTGCTGCTGCTCGAGATCGGGCGCCCCGAAGGCCGCCTCGCCTACGCCGCGGCGCGCTTCTATCTCGGCCGGGTCGTGCCGCTGCTCGGCCGGCTGGCCGGGGGCGGGGCGGAGGCGGCGACCCTGATGCGCTACTTCTGGGACACGATCGATGCCTGCGTGCCGCCCGCCGCGATCGAGCGCGCGCTGGCCGAGGCCGGGCTGCGATCGGCGGGGTCGGAGGTGCAGTTCGGCCTGTTCCGCGCCTATGCCGCGCGGGCCGCGGCGTGAGCCACGCGGCCGCGGAACCCGATCTCGCGCCGCTGATCGACACGGTCGCGGGGTACTACCGGGGCGCCTCGCGCTTCGCCCAGGGCTTCGTGCGCGGCAAGCTCCGGACCGATCCGGCGACGGCGGCGGTGCTCGGCCACGCCGCCGCCACGCCCTTCGGCCAGGTCGCGGATCTCGGCTGCGGGCGCGGGCAGCTCGGCCTGGCGCTGCTGGCCGCGAGGCTGGCGGAGCAGGTGACCGGCCTCGACCTTCAGGCCGCGAAGATCGCCGATGCGGCGCGCGCCGCCGCGGTGCTGCACGCCCAGCGCGGCGGCGCGCCGGTCGCGCGCTACACGGTCGCCGACCTCGCCACGGCCGAGGTGCCGCCCTGCGACACCGTCCTGCTCATCGACGTGCTGCTGCAGATGCCGGAGGCGGCGCAGCACACGCTGCTCGACCGCATCATCGCCGCGGCGCGGCGGCGGGTGCTGGTCCGCGCCTTCGACCCCGATTGCGGCTGGCGCGCGCGGCTCGGCTTCGCCATGGAGTGGCTCGGCCGCGCGGTGCGGCGCGACGGCGTCGAGATCGCGCCGCTGCCGCTGACCGTCCTCGCCGGGCGCTTCGAGGCGGCGGGCTTCGCCGTCTCCGTCGCGCCCTGCTGGGGATGGACGCCGCTGCCGAACGTGCTGCTCGTCGCGGAACGCCCGGCGGGATGAGGCGGGGGGCAGCCGCGCTGGCGGCCGGGATCGGGCTGGCCGCGCCCGCCTTCGCGCAGGCCCCGGCGCAGCGCCCGCTGTTCGAGGCGGGCGTCTTCGGCGGCGGCGCGCTGCTGCCCGACTACCCCGCCGCCGGCCAGGCGCATGCGCGCGGCGCCGTGCTGCCCTGGCTGATCTATCGCGGCGAGCTGCTGCGCAGCGACGAGAGCGGCGTGCGCGGCCACATGGTCCGCGCGCGGGACCTGGAATTCTCGATCAACCTCAATGGTGCGCTCGGCAGCCAGTCCAGCGACAACGATGCGCGCAGCGGCATGCCCGACCTCGACTATCTCGGCGAGATCGGGCCGTCGCTGCGCTGGGTCCCCTGGCGCGATGCGGAGAACCGCACGCGCATCACGGTCGAGACGCCGCTGCGCGCGGTCTTCGGCACCGACCTCGAGCGCATCCGCTTCCGCGGCTTCGTCTTCGCGCCCGAGATCGCGCTCGAGCGCGTCGATCTCGGCTTTCCCGGCGCGCGCGGGCGCCTCGGCCTTGGCCCGGTCTTCGCCTCGGGCCTGCTGATGGACTACTGGTACGAGGTGCAGGCGCCATACGCCCGGCCCGGCCGCCCGGCCTACGACGCCTCCGGCGGCTATCTCGGGTTGCGGCTGCAGGGCTCCTGGCGCGTGCCGGTGACGGAGCGCATCTCGATTGCAATCGGCGGGCGGCTCGCGAATTTCTCGGGCGCGACGAACGAGGACAGCCCGCTCTTCCGCAGCACCTTCAACGCAACCCTCGTCGCCGGCGTGTCGTTCACGCTCTTCCGCTCGACGGCGATGGTGGCGGCCGGAGGAGATCCGTTCGATTAACCCAAAGGCCTTCCGTTCGGGCGCCGGCGCATGACGCGCCGTGACATTTTCGCGCCGCCGCCGCTCCTGGCATTCTGCTGCCGGACCTTCTAATGATGGCGTTCGATGACAGGCGCGTCCTCGCCGCGCGACGCCAGGAACCGAAGAGGCAGCCTCTCCATGTCCGCAGCCGCGACAGAGTTTCCGGCGGACAAGCCGTCCCGATCCGGGGGCGCGTCCGCGGAAGGCCCGTCCGACCTGTCGCCCTTCGAGCTGGAACTGGCCCGGCTGATCGTCTCCGCCCTGTCCCTCGAGATGAGCCCGGAGGAGATCGCGCCCGAGGCGCCGCTCTTCGGCGAGGGGCTCGGCCTCGACTCGATCGATGCGCTCGAGCTGTCGCTCGCGGTCTCCAAGGCCTATGGCGTGAAGCTGCGCTCGGAGGACCAGAAGAAGTACGGCGTCCTCGCCTCGCTGCGCGGCCTGGCCCTGCATATCGAGAAGCAGCGGACGGGCTGAGCATGGCGAGCGCAGGCGCGCCGTCGGCCACGTGACCATGGCCTCCCTGGGCGCGGTCCCGCCCACCCGCGCGACCTGGGCGACCGAGGCGCTGCGGCGCTGGTGGGGGCTCGCCGCGCTGGGCGGCGCCTTCCTCCTCCTCGACCTGCTGTGCGCCGCCCTCGCGCTCTCCCTGCTCGGGACGCGCGGGCCGGCGATCCTCGGCATGGCCTTCAACCTCGCGGCGGCGCTGCGCTTCGGCGTCACCCTGCTGCCGGGGCGCGAGCCGCTGATCACCCGCTACGGGCGCTGCGACCCGGCGGGGCTGCCGGATGCGGATGGCGCCTATACCCGGCGCCTGACCTGGCTCTGGGCCGGTCTGCTGGGGGGGTTCGCCGCCGCCTTCGGGCTGCTCGCCATCCTCGACCGGCCGGTGGGCTGGCTGCCCGCGGCCGAGCTCGCGCTCTGCGCTGCCCTCTTCCTCGGCGAGCATGCGGTGCGCAACCGGCGCTTCCCGCGGCATGGGCGGGCCAGCCCGGCGCGGACGCTCAGGGCGGTCCGGCTCGCCCACCAGGCGCCGCCGGACGCCTAGATGCCGCCCGACATCCCCGGGCGGCCCGACGCCGCGCTGGCCGGACGCTGGCCGCTGACCGCCCGCGCGCCGGCGGAGATCCTCTGCCACCGTCCGGGCGGGCCCGTCACGGTCGGGCGCTTCCTGGCGGAGGCCGCTGCGCTGGCCGCCCGCCTGCCCGCCGGCCCCGCCCATGCGGCCAATCTCTGCGAGGACCGCTACCTGGCGCTGCTCGGCTTCGCCGCGGCGCTGGTGCGCGGCCACGTCACCCTGCTGAACGCCGATCCCTCCCCCGCCCGGATGGCGCGCCTGGCCGCGCTCTACCCGGGCACCTACGCCCTGGCCGACCGGCCGGTCGAGGCGGTGCCGTCGATCCGCCTCGACCGGGACGAGGCCCCACCCATGGGCGAGGCCTCGGCGCCGGAGATCCCCGCCGCCCGGATCGCCGCGATCGGCTTCACCTCCGGCTCGACCGGCGAGCCGACCGCCCACCCCAAGCCCTGGGGCGCGCTGGTCGCCGCCGCGCTCGCCGCCGCCGAGCGCTTCGGCTTCCGCGCCGGGGACGGGCCGCCGGTGAGCCTCGTCGCCACCGTGCCGCCGCAGCACATGTACGGCTTCGAGACCACGGTGGTGCTGCCGCTGCACGCCGCCCTCGCCCCCTATGCCGGGGCGAGCTTCTTCCCCGCGGACGTGCTCGACGCGCTGGATGCGCTGCCGGGGCGGCGCGTGCTGGTCACGACGCCGGTGCATCTGCGCAGCATCCTGGCCGAGGGGCGGCGGCCGCACGGCCTCGCCGCCGCGATCTCGGCGACCGCGCCGCTGGCGGCGAGCCTGGCCGAGGCGGTGGAGCGCGACTGGGGCGCGCCGATGCTCGAGATCTACGGCGCGACCGAGGCCGGCTCGCTCGCCAGCCGCCGCACCATCGCCGAGCCGGACTGGCTGCCCTATCGCGGCGTCTCGATGGCGGCGGAGGGGGTCGCGACGGTGCCGGGGCTCGGCGCCGTGCCGCTCGCCGATGTCACGGAGCCGGTGGAGGGCGGGCGCTTCCGCCTGCTCGGCCGCCGGGCGGATCTGGTGAAGCTCGGCGGAAGGCGGGCGTCGCTCGCCGAGCTGAACCGGCGGCTGATGGAGGTCGCGGGCGTCGAGGACGGCGTCTTCATCGCCCCCGAGGATCTCGAGCGGAACCCGGCCGCGCGGCTCAAGGCCTATGTGGTGGCGCCGGGCCTGGGGGCGGAGGACATCCTGGCCGGGCTGCGCCCGCATCTCGACCCGGTCTTCCTGCCGCGCCCGATCCTGCTGGTCCCCGCCCTGCCGCGGGATGCGCTGGGCAAGCTGCCGCGCGGGGCGCTGGCGCGGCTGGACCCCGACCCGGCGGGCGGCGCGTGACCGAGGTCTTCCTCGTCCCGCCGGACCATCCCTGCCTGCCCGGCCATTTCCCCGGCCGGCCGGTGGTGCCGGGCGTGCTGCTGCTCGACGCCATCCTGGCCGCCGCGGGTTGCACCGGGGAAGCGCGGCTGCTGCGCGTGCGCTTCACCGCCCCGGTCGCGCCCGGCGAGACGGTCGAGATCGAGCTCGGGCCGCCCCGCCCCGCCACCGAGGGCCCGCCGCGCCGCGCCTTCACCGCCCGCCGCGACGGCGTCGCCGTGGCCACCGGCGAGATCGCATGCCCGGCGCCACCCTGAAGGCCGGCGCGGAGGGCGAAGCCGGCTGGACCGCGGTGCGGGAGCGCGGCAGCGTCACCCTGGCGCGCTTCATGGTCTGGCTCGTCACCCGGATCGGCTGGTGGCCCGGCCAGGCGCTGCTGCATCCGATCACCGCCTATTTCCTGCTCTCCTCGCCGGGCCCGCGCGCCGCCTCGCGCCGCTTCCTCGCCCGGGCGCTGGGGCGCGATCCGGGCTGGCGGGACCTCTACCGGCTCTACTTCGCCTTCGCCTCCACCATCCTTGACCGCGTCTTCCTGCTCTCCGGCCGCACCGGGCGCTACCGCATCGAGGTCCACGGGCTGGAGGCGATCCAGGCGCGCATCGCCGAGGGGCGCGGCTGCCTGCTGCTCGGCGCCCATCTCGGCAGCTTCGAGGCGCTCCGGGCCGTCGCCGATGCCGGCTGCCCGGTCGAGGTCGCGGTGATGATGCACGAGGCGAATGCGGCGCGGCTGAACGCCGTCTTCGGCGCCATCGCGGGGCCCGGCCACCGCGACGCCATCATCCCGCTCGGCACGCCGGATGCGATGCTGCGCGCGCGCGAGGTGCTGGAGGGCAACGGGCTGGTCGGGCTGCTCGCCGACCGCGCGCCGGGCGGCGACCGCTTCCTCTCCGTGCCCTTCCTCGGCGAGGACGCGCCCTTCCCCGTGGGGCCGCACCTGCTTTCCGTGGTGCTCGGCGCGCCGGTCATGCTCGCCTTCGGCGTCTGGCGCGGCCCCCGCCACTACGAGGTGCGGTTCGAGCCCTTCGCCGAGCCCCTGCCGGCGGGCCAGCGCGGCGCGGCGCGGCAGGCCGCGGTGGCGGAGCGGGTGCGGGCCTATGCCGCGCGGCTGGAGGCCATCGCCCGCGCCCATCCGCACAATTGGTTCAACTTCCACGATGTCTGGCGCGCGCCGTGAGCCCGGCGCGCCGTGCCGTGCTCGCCGTCCTGGTCCTCCTGCCCGCCGTCGCCCGCGCCGGCGACGATCCCGCGCTGGACGCGCTGATGCGCGATTTCGCCGCCATCCCCGCCTCCCGCGCCCGCTTCACGGAGGAAAAGGCGATCCCCGAGCTCGACCTGCCCCTGCCGAGCGAGGGCACGCTCGCCTGGCAGGCGCCGGACCGGCTCGAGAAGCGCACCACCGCGCCGATCCAGGAAATCCTCCGCGTCGCCGGCGACCGGCTGGTCTATGAGCGCCCCGACCGCGGCGTGCGGCAGGATTTCGCCCTGCCCGAACAGCCCGAGATCGAGGCGCTGGTCACCGCCATCCGCGGCACCCTGGCCGGCGACCTGGCGGCGCTGCGCCGCTTCTACCGGGTGGGCTTCGAGCCGGGCCCGCCCTGGCGTCTGGTCCTCACCCCGCTCTCGCTGCGGCTGCTGGCGGCGGTGCAGCGCATCACCGTCACCGGCCGGGGGGCGCAGATCCTTCAGGTGGACACGGAGGGTGGCGGCGGCACCACGCGCATGCGGGTGATCCCCGTCCCCGGATGACCCGCCGCCTGCTGGCCGTCCTCTCGCTGCTGGCCGCGCTCGGTGCCGCGCTGGGGGCGACGGTCGGGCTGCGCACCGACCTCGTCGAATTCCTGCCGCCCGGCCGTACCCCGGCCAGCACCTTCCTGCTGCGCGAGCTGGAGGGCGGCGCCGCGACCACGCTGCTGCTGGCCGGCATCGAGGGGGCGGACCCGGCCGAGCTCGCCCGCCTGTCGCGGGAGACGGCCGCGCGGCTGCGCCAATCCGGCCGCTTCGCGCTGGTGGCCGATGGCACCACCACCCTGACCGAGGCGGAGCAGGCGCTGCTGTTCCGCCACCGCTACCTGCTCTCGCCCGGGACGGTGCCGGGGGCCTTCACGGCCGACGCGCTGCGCCCCGGGCTGGAGGCACTGCTGGACGGTCTGCGCTCCTCCGCCGCGCCGCTGGTCGCGCGCCTCGGCTTCGCCGACCCGACCGGGGCCTTCCTCGGCCTCGCCCGGACCTGGCTCGGCGAGGCCGGGACGCGGCTGGAGGTGCGCGACGGCGCCTGGTTCGCCCGCCCGGCGCCCCCCGGCGGCCCGCGCGCCCTGCTGCTGGCCCGCGCCGCCGGGGCGGGCGGGCTCGATGCCGACGCCCAGGGGGAGGCCATCGCCGCCTTCCGCGCGGCCTTCGAAGCCGCCCGCCCGCCGCCGGGCGCGCGCCTGCTGCTGAGCGGGCCCGGCGTCTTCGCCGCCGAGGCGGCCGGGGCGATCCGGGCCGATGTGCGGATGGTGACCATCGCCTCCGCCCTGGCGCTGGCCGGGTTCCTGTGGTGGCGCTTCCGCTCCCTGGCCCTGATGGCGCTCGCCGCCGTGCCGCTCGGGTGCGGGATCGTCGCGGGCTATGCGGCGGCGGCGCTGGCCTCGGGCGGGTCGGTGCACGGCATCGCCTTCGGCTTCGCTATGACCATGCTGGGCGTGACGGTGGACCACCCGATCCTGCTGCTGACCCTGCGCCGCCCGGGCGAGGCGCTGGCGGAGGCGGCTTCGCGGATCTGGCCGACGCTCCGCCTGGCCGCCGGCGCGGCGGCGGTGGGGCTTGCCGCCATGCTGGGCTCGGGCCTGCCGGGGCTGGTGCAGCTCGGGATCTTCGCAGGCACCGGGGTGCTGGCCGCCGCCGCGGCGACGCGCTGGCTGCTGCCCCTGCTCGTGGCGCCGGGGACGCCGCCCGCCCTGCCGCGGTCGCTGCCCGGGCCGGTCGCGGCGGCGCTGAGCGGGCTGC
>CAZMCV010000064.1:0-20745 GCA_964564645.1 uncultured Acetobacteraceae bacterium
TGCTGATCGGCGAGAGCAGCGCCGAGCGGATCAAGATGGAGATCGGCGCCGCCCGCGCCCCGGACGAGGCCGAGGAAGGCCCGATCACCGAGGTCAAGGGCCGGGACCTCATGAACGGCGTCCCGCGCGAGGTCGTCGTCAGCCAGCGCCAGATCGCCGAGAGCCTGAACGAGCCGGTCGCGGCGATCGTCGAGGCGGTGAAGGTCGCGCTCGAGAACACCCCGCCCGAGCTCGCCGCGGACATCGTGGACAAGGGCATCGTGCTGACCGGCGGCGGGTCGCTGCTCGCCCGCCTCGACGAGGTGCTGCGCGACGCGACCGGGCTGCCGGTGGTGGTGGCGGAGGACGCGCTGTCCTGCGTCGCGCTCGGGACGGGGCGGGCGCTCGAGGAGATGAAGCGGCTGCGCCAGGTGCTCTCCTCGATGTACTGATCGCGGCGGGGGAGGCCCGCCGAAGGGCTGATCGCGGCTTCCGGCCGGCACCCGATCCGGCGTAGGAAGAAGGGTGGGTCCGGGGTATGCGCGCAACCGCACGGGACAGGGGGCCGTGATCCGTCTCAGCATCCCGCTCCGCCAGGCCCTGGCGCGGCTCTCCCTGCCGGTGATGATCGCCGCCGCCTTCGGCGCCATGCTGCTCGGCAAGGCGGATGCGGTGCTCGCCGAGCGCGCGCGCGTCGCGCTGATCGACCTGCTCACCCCCATCTGGGCGGCGCTGCGCGAGCCCGTGGGCGCCGTGCGCGACACGGTCGAGGAGGCGCGGCACCTCCTGGCCATCCGCGAGGAGAACGCCCGGCTGCGGGAGGAGAATGAGCGCCTGCGCCGCTGGCAGGCGGCCGCGCTGGCGCTGCAGGCGGAGAACGACCTGCTGCGCGCCCAGACCAGCTTCGTGCCCGAGGCCGCGCCCGCCTTCCGCACCGCCCGCGTCGTCGCCGATGGCGGCGGCACCTATGCCCGCGCCGTCCTGCTGGCCGCGAGCCCGCATCACGCGCTGCGCAAGGGCCAGGTGGCGATGGACGAGCGAGGCTTCGTCGGCCGGGTGACGGAGGTCGGCAGCCGCTCCGCCCGCGTCCTGCTGGTCACCGACATGAACAGCCGCATCCCGGTCACGCTCGAGGGCAGCCGCGCCCGCGCGCTGCTCGCCGGCTCCAACGGCCCCCGCCCGCGGCTGCAGCACTGGCCGGAAGGCGTGCTGCCGCAGGAGGGGGAGCGGGTGGTCACCAGCGCCGAGACCAGCGCCTACCCCGCCGGACTGCCGGTCGGCGTCGTGCGCTGGAGCGCGGCCGGCGCGCCGGAGGTCGAGCTCTTCGCCCGGCTCGACCGTCTCGATCTCGTCCGGCTGTTCGACTACGGGCTGTCCGGACTGCTGCCCCCCGACGCCGTCGCGCGGCCGGATGCGCCCGGCCGGGGCGCCGCCGCGGCGCGGCGCTGACCGGGCCCGGCCCCGCCATGGCGAGCGCCGCGGGCCGTCCGCCGCCCAATCCCCGCCTGTTGCGGCGGGTGGACGCGCTCGCGCGCGCGATCCTGCCCGCCACCCTGACCGCCGTGCTGATGGTGGTCGCGGCCGCGCCGGTCGGCATCCCCGGGATGGTCGCGGCCGTCGCGCTGCCCTGCGTCTTCTTCTGGTCGGTCTTCCGGCCGGGCGGCATGCCGCCGCCGGTGGTCTTCGGGCTCGGCCTGCTCGCGGATCTGCTGACGGCGCAGCCGATCGGCTCGGGGCTGCTGCCGCTGCTGGTGCTGCACGGGCTGGCGGTGCGCTGGCGCTTCTTCTTCTCACGCCAGGCCTTCCTGACGGTCTGGCTGATCTTCGCCGGGCTCGCCGCCGGCGCCGCCGGCCTCGGCTTCCTGCTCGACTCGCTGCTGTCCTGGCGGCTGCGGCCGCTCGCCTCGGGCATGGCGCTCGCCGGGCTCGCTTCCGGACTTTACCCGCCCCTGGCCTGGCCGCTGGCCAGGCTGCACGGGGCGATGCGGCGGGCGGAGAACGCGCCGTGATCGGCGGCGGACGCCGCGGTTGGCTTCGCCGCCTGAACCCGTTCCGCCGCTCCGGGCGCGGGGGCCCGCTCGGCTTCGCCACCGGCGGCGCCTGGCTCGGCGGGGGCGGCTTCGCCCTTTTCGGCCGGCGCGGGCTGCTGCGGCGGCTCTCGCTCACCCGGCGGCGCGGGCTGGCGCGCGGCGGGATCGCCTTCCCGCTCTTCGGCCGCGGCAGCAGCGCCCGGGGGTGGTGGCCGTTCCGCCGCCGCGCATCCGGGGGCGGGTTCAGCGGCATGCTCGGCGCCCGGCGGCAGGAGGAGCGGCGCCGCGGCGTCTTCACCCGTCGCGCCGCGGCGCTCGGCGTCTTCCAGCTCGGCCTGTTCGCCTTTCTCGCCACGCGCCTGCACCGGCTGCAGGTCGAGGAGGGCGGCCGCTACGCCACGCTCGCCGAGGAGAACCGCCTCTCCGCCCGGCTGATCCCGCCGCCGCGCGGGCGGGTGCTGGACCGGGAAGGCCGGGTCGTGGCCGGCAACCGGCTGAACTGGCGCGCGCTGCTGGTGGCCGAGCAGACCCAGGACGTCTCGGCGACGCTCGAGACCTTCTCGCGCATCGTGCCGCTCGAGCCGCATGAGCGCGCGCGGATCGAGCGCGACGTCCGCCGCCGCCGCCGCTTCGTTCCCGTGATCGTGCGGGAATTCCTGACCTGGGAGGAGATGGCGCGGCTCGAGGTCAACGCGCCCGACCTGCCCGGCATCCTGACCGATGTCGGCACCACGCGGCTCTACCCGGAAGCCGAGCACCTGGCGCATGTGGTCGGCTATGTCGCGCCGCCGGCCGAGAAGGACATGGATGGCGACCCCTTGCTCGAGCTGCCGGGCATCCGGGTCGGGCGGGCGGGGGTGGAGAAGCACCACGACCTGGTGCTGCGCGGCCGCGCCGGCGCCGTCCAGCTCGAGGTCAACGCGGTCGGGCGGGTGATCCGCGAGCTCGACCGGCGCGAGGGCATCCAGGGGCAGGACGTGCAGATCTCGGTCGATTCCGAGCTGCAGAAGGCGATCCGCGCGAAGATCCAGGAGGGCACCTCGGTCGCGCTGATGGACCCGCGCAACGGAGAGGTGCTGGCGCTGGCCTCCCAGCCCTCCTTCGATCCGAACATCTTCAACTCCGGCGTCTCGGCCGCGCAGTGGCGGCAATGGACCAGCTCGCGCTCCACGCCGCTGATCAACAAGGTGACGAACGGGCTGTACGCGCCGGGCTCGACCTTCAAGATGATGGTCGGGCTGGCGGCGCTGGAGGCGCGGGTGGCCGGCCCCGGCGACCGGGTGCATTGCCCGGGGCACATGGATCTCGGCGACACGCGGTTTCATTGCTGGAAGAAGCACGGCCATGGCAGCGTCGACCTGCGCACCGCGCTGAAGGTGTCCTGCGACGTCTATTTCTACGAGATGGCGAAGCGGACGGGCATCGACCGGATCGCGGCGATGTCGAACCGCTTCGGCCTCGGGGTCAATCTCGACATCGAGCTGCCGGGGGCGCGCAAGGGGCTGGTGCCGACGCGGGCCTGGCGGCAGGCGCAGGGCAAGCCGTGGAACCTCGGCGACACGCTGGTGCATGGCATCGGCCAGGGCTTCTACCAGCTGACGCCGCTGCAGCTGGCGACGATGACGGCGCGGCTGGCGACGGGGCGGGCGGTGCAGCCGCACCTCACGCGGGCGATCGGCGGGCGGCCGGTGAAGGGCGCCCGGCCGGAGGACTGGCCCTCCCTGGGCATCCCCGAGCGCGACCTGCGCCTGGTGCGGGAGGCGATGTGGGCGGTGGTGAACGAGGAGGGCGGCACGGCCAGGTCGAGCCGCCTGCCCGGCCAGTTCGGTGCGATGGCGGGCAAGACCGGCACGACCCAGGTGCGCCGCGTCAGCCGCGAGCAGCGCGAGCGCGGCTTCAAGGTGGAGAACCTGCCGCGCGAGTGGCGGCCGCATGCGCTCTTCGTCGCCTACGCCCCGCATGACAACCCGCTCCTGGCCTGCGCGGTGGTGGTGGAGCACGGCACCAGCGGCTCCGGCACCGCCGCGCCGCTGGCGCGCGAGGTGCTGGTCGAGGCCTTCACCCGGCTGCGCGGCAGCCCGCCGCCCGGCCCGCGCGTGGCCGAGGCGACGCCCGCCTCCGGCGCGGCGCGGCGATGACCGCGTGCCGGGGAGAGCCGCAATGGCAGGCGGCGAAGCCGCCGCGCGGCGCATGAGGGCACCCCCACCACCGCAGCCGCGAGGGGCGGCCGAGCGCCCGAACGGGCGCCGCGCCCCATGGCGCGAAAGCCAGGGCGGCGGAGCCGCCGCCCGGCGCCTGAGGGCAACCCCACCACCGCAGCCGCCAAGGGCGGCTGAGCGCCCGAACGGGTGCCGCGCCCCATGGCGCGAAAGCCAAGGCGGCGAAGCCGCCGCCCGGCGCCTGAGGGCACCCCCACCACCGCAGCCGCCAAGGGCGGCTGAGCGCCCGAACGGGCGCCGCGCCCCATGGCGCGAAAGCCAGGGCGGCGAAGCCGCCGCCCGGCGCCTGAGGGCACCCCCGCCACCGCAGCCGCCAAGGGCGGCTGAGCGCCCGAACGGGCGCCGCGCCCCATGGCGCGAAAGCCAGGGCGGCGAAGCCACCGCCGGGCGCCTGAGGGCCCCATAACAATGCCCACCTTCGAGAAGCGGCTGCTGACGGGGCGCGACCAGGGCGGCTTCGTCCTGCACAAGCTCTGGCAGATCCCCTGGAGCTTCGTCCTCCTCCTCTGCGCCATCGCCGGGGTCGGGTATGTGGCGCTGTACTCCGCGGGCGGCGGCGGGCCGGACCCCTATGCCGCCAAGCACGCGATCCGCTTCGGCTTCGGCCTGGTGATCATGCTCTGCGTCGCCCTCGTCGACATCCGGGTCTGGGCCAAGCTGTCCTGGCTGGCCTGGCTGGGTGGCGTCGGGCTGCTGGTGCTGGTGCTGGTGCACGGCAATGTCGGCAAGGGCGCGCAGCGCTGGATCGATCTCGGGCCGCTGCAGCTGCAGCCCTCCGAGCTGATGAAGATCACGCTGGTGATGGCGCTGGCCGCCTGGTTCCAGCGGGCGAGCTGGGAGCGGGTGGGCAATCCGCTCTTCCTGATCCCGCCGGCGATCCTGGTGCTGATCCCGGTCGGGCTGATCCTGAAGCAGCCCAATCTCGGCACGGCGCTGATCACGGGCATGATCGGCGCGGCAGTGTTCTTCGCCGCCGGCGTCCGGCTCTGGAAATTCGCGCTCGGCCTCGCCGCCATCGGCATCGCCGCGCCGATCGGCTACGAGATGCTGCACGACTACCAGCGCGCCCGCATCACCACCTTCCTCGATCCGGAGAGCGACCCGCTCGGCGCCGGCTACAACATCATCCAGTCGAAGATCGCGCTCGGCTCGGGCGGGCTCTGGGGCAAGGGCTTCCTGCAGGGGACGCAGGGCCACCTGAACTTCCTGCCGGAGAAGCAGACCGACTTCATCTTCACCATGCTGGCCGAGGAATTCGGCTTCGCCGGCGCGGTCTTCGTGCTCGGCCTGCTCGGGCTGGTGGTGCTGTTCTGCCTCTACGTCGCGCTGACCTGCCGGCACCAGTACGGGCGGCTGCTGGCCATCGGGCTCGGCACCAACATGTTCCTCTACGTCTTCGTGAACATCGCCATGGTGACGGGATCGATCCCGGTCGGTGGCGTGCCGTTGCCGCTGATCAGCCATGGCGGGTCGGCGATGCTGACGACGATGCTGGGCTTCGGCCTGCTGCTCTCGGTGCATGTGCACCGGGACGCGGAGATGGGGGCACCCCGGGAATGAGGACGGCGCTGCTGCTCCTGGCGACGCTGGCCGCCGCCGCGCCCGCCGCGGCCGAGCGCGGCGAGGACTGGCCGGCGGTGAAATGCGCGCGCTACCGGATCGCCTGGGGCGAGGCGCTGGCGCGCTTCGGGCGCGAGGGGCTCGGCACCGACTTCCTTGCGCGGCACGAGGACTTCCTCGCCTCGGGCTGCCGCGCCCCGCGCGACATCTGCCCCCGCTCGGCGGCGGAAGGGGCGCTGGCCGACGCGCTGACCATCGCCGCGATGAATGCCGGCACTGCCAGCACCTTCCTGCCCTTCCTCTGCCGCGGGGCGCGGTAGGGCGGGCGCTGCCATCCGCGGGACGTGTCGCGCCGGCCGTGGACCGGCCTTGCATGGGCGCCTACGGTCGCCCGCGCCGCCGGAGAGCCGCACGCAAGATGCCCGACCTGTTCACGCCCTTCACGCTGAAGGACGTCACCTTGCGCAACCGCATCGTGATGTCGCCGATGACGATGTACCGATGCGGCCCGGACGGGCGGATGGGCGACTACCATGTGATGCTGATGGGCAGCCGCGCCGCCGGCGGCTTCGGCCTGGTCTTCCCCGAGCAGATCGCCATCACCCCGGACGGCCGCACCGGCACGTCCTGCGCCGGCATCTGGGAGGATGGGCAGGTCGAGGGCCTCCGCCGCGTTACCGCCCTGATCAAGGCGATGGGCGCGGTGCCGGCGATCCAGCTCGGCCACACCGGCCGCAAGGGCAGCGAGCGCAAGCCCTGGGAGGGCAAGACCCAGATCGCCCCCGACGACCCGGAGGGCTGGCAGGTGCGCGCGCCCTCGGCCATCCCCTATGGCGGGCGCTACACCTTCCCCGTGCACGCGCTGACGGTGGCGGAGATCCACGACCTGCACCGCGCCTATGCCGCGGCCGCGCGCCGCGCGCAGGAGGCCGGGTTCGAGTGGCTCGAGATGCACTTCGCCCATGGCTATCTCGGCGCGAGCTTCTGGTCGCCGATCGCCAACCACCGGACGGATGCCTATGGCGGCAGCCTGGAGAACCGGCTCCGCTTCCACCGCGAGGCGATGGATGCCGTGCGCGCCGCCTGGCCGGAGCGGCTGCCGCTGACCATGCGGCTCGCCTCCGATGATTTCCACCCCGATGGCATCCGCTTCGACGAGAGCGTCTGGGCGGTGGGCGAGCTGCGCCGGCACGGGCTCGACTTCGCCGATCTCAGCATCGGGCTGAACACCGATGCGATGCAGGTGCCCTTCGACGAGGTAGGCTTCATGGTGGAGCGCGCGGCGCGGGTGCGGCGGGAGGTCGGCATCCCGGTCGGCGTGAGCTGGAACCTCGGCATCCCGGAGATCGCCGACCGGGTGGTGCGGGAGGGGCAGGTGGACCTGGTCTTCCTCGGCCGCCCGGCGCTGGCCAACCCGCACTGGCCGGTCTGGGCGGCGCGGGAGCTCGGCCACGCGAACCCCTTCTCCCTGGTGCCGGAGGATTGGGCCTGGTGGCTTCGCAACCGGCCTGGCTCGGAGAACAGCCATGGCTGGCCGGCGCCCCGCGGCGCGGCCTGACGCGGGGCCGGGCCGGGGCTATACCGCAGTTGCGAACACGGGCCAGGACCGACGATGCCGCACGACACGCCCCCCGCCTTCGACCCGCGCGCCGCCGGCTGGAAGCCGCTGGAGGTCGAGGGCTACTCGGCCCTGATCGGCCCCTACTGGGCCCGGCGGAAGGAGGGCGGCCAGGGCTGGCGCTACGGCTTCCTCGCCGAGCCGCATCACCGCAACGATGGCGGCGTGGTGCATGGCGGCATGCTGATGAGCTTCGCCGACGACCTGCTCGGCCTGACGGTGTGGGAGGCGGCGGGGCGGCGCCAGGTGACGACGGTGCATCTCGGCACGCATTTCATCGCACCCGCGCGCGTCGGTGATTTCGTCGAGGGCGAGGCGGAGGTGATGCGCACCACGCGCAGCCTGGTCTTCGTGCGGGGGATGCTGATGGTGGGCGACCGCACCTGCATCTCGGCCGAGGGGGTTTGGAAGATCCTCGGCACCTGAGCGGCCGGGATGCGGGCCGCGCGAGGGAGGCGCGCATGAGCGAACCGACCACGCACCACGCCGCGTCCCGCACATGGCTCGGCCGCCGCGCCGAGGCGCTGGGCGCGGTGGAGACCATGGTGCTGGAAGCCGCCCGCAGCCGCAGCGTGATCAGCCGCGATGTCGGCCTTGCCCATGCGGACCGGCTCACCCTCGGCCAGCGCATCGCCGACCGTGTGGCGGTGGTCGGCGGGTCCTGGAGCTTCATCCTCGGCTTCTGCGCCTGCCTGGCCGTCTGGGCCACGCCGAACAGCCTGGTCCTGGCCCGGCCCTTCGACCCCTACCCCTCCATCTTCCTGAACCTTCTGCTGTCGATGCTGGCGGCGATCCAGGCGCCGATCATCATGATGAGCCAGAACCGCCAGGCGCAGCGCGACCGGCTGGACGCCTCGCACGACGACGAGGTGAACCTGAAGGCGGAGATCGAGATCATGGCGCTCCACGAGAAGCTGGATGCGCTGCGGGCCGCGCATGAGGCGGCGCAGCAGCGCCGGATCGAGATCCTGACCCGCCTGGCGGAGGGGCGGGTATCCCCCGCGCCCTGATCCCGCCCTACCATCCGCGACCGCCGAGGAGGAAAGGACTACGCCATGCGTACCGCCGTCATCGTCTCGACCGCGCGCACCCCGATCGGGCGCGCCTATCGCGGCGCCTTCAACGACACCCAGGCCCAGGCCCTGGGCGGCCACGTGATCGCCGCCGCGGTCGAGCGCGCCAGGCTCGACCCGGCCGAAGTCGAGGACGTGGTCCTCGGCGCGGCGCTGCAGCAGGGCAGCACGGGATCCAACTTCGCCCGCCAGTGCGCGCTGCGCGCCGGGCTACCGGACACGGTGCCGGGGATGAGCCTGGACCGGCAATGCTCCTCCGGCCTGATGGGCATCGCGACCGCGGCGAAGCAGGTGGTGGCCGACGGGATGCAGGTGACGGTCGGCGGCGGGCTGGAATCGATCTCGCTGGTGCAGACCGAGAAGATGCGCCGCGACCGCGTGCGCGACCCCTGGCTGACCGAGCACGTCCCCGGCCTCTACATGTCCATGCTGGAGACGGCCGAGATCGTGGCCGAGCGCTACCAGGTCACCCGCGACGCACAGGACGAGTACGCGCTGCGCAGCCAGCAGCGCACCGCCGCCGCCCAGGCCGCCGGGAAGTTCGACGACGAGATCGTTCCCATGCCGTCGGTCATGGCGATCGTCGACAAGGAGAGCGGCGCCGTCTCCCACAAGGAGGTGCTGCTCAAGAAGGACGAGGGGAACCGCGCCGACACGACCCTCGACGGGCTGAAGGGCCTGAAGCCCGTCTTCAAGGACGGCCAGCGCGTGAAGGAGGGCCGCTTCGTCACCGCGGGCAACGCCAGCCAGCTCTCGGACGGCGCCTCCGCAGCGGTGGTGATGGAGGAGAAGGAGGCCGCGCGCCGCGGCCTGCACCCGCTCGGCATCTACCGCGGCATGGTGGTCGCCGGCTGCGACCCGGCCGAGATGGGCATCGGGCCGGTCTTCGCCGTGCCGAAGCTGCTGCAGCGGCATGGCCTCAAGATCGACGATATCGGGCTGTGGGAGCTGAACGAGGCCTTCGCCTGCCAGGTGCTCTACTGCCGCGACCGGCTCGGCATCCCGGATGAGCGGCTGAACGTGAATGGCGGCGCGATCGCGATCGGCCATCCCTATGGCATGAGCGGCGCCCGCATGACGGGGCATGCGCTGATCGAGGGCAAGCGCCGCGGGGCGAAATACGTCGTGGTCACGATGTGCATCGGCGGCGGCCAGGGCGCGGCCGGGCTGTTCGAGGTCGCCTGACGGGGGACGCGCGGTGGAGGGAGGCGCGCGCGCCTCTCTCTATCGCGCCGGGCGGGCCAGCGGCGCCGCGAGGGCCTGCGCGCTGAGCTCGGCGAGCAGGGTCCAGATCCGATGCGGGTCCAGCCGAACATCCGGATCGTTAAGAAGCCGATCCAGTTCCGCGAGCTTCGACTGCACTTCGCTCTCGTTCATGGTTCCCTTTCCCTGCGCGCAAGCCCGGGCGCCGATGCCGCCCTTCCGCGACGAAGGATGGGCGACAAAGACTAGTGGAACCCTGAAACGTGGCGAAAAGCAGCCGGTTGCCGGGCGGAGCGATGACCGCTGCGTGGGACCGGCAGCGGCGCCCGTTCAGACCGAGGACAGGACCGCCGGCGCCAGGACCGGGTTCTTCGCCTGCGGGTGGCTCGGGTTGCGGAAGCGCAACTCCCCCTCCGCCACCCCATCAGGGGGCGGCGCGCCGAACATCTCGAAGCGGGAGGTGCAGGTGGCCGCGACGACCGCGCGCGCCGAGGGTGTCGTGAGGAAGCGTCGGACCGCGCCTTCCAGCTCCAGCCGCTCGCGCATCACCCGCCATTCGGCGCGCTCCAGATCCTCGAGGAAGACCGCGAGGATGCCCGGATGTTGCCCGGACAGGCGGGACTCGGCGGCGAGCGCCATGCGCCGGCAGACCGCGCCCGAGATCTCGTCCTCCTGCCCGGAGCGCGCGGCCATGACGAAGACGCTGCCGCTGCCGGGCTCCATGGTGACGGCCAGGTGAGCCTCCGGCCCGAACTGGTCGCGCAGCCGCGCCGGCAGGCCGTTGCCCTGGGCCCGCCCCGCGGCCTGGGCGCCGGCGATCACCAGCGGGTCGAGCTTGAGGACCGCCTGCGCGCCGGAATCCTGTCGCTTCTCCGCGGCCAGCATGTCCGAGATGCGCTGCTGCAGCGCCGAGAGCGCCTCCGGCCCCGCGAGGCCGGTGGGCAGCGTCATCTTCAGCAGGTAGCGTCCGGGATGCGCGGCCAGCCAGGTCTGCAGCTCCGGGTTGATCCGGTCGACCAGCTGGCACCAGTCGCCGCGGTGCATCTGCCGGCCTTCCTCGGCCGAGACGGTCTCGCAGACCAGTTCGGCGACGGCACCCTCGCGGGTCAGGGTCAAATCGTGTGGCGTGTCCTCGGCGAGGCCGGTGAAGCGGACCTCGAAGCCGCGGCCGCGGGCGATGGCGGCGGTGCGCAGCAGGTGGAACAGGGGGATCAGCGTCGCCTCGCCCCGCAGCCCCTCGAGCAGGCGCTCGCGCAGCCGGTCGCGCGGGCCCGGGGGCAGGCTGTCGGCCAGGCGCACGGCCTCCCGCGCGAAGCCGCAGAGGCGTCGTTCCGCGACCGTGGCACCCTTGAGATCCCCGCCCGCATTCAGCCGCGCCAGCGCCAGCTCCAGCGCATGGCGCTGCTGCACCGCGCGGCCGCTATGCGCGCCCGCCTGCACCCGGGCGCCGAGATCCGCCATGCGCGCCCGCCACGCACGTTTCCCGCACAGCGAAACGAACGCCTCCAGGGTGCGGGGATGCGGCTCGGTCTCGGCAGGGGCTCTGGCCACGATGCTTGGCTCCTCGGTGGGAAACCCTAAGCGCGACCGGTTGCACCGCGTCAAGACTTGAACCGTCCGGTCGGTGCACCGGGTGGCGCGGCGGCCCGGCGAAGAAGGGCGCCGGGGCACAGGCATGGGTCTTGCTTGCCCAAGCGCGGCATGCATCGATGCGGGCATGGTGCGGGAGGCGCGGGGCAGGATGGCGCGGCAGGCGCGGGGTGAGATCTCCTTCGACCGCGTGTCGAAGGCCTATGTCAGCGTCAGCGGGGCGGAATACCTCGCCGTGCGCGACATCGACCTCTCGATCGCCTCCGGCGAGTTCCTCTGCGTCCTCGGTCCCTCGGGCTGCGGCAAGACCACGCTGCTGAACATGCTGGCCGGCTTCGAGGAGCCGAGCGCGGGGGAGATCCGCGTGGACGGCCAGGCGGTGCGCGAGCCCGGCGCCGATCGCGGCGTGGTGTTCCAGAGCCATGACAGCCTGTTCCCCTGGCTCACTGCCCTCGACAATGTCGAGTTCGGCATGCGCATGCGCGGCACGCCGAAGGCCGAGCGGCGCGAGCGGGCGCGGCACTACATCAGCCTCGTCGGGCTGAAGGGGCAGGAGGCGAAGCACCCGCCCGAGCTCTCGGGCGGCATGAAGCAGCGCATCCAGATCGCCCGCGTCCTGGCCAACGAGCCGAAGGTGCTGCTGATGGACGAGCCCTTCGCCGCGCTCGACGCCCAGACCCGCGCCGTCCTGCAGGGCGAGCTGCACCGGATCTGGCGCGAGACCGGGCAGTCCGTGATGTTTATCACCCATGACATCGACGAGGCGCTGCTGCTGGCGACGCGGGTGGCGGTGATGCAGGCCGGGCCGGCCTCGCGCATCAAGGGCATCCTGCCGATCGACCTCGAGCCTGACGAGCGGGACCGCACCAGCCCGCGCTTCATCGAGCACTACCGCGAGGTGCGCGCCATGATCCGCGAGGAGGTGGCGCGCGCCCTCGGCGACGGGCTGCACTAGGGGGACGCCGCGATGTCGGTCACGACCACCACCCCGCAGGCCGCCCCGGCGCCCGCCCTGAAGCCCCGCCGGCGCGCCGCCGCCGCCGCGCGCTGGACCTTCGGCGGCTATGTGGTCGGCTTCGCCGCGCTGTTCCTGATCTGGCACGCCGCGGCGACCTGGATCGTGCCCTCGGTGCTGTTCCCCGCGCCGGGCGCCGTCGCCGTTCACCTGGTCAAGCTGGTGCGCGAGGGCGTCCTGCTCGACCACATGGCCTGGAGCCTGCAGCGCATCCTGCTGGGCTTCGTCATCGGCAGCGTCCTCGGCGTGGTGATCGGGCTGCTGATGGGCAGCTTCCGCCCGGTGCGCGTGCTGCTGGAGCCCTTCACCGAGTTCCTGCGCTTCATCCCTTCGGTCGCGATGATCACCATCGCCGTGATCTGGCTCGGGATCGGCGAGGAATCGAAGATCTTCCTGATCATCTACACGACGATCTTCATCGTGATCATCGCGACCTGCACCGGGGTGGGGGGGATCGACCGCGACAAGATCCGCGCCGCGCGCTCGCTCGGCGCCAGCCGCTGGCAGGTCTTCTTCCACGTCACCATCCCGGGCACGGTGCCGGCGATCCTGACGGGGATGCGGATCGCCATGGCCAACAGCTTCACGACGATCGTGGCCGCGGAACTGGTCGCGGCGAACGAGGGCCTGGGCAAGATGCTGTGGGACGCGCGGATGTTCATGCTGGTCGAGGACATCTTCGTCGCGCTGCTCTGCCTCGGCTTCATGGGCTTCTTCGTGGACCGGCTGTTCCGCTGGGCCACCTTCAAATTCGCCGGCCGCTACGCGCCGGTGGTGTAGCGACGCGGATCAGGGACAAGAGGGGGCAATCATGACGAAGGGCATGCGGATCGGCCGGCGCGCGGCGCTGGCCTCGGGTGTTGCTGTGCTTGCGGCCCCGGGGATCGTGCAGGCGCAGGAGAAGAAGTTCACCATCGCGACCGGGGTCGATCCCTCCTTCTCCGCCTTCTACGTGGCCAAGGGCGGCGGGATCTTCGCCAAGCACGGGCTCGACGTCACGGTGAACACCGGCCCCTCGGGCTCGGCCATGGTCGCCTTCGTGGTCAACGCGCAGGTGGTCAGCGCCTATGGCGCCGAGCAGGCCGGCATCCTGAACCACAATCTCGACCCCAACGTGGTCTGCGTCGCCGATGGCACGACCCTGCTGCGCTGGTACGGCATGGTGGGCAACGCCTCCGTCACCAGCCTCGAGGCGCTGAAGGGCAAGCGCCTCGGCGTCGCGCGCGGCTCGGGCAGCGAGGTCTTCTGGCTCGAGGTGGTGCGCCACAAGGGGCTGAACCCGGCCGACTACCGCATCGTGCAGGTCGAGGCGCCGGAGATGGTCGCGGCGCTGGAGCGCGGCAACATCGACGCTTTCTCCTCATGGGAGCCCTGGCTGACGCGGGCGGTCAACGGCATCCGCGGCGCCAACATCTTCCAGGACGCGCTCGGCATCCTCGAGGGCAAGTGCTTCGTCTACATGAACAAGGGCTGGGTGCAGAAGAACCAGGACAGCGCGCTGGCCTATATGCGCGCGCTGGTTGAGGCAACGGAGGTCATCAACAGCGACCGCCCGGCCGCGGCCAAGCTGGTCTCGGACTTCCTCCGCCTCGACCTCGGCCTGACCACGACCTTGATGCCGAAGCTTGCCTACCACATGAAGCTCGGGCCGGACGGGCTGCGCAATTTCAAGATCGCCGAGGACCAGCTGCGCGGGATGAACCGGCTGCGCAAGGAGGTGGTGTGGAAGGACTTCTTCTACCCCGACCTGCTGCAGAAGGTGAGCCCGTCGCAGGTGACCCTGCAGCTCACCTCCTGAGGGGTGGTGGCCGGCCCCCTATCGGGCTCATGACATGCAGACGCATGTCATGCCCCGGGCGCCGGCGCCGGCATCCGCCGGCTTGGCTTCGCCGCAGCCGCGGCGGGCCACATCCGTGGCCTCGGCCCGCCTCGCGGGCCGCAGGTTCGATTTGCATGAGGCCGCGTCAGGGCGCCGTCTTCGTCATGCCGTTCGCCAGGCACCATTCGAGCAGCTCGAGCCGGTCCTGGCCCCAGAAGATGTCGCCATCGTCGACGATGTAGGTCGGCATGCCGAACACGCCGCGGCGGATGGAGTACTCCGTGTTCGCCTCGTACTCCGCCCGCACCGCCGGCGTGTCGGCCGCCGCCAGCAGCGCCGCGCCATCCATCCCGAGCGAGGCCGCGATCGCCAGCAGCTCGCCGCGCTCGAAGGGGAAGCGCTCCTCCGCCCAGACCGCGCGCATGATGGCGTAGGAGAGCCCGAGGCTGTCGAGGCCGGCGCGCTTCGCGGCCACCACCATGCGCGCCGCCTCGCCCTCGTCGGGCTCGGAAACCTCGCCATTGTAGAAGCGCGGGCGCGGGTTCAACGGCACCTGGCGGAAGGCGCTCCAGCGGCGCAGCTCGACCTGCCGGTAGTCCTTGCGTCGCTGCGGGCGCTTGGGCAGCGGGATGGTGCCGGCGGCCTCGAACATGTGGTCGTAGTCGATCACGTAGGGCACGATCGTCGCGCCGTGCTTCGCCGCGATGTGCAGGAACTCCCGCTGCCCCAGGAAGGCCCATGGGCTGGCGAGGGCGTAGAAGTATTCGATCTGCATCGCGCGGCACTCCCGGTTCCGATGGCCGGACGGGATCGTGCTGCGTGCCCCCGGATGCGTCAACGAAGGAGCGTCGCCGATGGACAGCCTGCCGCCGCCCGATGATCTCGCCGCCGACCCGCGGCTGGAGCCGACGCGCCGCTGGCCCGTGACGGCGCCCTTCGATGCGGAGATCACCGGCGTCACCGCCTGGCGGCGCGACGACATCCGCACGGAGGATTGGCGGCTGCCGATCCCCGGCCCGGTGCTGGAGGAGCTGGAGGCGGTGGTCGCCACGCTCCGCGCGCATCCCGTGCCGACGCTGATGCTCTCGGCCACGGATTTCCCGCTGGAGGCCAGCCGCGGCTTCATGGCCCGCGTGCACGGCGTGCTGCGCGACGGCATCGGCTTCGCCGTGCTGCACCGCCTGCCCGTCGAGCGCTGGTCGAAGGAGGAGGCGAAGGCGGTCTACTGGCTGCTCAGCCAGATGATCGAGCGCCCCGTCGCCCAGGCCTACAGGGGCACGATGCTCTACGATGTCTGGGACACCGGGCAGGACACCGGCCCGCGGGTGCGCGCCGACGTCACGAATGACGAGCTCTCCTGGCACACCGATTACGGCTTCAACCACCCGCCGCCGCATCTCGGCCTGCTGGTGCTGGCGACGGCGAAGCGGGGGGGCGAGAGCGCGGTGGCCAGCCTGCACAGCGCGCACAACGCGCTGCGGGCCCGCGACCCGGCCCTGCTGGCGCGGCTCTACCGGCCCTTCGCCTGGAACCGCCAGGGCGAGCACCCGGAGGGCGACCCGATCTGCAGCTGGAACCCGGTGTTCAGCGTGATCGGCGGCGAGGTGCGCACGCGCTTCAACAAATTCCTCCAGCCTGTCGGGTACCGGCTGCTGGGGCGGGAGATCGACGCCCAGGGCATGGACGCCCTCAACGCGCTGCACGACATGCTGATGGATCCGCCGCTGCAGGTGCCCTTCGTGCTGGAGGCCGGGCAGATCCAGTACGCCAACAATGCCCGCGTGGTGCACCGTCGCACCGGCTTCGAGGATTGGGACGATCCGGCCCGCCGCCGCCACCTGGTGCGCATCTTCCTGCGCGACGAGGGGCGGCGCAGCTACATGGGATAGGCCCCCCGGGCCCATCCCGAAGCCGGCGGGGGCGACGGACGCTCCGACGGGATCGCCGGCGGTTCCACCGGACCATGCCCTGCCCTAGGCTGGCGCCGGGGACGATCGACAGGGAGCACCGCGATGCCGCAACCGCCGCCCGCCGAGCCCGGGATGCGCGAGGAGGAGGTGGACACGCCCGCGCTCCTGCTCGACCTCGACGCCTTCGAGCACAATCTCGACACCATGGCGCGGCTGCTCGCGCCGACGGGGGCGAAGCTGCGCGCGCATGCGAAGACGCACAAATCGCCGGTCATCGCGGCCCTGCAGATGCGGCGCGGCGGCGCCATCGGGCAATGCGTGCAGAAGGTGGCGGAGGCGGAGGCGCTCGCTTGGGGCGGCATCCCCGACATCCTGGTGAGCAACGAGGTCGTCGGCGACCGCAAGCTCGCCCGCCTCGCGGCGCTGTCGCGCGTGGCGGAGATCGCCGTCTGCGCCGATGACGCGGCCCAGGTCGCGGCCCTGGAGCGGGCGGCCGAGGCCGCCGCCATCCGGCTGCGCGTGCTGGTCGAGATCGATGTCGGGGCGGCGCGCTGCGGCGTGCCGCCCGGCCCGCCCGCGGTCGCTCTGGCGCAGCGCATCGCGGCGAGCCCGCACCTGATCTTCGCCGGGCTCCAGGCCTATCACGGCAGCGCCCAGCATCGCCGCGCGCCCGAGGAGCGCGCGGCCGCGATCGGCGCGGCGGCGGAGGATTGCCGCCGCACGGTCGAGCAATTGCGCCAGCGGGGCCTCGATTGCCCGATCGTCGGCGGGGCCGGGACGGGCACCTTCGCGCTCGAGGCGGCGAGCGGCACCTATACGGAGATCCAGGCCGGCTCCTACGTCTTCATGGATGCGGATTACGCGCGCAACGCCGCGCCGCCGCCCTTCCGCCAGAGCCTCTTCGTCCTGGCCAGCGTGATGAGCCGCGCCATACCGGGGGTCGCGGTGGTGGATGCGGGGCACAAGGCGGTCGCGGTCGATTCCGGCCTGCCGCTCGTCGCCGGCCGACCGGGGCTGCGCTACGCCAGCGCGTCCGACGAGCACGGCAAGCTGGTGATCGAGGATGGCGAGCCCGCCCCCGCGCTCGAGGAGCGGTTGCGCCTGGTGCCCGGGCACTGCGATCCGACCGTCGACCGCTACGATTGGTATGTCGGCGTCCGCGGCGGAAGGGTCGAGTGCCTCTGGCCGGTCGCGGCGCGGGGCGCGATGGGCTGAGCGACGCACCGGCCGACCACACGGCCACCCGGCGCGGGGCGGCCCCGCCCGCGTCGCGCCGGGTTCCCGTTTCGGTATCGTGCATATGTGCGAACGAAAACACTTGGCCCTCCTCCTGTTTGCGGCCTAGGCTCCCTTCAACGGGAGTGGTCACCGGTCGCCAGGATGGACGACGCCAGCTTCATGTCTGCGCGAAGGCGCATCCGCGGCCCGCGGGTCCGGGGTTGGCCGTGATGCTGGCCACCCTCGGCTCCGCGCTCGATGCCCTGACCGGCGAGATCGCCGCCCTGCTGACGCCGCCGGCCGAACCCGCGCTCGCCCCCGCGGTGAGCGTCCTGCCGACGCGCGCAGGCCTCGCCGGGCTTGGCGGCTTCGTCGGCCTGCACGAGGAGCCGCGGGCCGAGCTGCATGCGCGGCGGATCGAGGCGGAGGTGGTGGTGCGGGTCCGCGCCGCCGACGAGGCAGGGCTGCGCGCCGCCGAGGCGCAGGCCGCGCGCGACATCATCGCCGCCGACCCCGGCCTGCTGCGGCGCCGCGGCATCCTGCGCCTGGCACGGGTGACGGAGGCCGCCGCGCCGGCGCTGCCAGGGGGCGAAGGCGCCCCGCTCGCGCGCGAACTCCGCTTCAGCGTGCGCTTCGAGCATCGCCCCCTGCCCCTGGTGCCCGAGGGCGTGCTCGGCGCCGTGCCGCAGGACGTCATGCTCTCCGACGCGCCCCTCCGCGCCGCGCGGCTGCGCTACGCGACGGAGATGCTGGCCGACCCGCTCGGCGATTTCGAGGCGATCGATGCCGCCGGCGCGGGGACGGCGGGCGCCTGGGCGCATGACGCCGCCGCCGGAGAGGTGACGCAGGCCGGCACGCGCCGGGGCGGGGCGGACGGGCTCTCGCCCGACAAATCCGGCACCTGGCTGGTGCTGCGCAGCGCCGCCGCGGGCGGCGATGTCGGCGACCTCCTGCTGCAGGCCGAGCTGCGCAGCGACGGGCCAGGGGGCATCGGCCTCGTCTTCCGCTTCGCGACGCCGGCCAGCTTCGCCTTCGTGCTGCTCGAGCAACCCGCCGCGATCCGCATCATCGGCCGCCGGGCGGGCGGCGTCGGTGCCTTCCTCGCCGAGGGCGGGCAGGACGCGACCCAGGGCTTCCCGGTGGGGGAGTGGCTGCGGCTGCGCCTCCTCGTCGAGGGCGGGCGGGTGGAGCTGGCGATGAACGAGCGGGTGGTGCTGGCAGGCGCGGATCCCGCGCTCGCCGCCACGCCGCCCGGGCGGGTGGGATTCTTCTGCCGGAACAACGGGACGGCCCGTTTCCGGCATCTCAGGCTGTCGAGCCTCTGAACTCCAGGAAGGAGACGCCATGGCGGAGACCTTTGTCAGCGCGAACCTGATCCTTCCGGGGACCTACATCCGGGTGAACTCGGAAGGTCTGATCGGGGTGCGCGGCATCTCGGCGGGGAACATCGGCATCGTCGGCCCGACCGCGGCGCCGCAGGCCGGCGTGACCCGCACCCTGTCCAGCGCGGCCGAGGCCGAGGGCTTCTTCGGCGCGCCGGCGGTCAATGGCGGCGGGTCGCTGAACCTCTCCGCCATGATCGGCGAGCTCTACCGCAACGGCGCGCGCACCGTCTTCGCGCGCGGCGTCTCGGATGCCGCCGACCAGGCGCTGCACACCGCCGCCTTCAACGAGCTGATCAAGGAGGATGTGCAGATCCTGGTCGCACCCGGCCTGTCCACGGCCGCGGCGCTGGCCGTGCTGCCGCCGGTGCTGGAGACGGCCGAGAACGGCCAGCAGGACCTGATGGCGGTGATCGGCGCCGACGGCGCGGATGCCGCCGCGATCCAGGCCCAGGCGCAGACCAATGACCGGCTGATCCTCGCGGCACCGGGCTACTTCGTGTTCAACCCGGCCACGCCCGACACCGACGTCGCCCTGCCCGGCACCTACATGGCCGGCCCGGTCGCGGCGCTGGTCTCCTCGCTCGCGCCGCAGATCAGCCCGACCAACAAGACCCTGCCCGGCGTCACGCGGCTGACCCAGCGCTTCTCCTATGCCGAGCGCATCGGGCTGGTGCAGAACCGGATCCTGGCGCTCGAGCCGCGCAACGGCATCCGCGTGGTGCGCGGGCTGACCACCGACGATGGCGGCTTCACCCAGGTGACGACGCGCCGCATCGTCGACTTCGCCAAGGCCGGCATCCGCCAGGTCTCCAACGCCTTCATCGGGCGGCTGAACAATGTCCGCGTGCGCGCGGCGCTGCAGAGCGCGATCGACGGCTTCCTGACGACGATGCTGGTCGACGAGCAGCTCACCGCCTACCGGCTCGAGGTCACGGCGACGCGCCGCGACGAGATCGAGGGGCGGGCGATCGTGAACGTGCTGCTGCAGCCGACCTTCTCGATCGACTTCGTCGCCGTCACCATCACGCTGCAGTAAGGGGGAGCGGGCGCGATGAACACGGATGTCTACACCGGCGCCGATGGCGCCATCGTCCTCTCCTCCCCGCAGAACACCGAGGGCGAGGCGGCGCAGGGCGTGCTCGACCAGTACGAGCTGGCGACCGTCGGGCGCGTGCAGGATGTGCGGGTCGAGGTCACGACCGAAATCCGCGCCTATCACGAGATCGGGCAGCGCTACGCCTCGCAGCTCCGCCCCGGCAACGTGACGGTGCGCGGGACCATCGGCCGGGCCTATGTGAACGGCGCGATGCTCGGGCTCATGCTCGGCGAGGCGCGGGGCGCGCGGCCGGCCGCCGCCTGGGTGCAGCCCGCCTTCAACATCACGCTCCGCCTCGCCAATGCGGCGAGCGGGTCGGTCAACACCTTGACGCTGCACGACGTGAAGCTCGAGAGCTGGGTCTACACCCTGCCCGAGGACGAGTTCGTCATGGAGCAGGTGGGCTTCCAGGCGCTGTTCCTGACCGTCGCGGAGGAGTAGCGCCGTGCTGACGGCCGAGGACCTGCTCGCCGGCGCCGGCGCCGAGCGGGAGGTCGAGGTGCCGGAGCGCCTGCTGCCCGCGGTCGCGGAGGGCGCGGACCGGCGCGTCCGGCTGCGCCCGCTGACCGTGCGCGATTTGCGGCTGATCGCGCGCGCGGCGAAGGAGAACGAGGACCTGACCGGCGCGCTGATGGTCCGCCAGGCGCTGGTCGAGCCCGCGCTGACGCTCGACCAGATCGGCGCGCTGCCGGCGGGGCTGCTGGAGTTCCTGCTGCGCGAGGTGAACCGGATCTCCGGCATCGCCGCAACCGAGGAGGAGGTGCTGGCCGCGCTCGAGGATCCGCTGGCGCGCGCCACGCTGACCCTCGCGCGGGAATATGGCTGGACGCCCGAGGAGGCGGGGCGGCTGACGCTCGGCGAGGCGATGCTGCATGTCGCCGCCCTGCGCGGCCGGGCGTGACGGCATGCGCGGCGGCGCGGCCTCGGCGGAGGTGAAGGCGGCGCTGGCGCTGGCGCGCCGGATGCGCCGGCCCGCCCCGCTGCTCGGGCCCGCGCCCTTCGGGCTGGACGGGGCGGGTCGGGCCCGGGC
>CAZMCV010000065.1:0-20729 GCA_964564645.1 uncultured Acetobacteraceae bacterium
GCGTGCAGGCCGAGCTCTGGCGCGACGTGGCGCTGGACCTCGCGCCGGTGACGCCCGCGCGCGCCGAGGCGATGCTGCGCAGCCTGAAGGGCTTCCCGCTGCTGGACGGCTTCCGCGGCGCGCCGCGCGCCGACATCGCGTCGGTGGCGCAGGCGGTCTCGGCCTTCTCCTGCCTCGCGGCGGCGGCCGGCGGGAAGCTGGACGAGGCGGAGGTGAACCCGCTGATCGCCGGCCCCTGGGGGTGCCTCGCGGTGGATGGCCTGGTGCGCTGCGGCGGGGGATGACAAGGGCGCGCCCTGGCTTGCCCGGCGCGCCGGCCTTCCCCAAGCTCGCGGGAGAAGGACAGCGCCCGGCAAGGGCGCCGGAGGAACGCCGGATGACGGGGCGCAGGCGCTGATGGACGGGGATGCGAAGCGGGCGCGCCGTCCGCGCCTCGGGCCCCGTGGGCGCTCGACGAATCCGTCGGCGCTCGCCGCGGTGCGCGCCGCGCTCGGCGCGCTCCCGCTGCGGCGCGACCTGCTGATCGAGCACCTGCACGCGCTGAACGACACCGAAGGCTGCCTGCGCGAGGGGCATCTGGTGGCGCTGGCGGAGCTGCTGCGCCTGGCCCCGGTCGAGGTGTTCGAGGTCGCCAGCTTCTACGCGCATTTCGACATCCGGCCCGATGCGGCGCCGGCGCCGCCGCCCGTGACGATCCGGGTCTGCGACAGCCTGTCCTGCGCCATGGCGGGGGCGGAGGCGCTGATCGCCGCGCTGCAGGATGCGCCGCCGCCGGGCACGCGCGTGGTGCGCGCGCCCTGCCTGGGCGGCTGCGACAAGGCGCCCATGGCCGCGATCGGCCATGCGCCGGTGCCGCAGGCGACCCTGGCGCGGCTGCGCGAGGTGCAAGCGGCGCATCCGCCGGCCGCCGCACCGATCGGGCCAGGGGATTACGCGCTGCTGCGCGCGGCGCCCGGGACGGCGCCGCTGCTCGACGCGCTGGAGCGCAGCGGGCTGCGCGGCATGGGTGGCGCAGGCTTCCCCGCCGCGCGGAAATGGCGGCTGGTGCTGGCCCAGCCCGGCGAGATCCGCCACCTGGTGGTGAACGCCGACGAGGGCGAACCCGGCACCTTCAAGGACCGCCACCTGCTGGCGACGGCGCCGCACCGCGTGCTGGAGGGCATGCTGCTCGCCGCCTTCGCCATCGAGGCGGCGGCCTGCTGGATCTACCTGCGCGACGAATACGCCGACCTGCTGCCCGGCCTGCGCGCCGCGATCGCCGAGGCCGAAGCGGCCGGGCTGACGGGCGGCATCCCCATCCATCTCCGCCGCGGCGCCGGAGCCTACATCGTCGGCGAGGAGACCGCGCTGCTGGAAAGCCTGGAGGGCAAGCGCGGCTGGCCGCGCCACAAGCCGCCCTTCCCGGGCGAGCGCGGCCTCTTTGGCGCGCCCACCCTGATCCACAATGTCGAGACGCTGTGGTGGCTGCCGGAGGCGCTGCGCGACCCGGAGGGCTACGCGGCCGAGGGCCGGCGCGGGCGGCACGGGGCGCGGCTGGTCAGCCTTTCGGGGCGCGTGCGCCGCCCCGGCGTGGTGCGCGCCCCGGCCGGCGTCACGGCGCGCGAGCTGGTCGAGGAGTTCGGCGGCGGCATGCAGGACGGCCACCGCTTCGCCGCCTACCTGCCCGGCGGTGCCTCCGGCGGGATCCTGCCCGAGGGCATGGCCGACCTGCCGCTCGATTTCGGCACGCTTGAGCAGCACGGATGCTTCGTCGGCTCGGGCGCGGTCGTCATCCTCTCCGACCGCGACGACCTGGCCGGGGCGGCGCGCAACCTGCTGCGCTTCTTCCGCGACGAGAGCTGCGGCCAGTGCACGCCCTGCCGGGTCGGCACGGCCAAGGCCGCCGCGTTGCTGGAGGCGCCCGCATGGGACCGCCCGCTGCTCGAGGAGCTGGCGCAGGTGATGGCGGACGGGTCGATCTGCGGCCTCGGCCAGGCGGCGATGAACCCGGTGCGCAGCCTGCTCCGCTTCGCGCCGGAGCGCGTGCCATGAGTGCGTCCGATCGCCGGAGCGCCGACAGGAGCGAAGGCGTGAATCGGCCGCGCATCCATCAGGTCACGCGCTTCAAGCTGGATGGCCGCGACGCCGAGGCGGCGCCGGGCGAGACGATCTGGACCGTCGCGCAGAGGATGGGCGTCGAGATCCCGCATCTCTGCCACCGCCCCTCCACCGGCTATCGGCCGGACGGCAATTGCCGCGCCTGCCTGGTCGAGGTGGAGGGCGAGCGGACTCTCGCCGCCTCCTGCCTCCGCACGCCGCGCGAGGGCATGGTCGTCCGCAGCGAGGCCAGCGCCCGCGCGCAATCCGCGCGGCGGATGGTGTTCGAGCTGCTGCTGGCCGATGCCGCGCCGCGCGACGATGCCTCCGGCTTCGCGCGCTGGGCCGGGCGTCTCGGCGTGACCGCGTCACGCTTCGCACCCGAGGAGGCGCCGCGGCCCGCCGCCGATCTCTCGCACCCCGCCATGGCCGTGCAGCTCGACGCCTGCATCCAGTGCGGCCTCTGCGAGCGCGCCTGCCGCGAGGTGCAGCACAACGATGTCATCGGCATGGCCGCGCGCGGCATGGGCACGCGGGTGGTGTTCGACCTCGGCGATCCGATGGGCGCCTCCTCCTGCGTCGCCTGCGGCGAATGCGTGCAGGCCTGCCCGACGGGCGCGCTGCTGCCGGCCGCCGTGCTGGACGCCGGGGGCCACCGTGCGGCGGTCGCGGAGCAGCGCACGGCCAGCGTCTGCCCCTATTGCGGCGTCGGCTGCCAGGTGGAGTTCCGCACCGTGGACGGCGCGATCCGCGAGGTGGTCGGGCGCGAGGAAGGTCCCGCGAACCAGGGCCGGCTCTGCGTCAAGGGCCGCTTCGGCTTCGACTACCTGCGGCACCCGGACCGGCTGACCCGGCCGCTGGTGCGGATCGAGGGCACCGCGAAGGACCCGGCCGACTGCCTCGACCCGCGCGGCGCCCGCGCGAAATTCCGCGAGGCGAGCTGGGAGGAGGCGCTGGACCGCGCCGCCGCCGGCCTCGCGCGCATCCGCGACACGGCGGGACCCGATGCGCTGGCCGGCTTCGGCAGCGCCAAGGGCTCGAACGAGGAGGCCTACCTGTTCCAGAAGCTGGTCCGCACCGGCTTCGGCACCAACAATGTCGACCACTGCACGCGGCTCTGCCACGCCGCCTCGGTCGCCGCGCTGCTGGAGGGGATCGGCAGCGGCGCCGTCACCGCGCCCTTCACCGCCGCCGCGGAATCGGACGTCATCATCGTGATCGGCGCGCGGCCGACCGAGAACCACCCCGTCGCCGCCACCTTCCTGAAGGACGCCGCCGCGCGCGGCGCCGCGCTGGTGGTGATGGACCCGCGCGGCAACGGCCTCGACCGCTTCGCGCGGGAGGAGGTGCGCTTCCGCCCCGGCCAGGACGTCGCGCTGCTGAACGCGCTGCTGCATGTCGTCATCGCCGAGCAGCTCTACGACCAGCCCTTCATCGCCGCGCGGCTCGAAGGCTTCGCGGCGCTCGCCGCCCATGTCGCCGCCGCGACGCCGGAGGCGATGGCGCCGCTCTGCGGCGTGCCCGCGGACCAGATCCGTCGTGTGGCGCGGCTTTTCGCCGGCGCCCGCGCCGGGCTGATCCTCTGGGGCATGGGCGTCAGCCAGTCCGTCCATGGCACGGACAATGCGCGGGCGCTGATCGCCCTCGCCTTGCTCTGCGGCCAGGTCGGGCGGCCGGGGACCGGGCTGCATCCGCTGCGCGGGCAGAACAACGTCCAGGGCGCGTCCGATGCCGGGCTGATCCCGATGATGTTCCCCGACTACCACCGCACCGGGGAGGAGGCGCATCGCGCGAAGCTGGAGGCGCTGTGGGGCAGGCCGCTCCGCCCCGATCCCGGCCTGACGGTGGTCGAGATCCTGCACGCGGCCGAGCGCGGCGACATAAGCGGCATGTACATCATGGGCGAGAACCCGGCGATGTCGGACCCGGACCTCGCCCATGCCCGCGTGGCGTTGGCGCGGCTGGATCACCTGGTGGTGCAGGACCTCTTCCTGACCGAGACGGCGGCGCTGGCCGATGTCGTGCTGCCCGCCTCCGCCTGGCCGGAGAAGGACGGGACGGTGACCAACACCAACCGCCAGGTGCAGATGGGCCGCGCCGCCGTTCCCCTGCCAGAGGGCGCGCGGCAGGACCTGGCGATCATCGTGGACATGGCGCGCCGCCTCGGCCTCGACTGGCGCTACGCCCATCCGCGCGAGGTCTTCGCCGAGATGGCGGAGGCGATGCCGAGCCTCGCCCACATCACCTGGGACCGTCTGGCGCGCGAGGGCAGCGTCACCTACCCATGCCCCGCCCCAGGGGCGCCCGGCGCGGAGATTGTCTTCGCCGACCGCTTCCCGACCGCGACCGGCCGCGCGCTCCTGGCGCCGGCCGGCCGCACGCCGGAGGCGGAGACGCCGGACACCGACTTCCCCTTCGTGCTCACCACGGGGCGGGAGCTGGAGCATTGGCACACCGGCTCGATGACCCGGCGCGCGGGCGTGCTGGACGCGCTCGCCCCCTCCGCGACGGTCGCGGTGGCGCCGGCCACGCTCGCGCGGCTCGGGCTGAGCGCGGGCGGGGCGGCGCGGGTCGTCACCCGCCGGGGCGACGTCGCGCTGACGCTCCGCGCCGACCCGGGCCTGCCGGAGGACATGCTGTTCATCCCCTTCGCCTACCGGGAGGCCGCGGCGAACCTGCTGACCGACCCGCACCTCGACCCGGACGGCAAGATCCCGGGGTTCAAGTACTGCGCCGCGCGGCTGGAGCCGGCGTGAGGCGTCTCGCTTCGGCGTTCATTCGTTAACGCAATGCCGCTAGCCTGGGGGCGGGATCACGGGAGAAGGGCGCCATGGCGGCCAGGGAAGGGCGCGTGACCGCGCGCGCGGCGGTGCTGCGCGAGGTCGGCAAGCCGATGACGATCGAGCCGGTCGAGGTCGGCCCGGTCGGGCCCGGGGACGTGCTGGTGCAGGTCAAGGCCGCCTCGCTCTGCCACACCGACCTCGAGGTCATCGAGGGCCAGCTCGGCCTGACCCTTCCCGCCGTGCTGGGGCATGAGGTGGCGGGGGTGGTCGCGGCCGTGGGCGGCGCCGTGCCCGGGCTCGCGGTCGGCGACCGGGTGGCGCTGCACTGGAACCCGCATTGCGGCCTCTGCTTCCATTGCGAGCGCGGCCAGCCGATCCTCTGCGACCAGTACCTCTCGAACGGCCCGACGGCCGGGCATTTCGACGGCGCCGGCCCGCGCTTCCGCTGCGACGACGGCACCCGGCCGCTGCACCAGCTGATGTATCTGGGTGGCTTCGCGGAATACCTGGTGGTGCCGGCGCAGCAGGCGGTGAAGCTGCCGCCGGAGATGCCGCTCGACCGCGCCTGCCTGCTCGGCTGCGCCGTGATGACCGGCTTCGGGGCGGCGACGCACATCGCCGACCTCGCCTGGGGCGATGTGGTGATGGTGATCGGCTGCGGCGCGGTGGGGCTGGCGGCGGTGCAGGGCGCGCGGCTCGGCGGCGCCGGCACGATCATCGCGGTCGACCCGCAATCCTCCCGCCGCGGCGTCGCGGCGGCAGCCGGGGCGAGCGTGCTGTGCGACCCTGGCGCGCAGGATCCGGTCGCGCTGGCGAAGTCGCTGACCGGCGGGCGGGGCGCCGACATCGTCATCGAATCGGCCGGCGTCCCCGCCGCCTTCCGCACCTCGGTCGAGGCGGTGCGCCCGGGCGGGCAGGTGATCTGGCTCGGCAAGACGGGCGTGAACGAGGACGTCGCCTTCCGCTGGGGCGCCCTGATGCAGGAGAAGCGCATCACGCGCTCCAGCTATGGCGGGGCCAAGCCGCGCAAGGATTTCCCGGCCATGGCCTGGGCCTATCTCGATGGCAAGCTCGAGCTCGACAGCCTGGTGACGGCGCGCATCCGGCTGGAGGAGATCAACGAGGGCTTCGCCGCGCTGAAGCGGGGCGAGGCGATCCGCAGCGTCGTCGTCTTCGACTGAACCCGCAGGCGCTTCGTCCCTGCCGTCGGCACCGCAAGGGGCGATCGCGGGCGCGACGCCGCACGCCCTCTCGCGTTGACCCACGCGCCTTGCGACCACTAATATTCACCGGGGAGTTACACGGGCGTGACAGGAAATGCGGCCATGAAGACCTATGAGGGTGGACGCGGGCTCGCGGGCGCCCAGGTGACGGTCGATGGCGCGCCGCTCGATCCGCGCTTCGATGTGAAGACCTTCTCGCCCATGGGGTTCGAATGGACCTATGAGGGCGATGGGCCCAGGCAGCTCGCGCTGGCCCTGTTGTGCGACCATCTCGGCGATCCGCAGCGGGCGCTCGCCCTGACCGAGCTGTTCATGCAGGCGGTGGTGGCCGAGCTCGACAATGCCTGGCTGCTGACCAGTGCGGAGATCTCGGACGCGCTGGCCCGCCTCGGCGCGGCGGCCTGAGCCCCTACCCCCAGACCCAGAGGATCACGGGCGTGCCGACCAGGACGGACACCACCGCCACCGGCAGCCCGAAGCGCGGGTAGTCGCTGAACCGGTAGCCGCCCGGCTCCATCACCACCGTGTTGCTCTGGTGGCCGATGGGCGAGAGGAAGGTGCAGCTCGTCCCGATGCAGACCGCCATCAGCGCCGCGTCGACCGACAGTCCGATGCTCTGCGCCAGGCCGAAGGCGATCGGGCCCAGCATCAGGACCGTGGCGTTGTTCGCCATCACCTCCGACAGCAGCATGCCCACCAGGATCAGGCCGGCGACGACGACCCAGGCCGGCATCGCCGCGGCCGGCCCCGCCAGGCTCTCGACCAGCAGCCGGATCGCCCCGGTGCGCTCCAGCGCGATGCCGAGCGGGAACAGCGCGCCCAGCAGCACGATCACCGACCAGTCGACGGCGGCATAGGCCTCGTCCGGCTTCATCACGCGAAGCACCAGCATCGCCACGACCACCGCCGGGAAGGCGATCTGTGCCGGCAGGATCTCGAGCAGCACCGCCAGGATGCCGATGAGGAACAGCCCGGCCGAGAGCGCCGCGCGACGCGGCCGGCCGAGCGTGACCTCGCGATCCGCGAGCGGCAGCAGGCCGAGCGCGGTGAAGGCCTCCGCCATCCGCTCCCGCCGCGCCTGCAGCAGCAGCACGTCGCCGGGCCGGATCCTGAGATGGGCCATGCGCTGTTCCACCCGCCGCCCCTGGCGGGAGACGGCGAGCACGCTGAGGCCGTGGTTGAGGCGGAGCCGCATCAGCGTGGGCGAGCGGCCGACGAGCGGCGAGCCGGGGCGGACGATCGCCTCGATCACCTCGACCTGGCCGGCGCCGGCGAGGAAGGCGCGGCGGTGCTCGGGCTCGCCGGTGTCGAAGCGCAGCCCCGCGCTCTCGACCAGCAGCTTGATGGAGTCGGGCGGGCCTTCCAGCAGCAGCGCGTCGCCGGCCGCGACATGCATCCCGCCCTCCGGCGCCAGCAGGCTCTCCTCGCCGCGGAACAGGCCGACCACGACGACATTGCCGTCGACCAGCGATTCCAGCGCGCGGACGGTGAGGCCGATGGCGCGGCTGCCGGGGACGGCGATGCCCTCGGCCACATAGTCGCTGACCGTCGCCGCGGCGGAGGCCGCGGCGCTGGTGCCCCGCCCGCCGCGCGGCAGCAGGATGGGCGCGAGCAGCAGCATGACCACGATGCCGACCGCCGCGATCGGCAGCCCGACCCAGGCGAAGTCGAACAGCGCATAGGGCTGGCCGGTGTATTGCTGACGGAGCGCCGAGACGATCAGGTTGGGCGGCGTTCCGATCAGCGTGATCAACCCGCCGAGCAGCGAACCGAAGGCCAGCGGCATCAGCGCCCGCGACGGCGCGTAGCCCTCCCGCGCCGCGTTGCGCAGCGCGACCGGCAGCACCAGCGCCAGCGCGCCGATGTTGTTCATGAAGCCCGAGAGGAGGGTGACGAGGCCGGTCTGGGCCGTCACCTGCGCGTCCGGCCGTCCGCGCAGCGGGGCCAGCACGCGGATCAGCAGATCGACCGCCCCGGCGGCCTGCAGCCCGCGGCTGATCGCCAGCACGGCGGCGACGGTGATCACGGCGGGCTCGGCGAAGCCGCCGAAGGCCTCGTCCGGCTGGACGAAGCCGAAGGCGACCAGGCTCAGCAGCAGCAGCAGCGCCACGACATCGTAGCGGACGGGCTGGAGGATGAACCCGGCGAAGGCGGCGGCAAGCAGGCCGAAGACGATCGCCTGGTCCAGGGTCATGCGGGCCAGCCCTCCACCTGTCGCGCGGCGCCGTGATTGCCGCCAATATCCAGCGATCAGGTAGACTAACTGGGCGCTTCACGCAACCTTGGCGTGAGAGCCAGAGCCGAGGGGACGCTACTCGGCCGGGGCGAGGCCGGGCAGCGCGGCGGGGGAGGGGCGGCGGCCGCGGATCCGGGCGAGGATCACCGTCCCCGCCACCAGCAGGATCCCGAAGCCGGCCACCGCGGCGACGGTCGGGTTGGGCGTCCGTTCCCAGAGATTCGCCACGATGATGGCGACCAGCGCCCAGACCAGGGCGAAGGCATAGCCGAGATGGCCGCGCGCCACCCGCCAGAGCACCGCGACCCCGAAGGCGGCGGCGCCGAGGATGATCGCGACCGCCGTCCCGGTCTCGGAGAGGCCGAACCAGCCGAATTCCGCCCAGCGCGTGGTGATGGCGATGTTGGCGAAGGCGGCCGCGCTGGCCCAGCCCGCCCAGACGCCGAGCATCGGGGAGAGCAGCCAGCGCTCCGCGCCTGCGAGCCGGCGCGGCGCGCGCACCAGCATGTCGAGCGCGACCGCCAGGCAGATCACGATGGAGAACAGGATGAAGACCAGGTTCCAGCCATTGCCGAGAAGCTGGCTGCTGATCATCCAGGCGTTGTTCAGCGCGAAGGCGGCCGCGAGCGGCGGCCGCAGCCGGGCCAGCAGCGGATTGTCCCGCTGCCGCGGCAGCGCCTGCCAGATGCCGTAGGCGATGCCCGCCAGGAACAGCGGGCCCCAGATCGAGAAGGCGTAGCCGGCCGGGACCACGGGGGTCTGGCTGGCCCGCGCCATGACCGCGTTGCTGACGCCGAGGCCGAAGCCATCGGCCAGCGCGCCCGCGAAGGGCTGCAGCAGCGGCAGGAGCAGGTTGAGGATCTGGAGCGACGACATGGGGCGCAATTGGAGACGCCGGCGCCCCAGACAAGTTCCGGTGGCGCGGCCGGTCCGACCCGGCCGCGCCGCCCCGGGGTCAGCGCGAGTAGAACTCGACGACCAGGTTCGGCTCCATCTGCACCGGGTAGGGCACGTCGCCGAGCTTCGGCGAACGCAGGAACTGGCCGCGCATGGCGCGGTGATCGACCTGGATGTACTCGGGCACGTCGCGCTCGCCGGACTGGGTCGCGTCCAGCACGGCGGCGAGCTGCTTCGACTTCTCCTTCACCTCGATCATGTCGCCGTCCTTGACGATGTAGGACGGGATGTTGAGGCGCTTGCCGTTCACGGTGATGTGGCCGTGGTTGACGAATTGCCGCGCGGCGAAGGGCGTGATCGCGAACTTCATCCGGTAGATGACGGCGTCGAGGCGCCGTTCCAGCAGCTCGATCAGGTTCTCCGAGGTGTCGCCCTTGCGGCGGACCGCTTCCTCGTAGTACTTCTTGAACTGCTTTTCCCCGATATTGCCGTAGTAGCCCTTCAGCTTCTGCTTGGCCATCAGCTGGACGCCGAAATCGGTCGGCTTGCCCTTGCGGCGGCTGCCGTGCTGGCCAGGGATCGTCTCGCGCTTGTTGATCGGAGACTTGGCGCGGCCCCAAAGATTGACGCCGAGGCGGCGGTTGATCTTGTACTTGCTTTCCGTGCGCTTGGTCATGTGCGCGGGCATGTCCGCCCCGGTGCCCGGGTGCGGCCTTTCGTGCCTGGTGTTGTCCCGGTAGTCCCAGGCCCGACATGGGCCAGGGCGGGCGCGGACCCATCCAGGAGCGATCCTGGGGCCCGTCCACGTTCCCGGAAGGAGGGGGGCGGATAGGTCCGCGGGCCCGGGCTTGTCAAGCGCGCGGGACGCCCCCTATTGCGCCGGCATCATGGTGACGCGCGAAGAGATCCTGATCCTCGGCCTGACGGCCGGCGTGGTGGGTAGCCTGGTGGGCGGGCTGATGCTCGGCGTGGGCCTCGGGCTCGCGGTGCAGGGGGCGCATATCGGCTGGGTGCTGGTGCTGCCGGCCGCGCCGGTCGCGGGGGGCCTGGGGTACCTGCTGGCGCGGCGGCTGGCGCGCCAGCTGGAGCAGCGCTAGCGCTACTCCGCCGCAAGGCCCCGCATCCTCTCGGCCGCCTCCGCCTCCTCCTCGATCCCGAGCGCGTCGTTGAAGCGGTTGAAGAAGCCGCAGAGGGTGATCCGCAGGGTCAGCTCCACGATCTGCGCCTCCGAGAAGTGCTCGCGCAGGCGCCGGAACAGGCTTTCCGGGATGCGGTGGGAATTCTCCCAGGCGGCGATGCTGTACTCGACCACCAGCTTGTCCCTGGCATCGAATTCCGGGTGGTCGGCGTAGTCCAGCACGCGGGCGACGCCCTCGGCGCTGATCCCCTCCGGCACCAGGAAGGGGGTGTGGTGGGCGACGCAGTAGTCGCACTCGTTCAGCTTGCTGACGGTGACGATCGCCAGCTCCAGGTAGCGCTTCGGCAGGGTGTTGGCCTCGCGCAGCTCCATCAGCATGGGGAACAGGTGGCGGAGCGCGGCCGGGACATGGGCGAAGACCGCGACCTGGTTGGCGAAGGGGCCGTACTCGCTGGCGAAGCGGCGGTAGATGGCGGCGAGGTCGGGGGCGAGTTCCTCGGGCGGGATGCTGCGGACACGGGCCATGGCGGGATCCTCCTGCGGTGCGGGAAGCCTGCCAGCGCGCCGCGCCGAAGTCACGCGACGTCGGGATCCGGCCGCCCGCGCCGCATGCGCCCGCGCGACAGCTCCGTCACCACGCCGTGCAGGGTGCGCAGCTCCTGCTCTGTCACCTCGCCGCGCTCGAACCAGTGCCGGAGGTTGCGGACCATCCCTGCGCGCTTCCGCTCGTGGTCGAGGAAGCCGCTGGCGTCGAGCTCGGCCACTAGGCGGTCGAGGAAGCCCTCCAGCTCGCCCTTGGTCGCCACCCGCGTCTCGTTGGTCATCAGGAAGCGCGGCGGCGTGGCCTCGGCGACGGTCCACCACTCATAGGCCAGGATCATCACCGCCTGCGCCAGGTTGAGCGACATGTGGTCCGGGTTCAGCGGGAAGCGCACCAGCGTGTCGGCGCAGGCGACGTCCTCGTTCTCGAGGCCCGCGCGCTCCGGCCCGAACAGCACGGCGGCGCGGAGCGCGCGGCCGTTGATCTCCCGCAAATCCTCGGCGGCGCTGCGCGCGGTGCGCATCGGCTTGATGATGTGGCGCGGGCGCGGGCAGGTGGCGAGGACGCGGTGGCAGTCGGCGACGGCGTCCTCGACCGTGGCATGCACCGTCGCGGCGTCGAGGATGCGGTCGGCGCCGGAGGCGGTGCGCCAGGCGCGGTCCTGCGGCCAGCCATCGCGCGGCGCCACCAGGCGCAGGTGGAACAGGCCGCCATTCGCCATGGCGCGCGCGACGGCGCCGATGTTGTCGGCGAGCTGCGGCCGCACCAGCACGATGATCGGGCTCTCGCCGGGCGGCGGGGAGAGCGTCGCCCGCTCGCGCGAGCCGCGGTCCCAGTCATCGGGCAGGACGCGGCGGACGCCGAGGGCGAAGGCGAAGGCCGGGCGCAGGGTCCAGGCCTCGTCGTCCCGGGACGCGATCGCGGCCATGCCCCCTCCCCCGCAAGCGGGGGAGGGGAAGGCGGCGGCAAGCCGGCCGGCCAGGGCCAGATAGGCGGAAGGGTCGCCCCCGGTCGCGGCGGCGAGCTCCGCCAGGCTCGCCCGGCAGCCCGGCGCCGCCAGGTGCGCGCGCAGCCAGGCCCGGTCCGCATCCGTCAGCCCGACGCGCTGCAGCGCGTCGATCCAGGTCTCGACCTCGGAGGGGGGGGGCGGCGCCGGTCACGCGCGGCGCCAGGTCGTCCCCTGCGGCCCGTCCTCCAGCAGGATGCCGCTTGCCTTGAGGTCGTCGCGGATGCGGTCGGCCTCGGCGAAGTTGCGTGCCTTGCGGGCGGCGAGGCGCGCGGCGATGGCCTCCTCGACCCGGGCCGCATCGTCGCCGCCGCCGCGCAGCCATTGCCCCGGATCGGAGGCGCAGACCCCCAGCACCCCGGCCGCGTCCAGGAACGCCGCCGCGGCGAGGCCCGGCAGCACCGGCCAGTCACGCCCCATCCGGTTCAGCACCGCGGTCGCGCTGCCGCCGACCGTCGCCGTGTTCTCGAGCGTGCGCAAATCGCGCAGCCGCGCCAGCGCCAGCGGGGTGTTGAGGTCGTCGCGCAGCGGCTCCAGCGCCCATTCGGCCATCGCCACCTGCTCCGCCTCGCGCCCCTCGGGCGGCGGCACGGCGCGGGAGAGCATGGCGTAGTGGTCGTCGAGCTCCGCCTTCGCCTCCGCCAGCGCCTCCGCGGTGTAGTCCAGGTCCTGGCGGTAATGGGTGCGGAGCGTCAGCAGCCGGAACGCCTCCCCCGCCCAGGGGCCCTTGGCCAGGATGTCGCGCACGGTCAGGAAATTGCCGAGCGACTTCGACATCTTCTCGCCGTCCACGCGCAGCATGCCGTTGTGCATCCAGGTGCGCGCCATCACCGGCGTGTCGAAGGCGCAGCGGCTCTGCGCCACCTCGTTCTCGTGGTGCGGGAAGATCAGGTCGTGGCCGCCGCCATGGATGTCGAAGGTCTCGCCCAGCGCCTGCCAGGACATGGCGGAGCACTCGATGTGCCAGCCCGGCCGGCCGCGGCCCCAGGGGCTGTCCCAGCCCGGCAGCTCGGGCGGGGAGGGCTTCCACAGCACGAAATCGCCCGGGTCGCGCTTGTAGGGCGCGACATCGATCCGCGCGCCGGCCAGCAGCTCGTCGGGGCTGCGGCCGGAGAGCCTGCCGTATTCGGGGAAGCTGCCGACGGCGAACAGCACATGCCCCTCCGCCACATAGGCGTGGCCGCGCGCGATCAGCTTCTCGATCAGCGCGATCATCGGCGCGATGGAGTCCGTCGCCCGCGGCTCGATGTCGGGCGGCAGCGCGCCGAGGGCGGCCATGTCGCGGTGGAAATCGGCCGTGGTGCGCGCGGTGATTGCCGCGATCGGCTCGCCGGATTCCAGGCTGCGCGCGTTGATCTTGTCGTCCACGTCCGTGATGTTCCGGACATAGGTGACCTTCGGGTAGAGCCGCCGCAGCAGCCGCGCCAGCAGGTCGAAGACGATGACGGGGCGCGCATTGCCGAGATGCGCCAGGTCATAGACCGTCGGTCCGCAGACATAGAGCCGGACATGGCCGGGATCGATCGGCACGAAGGGCTCGCGCCGGCGGGACAGGGAATTGTGAAGGTGAAGCTCGGGGGTCGTCATCGGGCGCATCCATAGTCCGGTCGCAGGCGTCGCGCATCGGGGGGCACGCCGGGGCGGCGCGCCGGATCGATCAGATGCGACAGCGATGCGAAAGGATGGCCATGCCCCAGGTTAGACGAAGGACAAGGCCCGCGCCAGGGCTTTCCGGGGAAGGCTCGTCGCCGGGGAAGGGCGCCAGCCACGGCATCGGGACGCGCTGCGGCGCCGCGGACGAGGGATGACGGGCAGTGCCTCAGCCGTTCAGCAGCGCGTCGATATCGTCCTGCGCCAGGTCGGCCGAGGACCGGGCGGGCTCGGAGACCGTGGCGATCGCCGTGCGGATTTCGACCTTCGGGCCGATATCGGCCGACTTGATCGCGCCATCGGGCAGGATCTTCTCGAGCATCTGCTCGACCTGCTGCAGGTGCTGGATGGCGCGGCGGATGCGCTGGCCGGTCACGTCCTGGAAGCTGCAGGCCTCGAAGATGGAGTTGACCTTGTCGGCCAGCGCCTCGATCGAGGTCTGGTCGCGCGCGCCGTTCTCGATCCAGTCCTGGATGGCCTCCGCCGCTTCGAGGATGGTGTTGGCCGCGGCCTCGGTCGCAACGACCACGGCCTCGAGCTCGACGCCGCTGTTGCGGGTCGAGGCGCTCGGCAGCGCCACGACGCGGGCGATGCGCTCATGCACGGTGGCGAGCTCGCGCGCGATGCGCTCCTCGGCCATGTCGGCGAGCTGGACCGAGGAGTCGAGCTCGGCGCTCAGCTCGGAGAAGCGGCGGTCGACGAAGCGGTGCAGCTCGGCGAGCAGCGGCCCGACCTCGGCGCGGATGGCCCCGCGCACCTGCTCCTCGGCGTCCCCGCTGAGCGCTGCCGCACCTGCTGCCTGCATGCCGCCAGTCCCCCTGAACCCCGCCCGCGCCCGGCGGCCGGCGGTCCAGCCTTTTGTGCCTGCATTAGGCTGAGGAAGGGTTTACGGCGGCGCGGCCGCTGCCGCGCCGCTCAGCGAAATAACATCCGCGCCGCTCAGCGGAATCACCGCCGCGCCGCTCAGCGGCGACGCCAGCGCTGGGTCAGCCGCTCGACCAGCCCCGCGCTGCCGAGCTGCGCGAGCTTCACCGCCGTCGTCACCCCGAGGATCGTGACCGCCATCGCCGCCGCGGCACTCGCCTGGCCGGCCTCATCCATGTGCACGACCGCGACCGAGGCGGGCTTGGTGTCCGGGCCGTAGAGGAAGATCACCGCCGAGACCGTCGTCATCGCGTTGACGAAGATGTAGACCGCGATGTCGATGATGGCCGGCAGGCAGATCGGCACCGTCACGCGCCGGAAGGTCACCCAGATGGGCACCTTCAGAGAGGCGCCGACGGCCTCGAATTCCGGATCGAGCTGGCGGATGGCGGTCACCGCCGTCAGGTGCGCGACCGTGTAGAAATGCACGACGCAGTTCAGGACCAGGATCGCCAGCGTGCCATAGAGCACGCCCAGCGGGTTGGCCGGGTGATTGAAGAACAGGATGTAGGCGAGGCCGAGGACCAGCCCCGGGACCGCCAGCGGCACGGTGGTGGCGAAACGCACCATCCCCGGCAGCCAGCCGGTGCGGGCGCCGCGCTCCAGCAGGTAGGCGGTGCAGAACACCAGCGCCGTGCCGATCCCGGCCGCCACCGCGGCCATGCGCACCGAGGTCCAGACCGAATCCCAGCCGCTCGAGTCGAAGCGGGCGAAGTCGTAATTGTCCAGCGTCAGCGCCAGGTTGTAGGGCCAGAAGCGGATCAGCGACCCCCAGACCGCGACCCCGAGAATGCCGACGAGCACGATGGCGATCAGCAGGCAGAGGATCAGCAGCGGCCGGTCCCGCCGCGCCCGCGGCTTGGCCACATAGGGCACCGCACGGCCGGAGAGCGTGCCGGCGCGCCGCCCCTGCGCCCAGCGGTCCAGCAGGAAGGCGCCGATCGCCGGCAGCAGCAGGACGAGGCCCACCACCGCGCCCATGTTGAAATCCTGCAGCCCGACCACCTGCTTGTAGACATCCGTCGCCAGCACCGGGAACTGGCCGCCGATCACCTTCGGGATGCCGAAATCCGTTACCACCAGGGTGAAGACCACGACGCCGGCCGAGACCAGCCCGTAGGTGGCCCCCGGCAGCGTCACCGTCGTGAAGATCCGCCCGCGCCCCGCCCGCAGCGCCTCCGCCGCCTCGTACAGCCGCGCATCGGCCGTGGTCAGCGCGACGGCGAGGATGATGGCGGCATGCGGGAAGCAGTAGAAGCACTGCGCGATGACGATGCCGATCGGGCCGTAGATGCTCTCCCCCAGCAGCAGCCCGCGCAGGAAGCCCTGGTTGCCGAACAGGTAGATCAGCGCCAGCGCCGGCAGCAGCGACGGCGCGAGGATCGGGATCAGCATCACCGCCCGGAACACGCCCTTGAACGGGATGCAGGACCGGGTCAGCGCATAGGCATAGCCGAAGGCCAGCGGCACCACGAGGAGCGTCGTCAGCGCCGCGGTCCAGACGCTGTTCCAGGCCGCGACCAGCAGCGACGGGGTGGTGACGTAGGTGGCGAAATTCGCCAGCCCCACGAAGCCGCCCTGCGGATCCTCGAAGGCGCGCACCAGCAGGGTCGCCAGCGGCAGGGCCAGGCCGACGGCCAGCACCAGCACGGCGAGCCAGAGGCCCCAGCGCAGCACCTGCGCATCCCGCGCCGGCCGCACCCGCACGGGCGGCGGCGCGAGGCCCATGGCGGCGAGGTCAGACATCGCCGGGGGCCGTCGATCGCGGGTCACGCATCGGTCGTGAAGACCATCACGCGATCGGACGGCACGGCGGCATCCACCTCCGCGCCCGGCGCCAGCCGGAGGGCATGGACCGTGTCGGGCGTCGCATCCGCCTCCAGTCGCAGCCGCCCGACCTCGAGCGAGAGGCGGCAGACCGGGCCGAGGAACTCCAGATGGGTCACCAGGGCGCGGAAGGCGCAGGGCATCGCGGCGGCCTCGGCGCCCAGGCGCACATCCTCGGGCCGGATGAAGGCCTCGACCCGCGCCTGGTAGAGCAGCGACCGGGCGCCATCGGCCAGGACCGGCAGCCGCTCCGGCCCCATCAGCAGCCGGCCGGGGGGGGTGTCGACCACCGCCTCGGCATGTACGCTGCGGCCGACGAAGCCGGCGACGAAGGGGGTCGCCGGGCGGCGATAGATCTCCTCCGGCGTGCCGATCTGCTCGATCCGGCCGCGCGACATCACCACGACCCGGTCGGAGACGCCCATCGCCTCCTCCTGGTCATGGGTGACCATGACCGTCGTCACGCCGAGCCGGCGCTGCAGCGCGCGGATCTCCTGGCGCAGATGCAGCCGCACGATGGCATCGAGCGCCGAGAGCGGCTCGTCGAGCAGCAGCAGCCCGGGCTCGTTCGCCAGGGCGCGCGCGAGCGCCACGCGCTGCTGCTGCCCCCCCGACATCTGCGCCGGATACTTGCGGATGTGCTCGGCAAGGCCGACCAGCTCGACCAGCTCGGCGACCCGCTGGTCGCGCCGTGCCCGCGGCCAGGCCGCGCCGCGCAGCCCGTAGCCTACATTCTCGGCGACCGTCAGGTTGGGGAAGAGGGCATAGGACTGGAACACGATGCCGAAATCGCGCTCCGAGGGCGGCAGGCCGGTGATGTCCCGCCCGGCCTGGCTGATCCGCCCCGAGGTCGCGGGATCGAGCCCGGCGATGGCGCGCAGCAGCGTCGTCTTGCCGCAGCCCGAGGGGCCGAGGAAGGAGACGAACTCCCCCGCCTCGACCGTCAGGCTGACGCGCTCGAGCGCCAGGACCGTGCCGAACGCCTTGGAGACCTGCTCGACCACCAGGTAGGGGGCCTCGCCGCGGGCGACGGAAGCGGCGCGGCGCTGCTCGAGCGACGCGGGTTCGGCCAGGGTGGACATGCCGCGCTTCCGCCTCAGTTCCGGGGTGCCGACTTGCCGTCGAAGCGCGACGCCCAGTCGCGCAGGATCTGGTCGCGCCGCGCGGCGAGGGCCCGGAAATCCTGGCTGACCAGGCGCTGCTCGAACTCCGACGGATAGCCCTTCACCGCGGGCTCCACCCCCGGCAGCGCGAGCACCGCGTACCAGCGGCCATAGAGCTGCATCGCCGCGCGCGAGACCGCCCAGTCCGCCAGCCGCCTGGCGGCCTCGGGGTTGCGCGTGCCGCGCAGGATCGCCGTGCCCTCCATGTCGAAGCCGACGCCGTCGGTCGGGACGATGATCTCGATCGGCGCGCCCTGGTTCTTCAGGGTCACCGCGCGCATGTCGAAGGAGATGCCGACGCCGTACTCGCCGCGGGCGGCGTTGTTGCAGGGGGCGCTGCCGGAATGCGTGTAGACCTGGATGTTGTCATGCAGCCGGGTCATGAAGTCCCAGGCCGGCTGCTCGCCCTTCGAGCCGATCCAGCCCGCCACCGTCAGGAAGCCGGTGCCGGAGGAGTTCGGATTGGGCATCACCACCTGGCCGCGGAACTTCGGATCCAGCAGGTCGGCCCAGGTGCCCGGCCGCGGCAGGCCTTTCTGCTGGGCGACGACGGTGTTGAAGCAGATGGCCGAGACGAAGGCGTCCATGCCCGTCCAGGTCATCGGGTTGCGGTCGGAGCGGAAATTGGGCCGCAGCGCCTCGGCGCCCTTCGGCGTGTAGGGCTCGAGCATGTCGAGCCCCTCCATCTGCAGGATCGAGAAGACCGAGAGGCCCCAGATCACGTCGGCGCGCGGGTTCTGCCGCTCCGCGATCAGCCGGGCGGTGATGACGCCGGTCGAGTCGCGCACCCAGGCGATCTCGATGTCGCGCAGCGCCGCCTCGGCGGCCTGCTTCAGCGGCTGAAGCTGCTCGTTCTCGAGGGCGGTGTAGACGGTCAGCCGCGTCCGCGTCTGCGCCTCGGCCGGGGAGGTGCCGACCAGCGCGGCGGCGGCGAACAGCGCGCCGGCGGCGGCCAGGATTTTGCGGCGCAACATGGCAGTCTCCCCCTCTTGACGTCACGCCTCTCCTAGCGCGGCTTGTCGCGCGGTGAACATGACCGTTTCAAGTAAAGGCCAGCGCGCCGGCGATCCCGGCCCGCGCGCGATGGGCGGCGACGGGGGGGAGCCCGCGCCGCGGCCTCGACCCCCCGGGTGGTGCGCCCTACAGCCGGACCAGCGTCGCGCCCCAGGTCAGCCCGCCGCCGATCGCCTCCATCACGACCAGGTCGCCGCGCTCGAGCCGGCCATCCGCCGAAGCCTCGGCCAGCGCCAGCGGGATCGAGGCGGCGGAGGTGTTGGCGTGCCGGTCCACCGTGACCACGACCCGCTCCGCCGGCAGCCCGAGCTTCCTGCCCATCGCGTCGATGATCCGGCGGTTGGCCTGGTGCGGCACCAGCCAGCGCACATCGGCATGGGTCAGGGCATGCGCCGCCAGCGCCTCGTCCACCACGGCGGCGAGCTTGGAGACGGCGTGGCGGAACACCTCCTTGCCGGCCATGCGCAGCAGGCCGGTGCCCCCGGTCGATCCCGCGCCGCCCTCGATCAGCAGGATGTCGCCGTGGCGGCCATCCGAGTGCAGGTGGGTGGAGAGGATGCCGCGATCCGTCGCGTCGCCGCGCCCGCCCGGCTCGGCCACCAGCACCACCGCGCCGGCGCCGTCGCCGAACAGCACGCAGGTGCCGCGGTCGGTCCAGTCGAGGATCCGGGAATAGACCTCGGTGCCGATGACCAGGGCGCAGCGCGCCTGGCCGGTGCGGATCAGGCTGTCGGCCATGCCGAGCGCGTAGACGAAGCCGGTGCAGGCGGCCGCCAGGTCGAAGCCGAAGCCGCGGGTGATGCCGAGCTGCTGCTGGATGCGCACGGCGGTCGAGGGAAAGGCGGAATCGGGGGTGGAGGTCGCCACCACGATCAGGTCGACGGCCTCGGCCGCCAGCCCGGCCCGCTCCAGCGCCTGGCGCGCCGCCGCCGCGCCCATCGCCGAGGCGGTCTCGCCGGGCGCGGCGAGGTGGCGGCGGCGGATGCCGGTGCGCTCGACCACCCAGTCGTCCGAGGTGTCGAGGCCGTATTCCCGCGCGAGCTCGTCATTGGTCAGCACGCGCTCCGGCAGGTAGCCGCCGCAGCCGGCGATCAGCGCGCGGATGGTCATGGCCGCCCGCCCCGCCCCAGCGGCGCCGGGCCCGACGCCGCCGCCTGCCATCCGGCCGGATCCCGCCCGGGCTCGCCCATCGCCGCCATTCCTTCCCGCCGCCCCCTTGGGTCCATCGATCAGTGCGGCGTGGCGGGGGCAAGGCCCGGCGCGGCGTCCGCGGTGGAGGTCGCGGGAGCGGGCAGGGCGAGGCGCCCCAACCCGTCCCGGATCCGATCATTGAAGCGGTGGGTCACCATGTCCATGGCGACGTCGACCGCATGGGCGAAGCCGAGCGCATCCGTGCCGCCATGGCTCTTCACCACGATCCCGCGCAGTCCGAGCAGGATGGCGCCGTTGTAGCGCCGCGGATCCATCCATTCGCGCAGCCGGTCCAGCGCCGGGCGCGCGAGCAGGTAGCCGAGGCGCGCCGGGATGGTCGAGGTGAAGACCTGCTTGAGGAGGTCGCGCATCAGCTTCATCGCGCCCTCCCCGGTCTTCAGCGCGACATTGCCGGTGAAGCCGTCCGTCACGACGACATCGACCGTGCCGGCGGTGATGTCGTGGCCTTCCACGAAGCCGTGGAAATTGCCCGCGATGTGGCTCTCGCGCAGGACCTCGGCGGCCTGGCGGACGCGCTCATCGCCCTTGAGATCCTCGGAGCCGACATTGAGCAGGCCGATGGTGGGCTCGGGCAGGCCGAGCACGGCGCGGGCGAAGGCATCGCCCATCACCGCGAACTCGACCAGGTTGCGCGCGTCGCACTGCACATTGGCGCCGAGGTCGAGCATGATCACATCGCCCCGCGCCGAGGGCGCGATGGCGGCGAGCGCCGGCCGGTCGATCTCCGGCAGCGTCTTCACGACGATCTTGGCCAGCGCCATCAGCGCCCCGGTGTTGCCGGCCGAGACGACGCCCGCGGCCTCCCCGGCCGCCACGGCGTCGATCGCCAGGCGCATCGAGGAGTTCCGACCCTGGCGCAGTGCCAGGGTCGGCTTCATGTCGCCGGCGATGACATCGGGCGCGTGGCGCAGGCTACAGGCGCGCGCGGCGCGCTTGCGCCGGGCCAGCATGCCGCCGATGCGCGCCTGGTCGCCGATCAGCAGGAAGCGGGCCTCCGGATGGCGCTCGGCCGCCAATTCGAGGCCGTCGAGCACCACCT
>CAZMCV010000066.1:0-20556 GCA_964564645.1 uncultured Acetobacteraceae bacterium
GACGAGGACGCGATCCGCGCCGCCGACCACCTGGTCGATATCGGCCCCGCCGCCGGCGCCGGCGGCGGGCGCGTGGTGGCGCAGGGCACGCCGGAGGAAGTCGCGGCCAACCCCGCCAGCCTGACCGGCGACTACCTGGCCGGACGGCGCCGCATCGCGGTGCCCGAGGCGCGGCGGAAGATCGACCGCAAGCGCATGCTCCGCGTCCTCGGCGCGCGCGGCAACAACCTGAAGGAGGTGACGGCGGAGATCCCGCTCGGCACCTTCACCTGCGTCGCCGGCGTCTCCGGCGGCGGCAAGTCCACGCTGGTGATCGAGACGCTCTACAAGGCCGCGGCGCGCCGGCTGATGGGCGCGGGCACCGTCCCCGCCCCGCATGACCGCATCGAGGGGCTCGACGCGCTCGACAAGATCATCGACATCGACCAGTCGCCGATCGGCCGCACGCCGCGCAGCAATCCCGCGACCTACACGGGCCTGTTTGCCCCGATCCGCGACTGGTTCGCCGAACTGCCCGAAAGCCGCGCCCGCGGCTACAAGCCGGGCCGCTTCAGCTTCAACGTCAAGGGCGGCCGCTGCGAGGCCTGCCAGGGCGACGGGCTGATCAAGATCGAGATGCACTTCCTGCCCGACGTCTACGTCACCTGCGACGCCTGCAAGGGCAAGCGCTACAACCGCGAGACGCTCGAGGTGAAGTTCCGCGGCAAGTCGATCTCCGACGTGCTGGAGATGACGGTGGATGAGGGCGTGGAGTTCTTCGCCGCCGTCCCCTCGATCCACGACAAGCTGAAGGTGCTGCGGGAGGTCGGTCTGGGCTACATCCATCTCGGCCAGCAGGCCACCACCCTGAGCGGCGGCGAGGCGCAGCGCATCAAGTTGTCGAAGGAACTCAGCCGCCGCGCCACCGGCCGCACCCTCTACATCCTGGACGAGCCCACCACCGGCCTGCATTTCGACGACGTGCGCAAGCTGCTCGAGCTGCTGCATGCGCTTGTCGAGGCCGGGAACACCGTCGTCGTCATCGAGCACAATCTCGAGGTCATCAAGACCGCCGACTGGATCCTCGACCTCGGGCCGGAGGGCGGCGATGGCGGCGGGCGCATCGTCGCCGCCGGCACGCCCGAACAGGTCGCCGCCGTGCCGGAAAGTCACACCGGCCGCTTCCTGGCGCCGCTGCTCGAACGGCAGGGCGGCGCCCTCGCCGCGCCGGCGAAGCGGGTCCGCAAGAGGGCCTGAAGGGCGGCCCCCGGGGCTAACCGGCACGGCCCGCGCGGCGAAGCCACCCGCGTGCCGGTCGCCAGGACGCGCCCGCCTTAGGCACGGAGGATCCCCCATGTCGCCGAAGCGCCGCGCCCTGTCCGGCCTTGCCCTGATCCTGCTCGCCGCCGCCGCGACGGCGCGGGCGCAGCCGGCGGACGGGCCGATGCGCGTCCTCGAGGCCTCGCCCGCCGCGCGCAGCGTCATGGACGGACCCCGGCAGGAATTCTTCGTCCGCTTCAGCGCGCCGGTCGACCACCACGCCTCGCGGCTCTCCATCCTGCAGGAGGGGCGGGAGGTGCGCAGCCTGCAGCCGCGGCTCAACGCCTCCCCCGACACGCTCTATGCCGTGGCCGGCGGCCTGCCGCCCGGCGCCTATGTGCTGCGGTGGGAGGCGAAGGCGATGCGCGGCGGCGCCACCCTCGAGGGGACGCAGCCCTTCACCGTGCGCTGACACCGGGCGCGTCCCGGCCAGCACGGCAGGGGAGGGGGCCGACGGCGCGGACCCGTCCCCCGGTGGGCCGCGCTAGGCGCCGACGCCGCCCTCGGGCTCTGCCCGCATTTCCGCGAAGACGGTCTTGGCCACGATCAGCGCCTCGCGCACCGCCGGCAGGCCGATATAGCCGGAGAGGTGGAGCAGCGCCTCGGCGAGCTCCTCCTCCGTCCAGCCCTGCCGCCGCGCCATCCGGAGGTGGATCGCCAGCTCGGGCCAGGCATGGATGGCGGTGTCGGAGACCACGCAGATCAACGCCCGGGTCTTCAGGTCGAGGCCGGGGCGGCTCCACAGCATCCCGAACACGGCCTCCCGCGCATAGTCGCCGAAGCGCTCCATGATCGGGTCGTCGTAGACGCCCTGCGTCATGCGCCCGACGGCGGCTTCGCCGATCAGGCGGCGCCGCATCGCGTCGCCCTTCTCCCATTGCTCGCTCTTGGCCATGGTGCTTCCTCCCGCCGGCAACCTGGCGGGAAGGCTATGTCGGAGCGGGGGCGGCGGCAACGCCGCGGACCGCGCTGTCGAGCACCATGGCGGCCGCCTTCTCGCCGATCATGATCGAGGGCGCGTTGGTGTTGCCCGAGGTCAGCGTCGGCATCACCGATGCATCGGCCACCCGCAGCCCGGCGATGCCATGGACCCGGAGCTCGTGGTCCACCACCGCCAGCCGGTCGGGCCCCATGCGGCAGGTGCCGACCGGGTGGTAGGTCGTCTCGCCGGCCGCGCGGACCCAGTCCAGGATCTCGTCATCGCTCTCGCGCGCGGTGCCCGGCGCGATCTCGGCGATCCGCATCGGCGCGAGCGCGGGCGCGTTCATCACGGCGCGGGCGATGCGGATCGCCGTGGCCGTCAGCGCGGCATCGACGGGGGAGGAAAGGAAGTTGAAGCGGATCTCGGGCGGCCTGCGCGGATCGGCGGCGGCGATGTGGATCGAGCCGCGGCTCTCGGGCCGCATCGGATGCGCGTAGCAGGTCATGCCGCTCTCGCGCGCCAGCTTCGGCCCCTTCGGCCCCTGCTCCATCAGCATCGGCACCCAGCCGAGCAGCAGGTCCGGCGCCTCCAGCCCCTCGCGGGAGCGGACGAAGGCGCGCAGCGGCGCCGCGACCATCCCCAGCATCCCGTCCCGCGCCAGCGCGTAGCGCAGCGCCTGCCCGACCAGCCCGAGGCCGCGCCCGCGATCGTTGAAGGTGATGCCCGGCGCGCCGACCTTCCAGCGCGTGCGCGGCGCGTAATGGTCGCGCAGGTTCTCGCCGACGCCGGGCAGGTCGTGCGTCACCGCGATGCCAAGCGCGGCCAGCCGCTCCGCCTGGCCGATGCCCGACAGCTCCAGCAATTGCGGCGAGTTGATCGAGCCGGCGCTGACCACGACCTCGCGCGCCGCCCGCGCCTCCTCCACGCGGTCGCCGACCGAGAAGCGCACGCCGACGCAGCGCCGCCCCTCGATCAGCAGTCGCTCGGCGAGCGCGCCGGTGGCGATGCGCAGGTTCGGGCGGCGGCGGATCGGGTCCAGGTAGCAGCGTGCGGTGCTCATGCGCTGGCCATCGGCGATGCTCGCCTGGCTCATCGCGATGCCGTCCTGGCGCGCGCCGTTGTAGTCCGGATTGTGCGGGATGCCGACCTCGCCGGCGGCGGCGATGATGGCGCGGTAGATCGGGTCGCGCGGCGCCGGGTTGGTGACGCGGATCGGACCCTCCCGGCCGCGATGCGCGTCGTCGCCCTCGCCCTCGTAGCGCTCCATGCGCTTGAAGAAGGGCAGGACGTCGTCATAGCTCCAGCCGGGATTGCCCATCTGCGCCCAGGTGTCGAAATCCTGGCGCTGGCCCCGGACGAAGGCGAGGCCGTTGATCGCGCTCGACCCGCCGAGCAGCCGGCCGCGCGGCACGGGCAGCCGCCGCCCGTTCGTCGCCGGCTCCGGCTCCGCGCTGTACAGCCAGTTCACCGCCGGGTTGGCCACCATCCTGGCATAGCCGATGGGCAGGCGCGTCCACCGATAGCCGGGCGGCCCGGCCTCCAGCAGCAGCACCCTGTGGCGGGGATCGGCCGAGAGCCGGTGCGCGACCGCCGCCCCGGCGGAGCCGGCGCCGACCACGATGAAGTCGTAGCTGTCCATCGGCCGAGGCTAGCGCAGCCGCACGACGCCGGCGAGGCGCAGCGCCTCCTCGATCCCCGGCTGCACCTCGCGCAGCGCGGCGACGTATTCCTCCCGCGTCATCGGGCGCGCGGCGATGCTGGTCGCCGCCTGGCGTGCCTGCACCGCCGGGTCGCGCGCGGCGTCGAGCAGCGCGGCCGAAAGCCGCTCGCGGATCGCCACCGGGATCCCCGCGGGTGCGGCGAAGCCGATCAGCTGGCGCGTGACCGTGTCGTAGCCGAGCTCGCGGAGCGTCGGCACGTCGGGGAATTCCGGCCAGCGGTCGACGCTGGCGGAGGCGAGCATGCGCAGCTGGCCGCCCTTCACCAGCGGGATCATCTCCGGCGTGCCGGTGTAGCTGTCGAGATGCCCGCCCGCGACCTGCGTCGCCGCCTCGGTGATCGAGCTGAACGCGACATAGGAGAAATCGGTGCCGGCCATGCGGTTGAGCTCGAAGAAGCTGACCGCCGAGCCCGGGTTGGTCGTGCCGAAATGGATGCGCTGGCGCTTCCCCGTGGCGATCAGGTCCGCGAAGGTGCGGACCTCCGGCAGCGACTTGCCGACAGGGATGCCGATCCGCAGCTCCGAGGTGCCGCAGAGGAAGTCGAAGCTCTCCCAGGGCTTGTAGGGCGTGTCCATGGTCAGCGGCGCGACCAGCACGGCCGAGGCCGCGACGAGGCCGAAGGTGTAGCCATCCGGCCGCGCCCGCGCGACGGCGGCGGGGCCGAGCGTGCCGCCGGCGCCCGGCATGTTGCGCACGACGACGGTGACGCCGAGCGCCTTCTCCATATGCGCGGCGAGGGCGCGCGCCACCACATCCGTGCCGCCGCCCGGGCCGAAGCCGGTGATCAGCGAGATCTCGCGCGTCGGCCAGCGCGCCTCCGCCTGGGATTGCGCCCAGGCACCGGGGCGCAGCACCGCCGGCACCGCCAGCAGGCCGCCCAGGCCCGCCGTGACCACTCGTCTCCGCATGTCGCTTCCCCCGTGACCCGCGTTCCGTTGCGCCGAGCTTAGGCGGCGGCGATGCCCTGGGCCAGGGCCGCCTCCTCGCGGCAGCGCTCCGGCGCGCCGAGCAGCTGGCGGTTCGCCATGATGCGCTTGAACCAGATCGGCAGGCCGAGCAGCTCGGTGAAGCCCATCCCGCCATGCACCTCGGTCGCCGTCCGGGCGACCTCGCGCGCGACCTCGTCGCAATGCGCCTTGACCTGCGCGGCGAGCATGCGCGCCTCCGCCGGATCCTCCGCCGCGTCCTGGGCGTGCGCGGCATACCAGACGAAGGCACGGCAGGGCTCGAGCGACGCGGCCATCTCGGCGCAGGCATGCTTCACCGCCTGGAAGCCGGCGATGGCGCGGCCGAATTGCCGGCGCTGCCCGGCATAGGCCACCGCCTGCTCGAGCATCGCCTGGGCCGCGCCGAGGGTCTCGGCCGCCAGCACCACGCGCGCCGCATCGAGCACGCGGCGCGGATCGCCGCCCGTCATCGGCGCGACCGGCGTGGCGGCGAAGGCGAGATCGGCGAGTGGGCGCAGGCGGTCGACGCTGCGCCGCGGCAGCCAGGTGACGCCGGCGGCATCGGTGCCGATCATCGCCATGCCGGCGCCGCCGGGCAGCGCAACCAGCAGATGCGTCGGCGCGGCGCCGCTGAACGCGCCGCTCGCCTCGCCGAACAGGCGCCCGTGCCGCAACTCCAGCGAGCAGGTGCCGGTGGTGCCGCCCAGCGCGGCGAGGCAGATGGCGACCCGCATCTCCCCCGCCGCCAGGCGCGGCAGCCATTCCGCCTGCTGCGCCGCGTCGCCGAGCCAGCGGAGCGCGAGCGGAGCGAGCACGGCGGAGCCGAGGAAGGGCGTCGGCGCCGCGGCATGGCCCAGCGCCTCCGCCGCGAGCGCCGCGTCGAGCACGCCGAGGCCGACGCCGCCGAACTCCTCCGGCACCAGCAGCCCGACCATGCCGAGCGCGCCGAGGTCGCGCCAGAGACGGGCATCGCCGCCCGAGCCTTCCGCCGCGGCGCGGCGGCGCTCCGGCGTGACCTGGCGGGCGAGGAAGGCGCGCAGCGTGTCGTCGAGCTGGCGCTGGGTCGCGCTCGGGCCGAATTCCATCTCACCCGCCTCCCGCCGGCTTCGGCTCGCGCGGCATGCCGAGGCCGCGCTCGGCGATGATGTTCTTCTGGATGTTGCTGCTGCCGCCGCCGATGATCAGGCCGAGATCGTACATGTGGTCGGCGTACCAGGTCGTCGCCTCGTCATCCTCGCCGGCATCGTCATGCGGCTCGTAGGGCAGCCCGGCCTCGCCCATCGCATCGACGGCGAGCGCGGCGAGCTTCCAGGCCAGCACGGTGCCGGCATACTTCACCACCAGCACGCCGAGGCCCGGCGCCTCGCCCGATGCCGCCTCGCTCAGCAGGCGCATCTGGTGGTACTTCATCGCCAGCACCTCCCCCTGCAGGCGCAGCAGCCGCTCGCGCCAGGCCGGCTGGCGGATCAGGGGCACCCCGTCGATCGCGGTGCGCCCGAGCAGGTCGCGCAGCCGGTGCCAGCGGTGGGTCAGCTTGCTGGCGTCGCCGAGCAGCAGCCGCTCATGCTTCAGGGTGACGTTCGCCACCTGCCAGCCCTTGCCGCGGCCGAGCACGACGGCATCGAGCGGCACGCGGACATCGGTGAGGAAGACCTCGTTGAAGGTCGCGTGCCCGGTCATGGTCGGCAGCGGCCGCACCGCGATGCCCGGGGTCTGCATCGGCACCAGCAGGTAGGAGATGCCCTCGTGCCGCGGCCGGTCGGGCTCGGTGCGGCAGAGCAGGAACATCATGTCGGCGTAATGCGCCGAGCTGGTCCAGATCTTCTGGCCGTTGATCACGAAATGCCCGTCCACCACCTCGGCCCGCGTGCGCAGGGAGGCGAGGTCGCTGCCGGATTCCGGCTCGGAATAGCCCTGGCACCAGAGGATCTCGCCGCGGATGGTCGGGCCGATCCAGCGCTGGCGCTGCGCCTCCGTCCCCACTTCCAGCAGGGTCGGCACCAGCATGCGGATGCCCTGGCCCTGGATGCCGAGGCTGATGCCGGCGCGGGTGAAGCCCTCGGCGATGATGGCGCTGTCGAGCATGTCGGGGGCGGCGCCGTAGCCGCCATAGGCGCGCGGCACGAAGCGGGCGGCGAAGCCGTGCTCGATCAGCCGCGCCTGCCAGTCGAGCGCCCTGCGGTCCGGGCGGGCCCGCCCGCCGCCGCCGCCGACCGGGGGCGAGAGATGGCCATGCCGGAAGATGAATTGCCGCACCGCCTCCTGCAGGGCGTGGTGCCGGTCGGACAGGGACAAATCCATGGTCGTGTCACCGTGCCAGGAGGGCGGGCACGCGCGCCAGCGCCTGCCCGGCCTCGTCGAGGATGGCGGCCAGGATCTCGGCGGCCGGCCGCACCGATCGGATCATGCCCAGGCCCTGGCCGGCGAAGCCGCCCCAGACATCGGCGCGCCCCGCCGCCAGCGCCGCCGCGGTCACCTGCGCGGACACCATCCCCTGCCAGGGCATCGGCAGCGGCTCGATCCCCGCATCGGCATAGGCCTCGGCCCAGCGGTTCCGCACCATGCGCGCCGGCTTGCCGGTGACCGAGCGGGAGACGGTCGTGCCCTCGTCCTTGCCCTCGACCAGCGCCCGCTTCTGCGGGTCGGAGATGCCAGTTTCGATGGCGGCGAGGAAGGCGGTGCCGATCCAGGCGCCCTGCGCGCCGAGCATGAGCGCGGCGGCGACGCCGCGCCCATCCGTGATGCCCCCGGCGCCGACCACCGGCACGCGCCCGGCGACGGCATCCACCACCTGCGGGATCAGCGCCATGGTGCCGATCGGCGAGTTGTGGCCGCCCCCGTCATGGCCCTGCGCCACGATGACGTCGACGCCGGAGGACGCGACCTGCACCGCGTGGCGCGTCGTGCCGACGACCGAGATCACCTTCGTGCCGTTGGCGTGCAGGCGTTCCATCCAGGGCCCGGGGTTGCCGAGGCCGGCGGCGTAGACCGCCACGCGCTCCTCGATCACCACCTCCATCTGCGCCTCGAAGAAGGCGCGGCTGAGCGGGGCGGGGCCGTCGCGGTCGGCGGGATCGCGGTCCAGCACGCGGTCGAAGGTGGCCTGGTCGACCGGGGCCAGCCCCTCTCGCGAGAGGAAATCCGCGGCCAGGCGCCGGTGCTGCGGCAGCATCTCCTCGGCCGAGGGGCCGCCGGCATTGCCTTTGGACTCGCGCCGCACCGAGGCCGGCAGCAGCGTGTCGACGCCGAAGGGCCGGTCGGTCAGGGCGCGGGTCCGGCGGATCCAGGCGCGCAGCTGGTTCGGCCCGCAGCTCGCCGCGCCGAGCACGCCGAGCCCGCCGGCATTCGAGACCGCGGCGGCGAGCTCGGGCGTGCTGGCCCGGCCCATCCCGGCGAGCAGGATCGGATGCTCGATCCCGAGCAGGTCGCAGAGGGGCGTGCGGAGGGTCATGCCGGTGTTCCTTCGTCCCAGATCGCCAGCGCATCCAGCGCCTCCGCCCCCTCGGCCGTCGCCAGCAGCGGATTGACCTCGAGCGAGGCCAGGCCGGGTCCGAGGGCGAGCGCGGCGTCGCCGATGCGCGCGACCGCCGAGGCCACGGCGGCGCGATCGATCGCGGGCCGCCCGCGATACCCCTCGAGCAGCCGCGCCCCGCGCAGCTCGTCCAGCATCTCCAGCACCTCGGCGGGCCGGACCGGGAGCAGGCGGATCGCCGTGTCGCGCAGCGCCTCCACCCAGACGCCGCCGAGGCCGACGGCGATGGCGGGGCCCCAGAGCGGGTCGCGCAGCACGCCGACGAAGAGCTCGACGCCGGCGGAGAGGTCGCGCATGGGGGCGACCAGCACGCCATCGATCGCCGCATCCGGCCTGGCGGCGCGCACCTTGTCGAGGATGCCGCGATAGGCCTCGCGCAGCGCCGCCTCGCCCTCGAGGTTCAGGCGCACCCCGCCGATGTCGCTCTTGTGGGCGATGTCGGCGGAGGCGATCTTCAGCGCGACCCGGCCATGCCCCGCGGCGGCGGCGGCCGCCGCGTCCTCGGCGCGGGCCAGCGTCACCGGCACCGCCGGCACGCCGCGCGACGCCAGGTAGGCGAGGGTCGCATGCTCCGAGCGCGGCCGGTCCGTGGCGGGCGCGGGCGGCGCCGGCGGCGCGGGCAGGCCGCGCGCCTGCCGCTCGCTCCAGGCGAAGGCGTGGCCGATGGCGCCGAGCCCGTGCTGCACGCCGCAGCCGAGATAGGCGATCCCCGTCTCCGCCAGCAGGCCGCGCCCGGCCTCGGTCACCTGGCGCAGCGTCGTGCTCATCATCACGGCCGGCTTGTGGCCGGGGATGCCGCGGAACCCCTCGCCGATGGCGCGCACGATGGTGCCGCGCAGGCCGGCGATGTCCTCCGCCGTGTCGGGCAGATCCATGAAGCACGCGATCATGCCGAAGGACGGGTCGGCGCCGAAGGCGGGCAGGCTGCGCGCGAAGAGGGCGGGGTCCAGCATCGCCCCGCCGGTGACGTCGAGCGGGTTGTTCGGCGTGCCGAAGGCCGGCAGCTCGGCGCGCAGCGCCGCCCGCGTCGCCTCCGCGATGGGCGGGACGGGCACAAGCGCGTCCTCCGCCCGGTCCGCCGCCATCTCGCAGACGCCGCCCGAGATGGAGACGAGGCCAAGCCGGCGGTCCCGCACCGGGCCGTCGAGCCCGGCCATCAGCGCCGCCGTGAAGACCAGGTCCTCGATCGAATCGACGCGCGCGATGCCGAGCTGCCGGCAGACCGCGTCGAACACCCGGTCGTCGCCGACCAGCGATCCGGTATGCGCCTCCGCCGCCCGCGCCGCCGTCTCGCTCGCGCCGATCTTGATGGCGACGATGGGCTTGCCGGCCGCCAGCGCCCGCCGCGCGGCATCGGCGAGCATCGGCGCGTCGTGCACCGTCTCGAGGAAGACGCCGATCACCTTGGTCGCGGGGTCGTCGACCAGGAAGTCGACGACGCGGGCGACGCTGACATCCGCCTCGTTCCCGGTGGAGACCTGGTGGCTGAGGCCGATGCCCTGGCGGTGCGCGAAGGCGGCAATGAAGCCGGCCGTCGCGCCCGATTGAGAGACCACGCCGATGCGCCCGTCCCGGATCACCGGCAGCGGCGGCGCGGTGGTCCAGATCGGCACGCGGTCGGCGTAGTTGATGAAGCCGAGGCAATTGGGGCCGAGCAGGGTCACGCGCTCCGCCCGCGCCGCCGCCAGCAGCGCCTCCTGCCGCGCCGCGCCCTCCGCGCCGATCTCGGCGAAGCCGGAGGTGAGCACGACGGCGTTGCGGATGCCGGCGGCGTTCAGGTCGGCGAAGGCCTCGGCGATGGCGGCCTCGGGGACCATCAGCAGCGCCGCGTCGACCGGCTCGCCGATCGCCGCGCAATGCGTCGCGGCGGGCTGCCCGTAGACCGTGCCGCCCTTGCGGTTCACCACATGGACGCGGCCGGGGAAGCCGAGATGGACGAAATTGGCGAAGGCGGCGTTCGACCAGACGGAGCGCTCGGTCGCGCCCACCAGCACGACGGAGCGGGCACGGAACAGGCTCTCGAGCCCGCTGGCGGGGCTGGACGGCATGGGCGTTCCTCCGGGGTCGCTTTCGGGCATGCTAGCGGGACAGGCCAGGGGAGGGGAGCCTCGGCGGCCCGCTTGACGGCATTTCGACGGCGCATGGTAGGTTCCTCCGCAAGAGGCTCGCGCCGGTCCGGGATCCGAAGGAGAACATCGTGACGTCCCAACAGCCCTCGCGCGCGGGCGGCTTCCGCCGGCGCGATCTCTTCGCCGCCGCGGCCGCCACCGCCGGCCTGGCCGGGCCGCGCCTCGCCGCCGCGCAGGCGAATCGCGTGCTGCGCTTCATCCCGCAGATCGACCTGGCCTTCCTCGACCCGCATTTCACCACCGCCTACATCACGCGCGGCCACGGGCAGATGGTGTTCGACACCCTCTACGGGATGGACATCAACTTCCAGCCCAAGCCGCAGATGCTGGCCGGCGACCGGGTCGAGAATGACGGCAAGCAGTGGACCCTGACGCTCCGCGACGGGCTGCTCTGGCACGACGGGGAGAAGGTGCTGGCGCGCGACTGCGTCGCCTCCATCCGGCGCTGGGCCAAGCGCGACGCGCTGGGCGGGGCGCTGATGGAGCGCACCGACGAGCTGTCCGCGCCCGACGACCGGACGATCGTCTTCCGCCTGAGCCGGCCCTTCCCGCTGCTGCCGGCCGCGCTCGGCAAGATCAGCTCGCCGATGCCGGCGATGATGCCGGAGCGGCTGGCGAACACCGATCCGTTCCGCCAGATGACGGAGATGGTGGGCAGCGGGCCGTTCCGCTTCCTGGCCGCCGAGCGCGTGCCGGGCGCGCGCAACGTCTATGTGAAGAACGAGAAATACGTCCCGCGCGAGGGCACGGCCGACTGGACCAGCGGGCCGAAGATCGTGCATTTCGACCGCGTCGAGTGGACCACCATCCCCGACGCCGCCACCAAGGTCGCCGCCATGCAGCAGGGCGAGCAGGATTGGTGGGAGAACCCGACCCATGACCTGCTGCCGCTGCTGCGGCGCGACCGCCGCATCCGGATCGAGGTGATCAACCCGACGGGCTCGGTCACCATGATGCGGCCGAACCACCTCCAGCCGCCCTTCAACAACCCGGCCGTGCTGCGCGCGCTGATGCTGGCCATCGACCAGACCGCCTGCATGCAGGCGATCGTCGGCGACGACCCGGCGATGATCCAGCTGCCGCACGGCTTCTTCTGCCCGGGGACGCCGATGGCGACCGAGGCCGGGCTGGATCCGCTGAAGGGCCCGCGCGACCTGGCCAAGGCGCGCGAGGCGCTGAAGGCCGCGGGCTATGCGGGCGAGAAGGTGGCGATGCTGGTCGCCACGGACTACGCGCAGTTCAAGGCGATCGGCGAGGTGATGGCGGACGCCATGGGCAAGGTCGGCATGAATGTCGACTATGTCGCGACCGACTGGGGAACCATGCTGCAGCGCCGCAACAACAAGGGCCCGGTCGCCCAGGGCGGCTGGTCCTGCTTCAATACGGGCTGGGAGGGGATGGACCAGATGGACCCCTCCAACCACTACGCGATCCGCGGCAATGGCGACAAGCCGGGCGCCTGGCCCGGCTGGTGCACCAGCGAGAAGCTCGAGGCGCTGCGGGAGGCTTGGTTCGAGGCGCCGACCCTCGAGGCGCAGCAGGCGATCTGCCGCGACATGCAGCTTCAGTGCATGGTCGACGTGCCCTCCATCCCGCTCGGCAAGTACATCCAGCCGACGGCCTACCGGACGAACCTCACCGGCGTGATGAAGGGCTTCCCCGTCTTCTGGAACGTGAAGAAGAGCTAGGGCAGATCGCGTTCCGATGGAAACATCGGAACGCGTGACGATGCTCTCATCACGATCCGCTGGAGCGGGCTGCGAGCGCGCAGCCCGCCCTAGCCGCGCATCGCGTAGACCGCCGCCTCGTACCTTCCCAGCAGGTCGAGGACGGTCGGGTCGGCGAAGGGCAGGATCTGGGTCATGACCAGGCCTGCCACGCCGCTCGCCGGGTCGAGCCAGAACCAGGTGTTCCCGAGGCCGGCCCAGGCGAGGCTGCCGGCCGCGCGCCGGCCGGGGATGGCCTCCTCGTTGATCAGGAAGCCGAGGCCCCAGCGCTTGGTCACGCCGGGGAAGGGCGCGAAATCATTGGTCAGCGCCGGCGCGAAGCTGCGCATCGGCAGGAAGGTCAGCTCGCCGATCTGGTTGCGCGCCATCTCGGCGACCGTCTCCGGGCGCAGGATCCGCGCGCCCTCGAGCTCGCCGCCACGCAGCAGGGCGCGCAGGAAGCGCAGGTAGTCGGGGCCCGTCGAGAGCAGGCCGCCGCCGCCGGCGAAGAACTCCGGCGTCTCGTTCAGCGCCATCTCGATCGGCGCGAGGGTGCCGTCGGCTGCCCGCTGGTGCACCCCCGCCCGCCGCGCGCGCTGCGACGGGCCAGGCAGGAAGCCACTATCCGCCATGCCGAGCGGGTCGAAGATCCGCACCTTCAGCACCTCCGGCAGCGGCCTGCCGGACGCTGCCTCGACGGCGCGGCCGACCCAGTCGGTGTTGATGCCGTATTCCCAGCGCTCGCCGGGCTCGAAGGCCAGCGGCGCGGCGAGGGAGGCGAGCTTTCCCGTGCGCGTCGCCGGCAGCCCGGTGATCTCGGTGTAGCGCGCCAGGTCGGCGTTCCAATTGGCATAGGAGAAGCCGGCGGTGTGGGTCAGCAGCAGGCGCAGCGTGACCGGCCGGCGCGCCGGGCGCAGGCGCGGCGCGCCGGCGGCGTCGAACCCCTCCAGCACAAGCGGCGCCGCCAGGCCCGGCAGCAGCGACCCGAGCGGCGCATCGAGCGCGAGCCGGCCCTCCTCGACCAGCTGCATGGCGGCGACCGAGGTGATCGCCTTGGTCATCGACGCGATCCAGAACACGGTGTCCGGGGTCATGGCCGCGTCCTGGGCCAGCCCGCGGCGGCCGAAGGCGCCCTGGTGCAGTACGCCGTCGCGGTCGCCGGCGAGGGCGACGACCCCCGGCACGGCGCCGCTCGCCACCGCCTCCTGCAGCACCGTGTCGGGCGCGGTCCTGGTTCCGGTGGTCATGGCGTCCCCCCCTGGCGTCGCGGGCAGGATCGTCCGCCGCGCCGCCCCGGGCAAGCGGATCAATCCGCGGCCAGGGAGGCGGCGCGCGGCGGGAAGCCATCGCCCGGCCGGCGCAACCCGTAATGCGCGCGCAGGGTCTCCCCGGCATAGCCCCGGCGGAACAGGCCGCGCCGCTGCAGGATGGGCACCACCCCGGCGATGAAGTCATCCAGCATCGCCGGCAGCACGGGCGGCATCAGGTTGAACCCATCCGCCGCGCCGGCACGGTGCCAGTCCTCGATCAGGTCCGCGACCTGCTCGGGCGTGCCGGCCATGGTGAAGTGGCCGCGCGCGCCGGACAGCGTCTGCAACAGCTGGCGAAGCGTCGGGCGGTCGCGCTCGACCATGGAGAGGATCACCTGGGTGCGGCTGCGCGCCGCCTGCACCGTGGCGGGATCGGGGAAATCCGCCACGCTCAGCGGGCGGTCGAGCGGCAGGTGGGAGAAGTCATGCCCGCCGAAGCGCCCCGAGAGGCGCTTGCGCCCGACCTCCGGGTCGGTCAGCCCGTCGAGCTCGCGCTTCAGCCGCAGCGCCTCCGCCTCGGTGGCGCCGATCACCGGCGAGAGGCCCGGCAGGATCAGGATCTGCGACGGGTCGCGCCCCATCGACGCGGCCTGCGCCTTCAGGTCGGCCGCGAAGGCGGCCGAGGTGTCGCGGTCGAGCTGGGCGGTGAAGACGGCCTCGGCATGGCGCGCGGCGAAGCGGCGGCCGGTGTCGGAGGAGCCGGCCTGGACCAGCACGGGCCAGCCCTGCGGTGGCCGCGGCAGGTTGAGCGGGCCGGCCACGGCATAATGCGCGCCGCGATGCGCCAGGGGGCGGATGCGGGCCGGGCGGGCGAATTGCCCGCTGGCCGGGTCGTCGACCAGCGCGTCATCGGCCCAGCTGTCCCAGAGGCCGAGCACGACGTCCATGTACTCCTCGGCCGCCGCATAGCGCTCCTCATGGGTGGGCTGGTGGTCGCGGCCGTAATTGCGCTCCGACCCCGGGGCCCAGGAGGTGACGATGTTCCAGCCGATCCGCCCGCCGCTGATGTGGTCGAGCGAGGCGAATTGCCGCGCCAGGTTGAAGGGCTCGGTATAGGTCGTCGAGCAGGTGGCGATCAGGCCGATCCGCGTCGTCGCCATGGCCAGCGCGGCGAGCGTCGTGACCGGCTCCAGCCCGCCCTTGGCCACATGGCCGGCATCGTCGCCGAGGATGAGCTGGTCGGCGAGGAAGATGCTGTCGAACAGCCCGGCCTCGGCGCGCCGCGCGAGGTCGGCATAGTAGGCGATGTCGGTCATCGCCCGGCGGGAGGCGCCCGGGTGCCGCCAGCCGGCCTCGTGATGCCCGCGGCCGTGGATGAACAGGTTGAGATGCAGTGCCCCAGTCATGGCCCGTTTCCCCCGGTGGTCCGGTGCGGTGATGATCCGCCGGGGCAGGGCGGGACGGAAGGGGCTCTGTGCCCTTGCTCCGCCCCCGCGGCTGCGACAGTCTGCCCCCGGAGCCGGCATGGACCGGCGGGAGGAGGGGACGGCCATGGACCTTCGATTCACCCCCGAGGAGCAGGCCTTCCGCGAGGAAGTCCGCGCCTTCATCCGCGAGAACCTGCCCGCCGAGATCCGCGACCGGATGCGCATGGGCCACCCGGCGCGCAAGCAGGACACCATCGCCTGGCAGCGCATCCTGAACGCGCGCGGCTGGGCCGCCTATTCCTGGCCGAAGGAATGGGGCGGGCCGGGCTGGACCGCGGTGCAGAAGATGATCTTCCTCGAGGAGAACCTGGCGGCGCCCGCGCCCGAGGTTTCGCCCTTCAACATCACCATGCTCGGCCCCGTGCTGATCGGCTTCGGGACCGAGGCGCAGAAGCGCCACTTCCTGCCGCGCGCGGCCAACCTCGACGATTGGTGGTGCCAGGGCTTCTCCGAGCCCGGCGCGGGATCGGACCTGGCCAACCTCAAGACGCGGGCGGTGAAGGAGGGCGAGCACTACGTCGTCAACGGCCAGAAGATCTGGACCAGCACGGCGCACAACGCCGATTGGTGCTTCGTGCTGGTGCGCACCAACCCTGCCGCCGCCAAGCCGCAGCAGGGGATCAGCTTCCTGCTGGTCGACATGAAGACGCCGGGGGTGGAGGTGCGGCCGATCATCTCGATCGACGGCAGCCACCACCTGAACGAGGTGTTCTTCACCGATGTGAAGGTGCCGGTCGAGAACCTGGTCGGCGAGGAGCATCGCGGCTGGTCGGTGGCGAAGTTCCTGCTCGGCAACGAGCGCACCGGCATCGCGCGGCTCGGCAAGAGCAAGGAGCGCACGCGCTTCGCCAAGGAGGTGGCGCGCGAGGTGCCGATGAACGGGCGCCCGCTGATCGAGGACAAGGCCTTCCGCACCCGCCTAGCGCAGATCGAGGTGGACATGAAGGCGCTGGAGATCACGCAGATGCGCGTCGTCTCGGCCTATGACAAGTCGCAGGACGGGCGGCCCGACCCGCTCTCCTCCGTGCTGAAGGTCAAGGGGACGGAGCTGCTGCAGGCGACGTCTGAGCTGGTGATGGATGTCGGCGGGCCGCTGGCGATGCCCGTGTGGCAGCAGGACCTCGCCGCGCTGACCAACGAGCCGCCGCCGCTGCCGGAATGGGCGCCGCAGATGGCGCCGGCCTATCTGATGCTGCGCGCGGCCTCGATCTATGGCGGCACCAACGAGATCCAGAAGAACATCCTCACCAAGGCCGTGCTGGGGCTCTGACCGATGGATTTCGACCTGACCGACGACCAGCGGCTGCTCGACGAGAGCGTCGGGCGGCTGCTGTCCGACCAGTACGGCTTCGCCCAGCGCAAGGCGCTGCTGGCGACGCCGGAGGGCTGGAGCCGCGCGCTCTGGGCGCAATATGCCGAGCTCGGCCTGCTCGGCCTGCCCTTCGCCGAGGAGCATGGCGGCTTCGGCGGCGGCCCGACCGAGGTCATGCTGCTGATGCAGGCCTTCGGGCGGCACCTGGTCCTCGAGCCGTACCTGGCGACGGTGGTGCTGGGGGGCACGGCCCTGCGGCTGGCGGGCAGCGCGGCGCAGCAGGCGGAACACCTGCCGGCGATCGCCGCGGGGACGCGGACCCTCGCCTTCGCGCATGGCGAGCGGCAGGCGCGCTACGACCTGACCGATGTGACGACGACGGCGACCGCCCGCGATGGCGGCTTCGTGCTGGAGGGGGCGAAGAGCGTCGTCCTCAACGGCGATGCCGCCGACACGCTGGTGGTCAGCGCGCGCACCGCCGGCGGGCGGCATGACGAGGCCGGCGTGTCGCTGTTCCTGGTGCCGGCGGAGGCACCGGGCGTCGCGCGGCGCGGCTACCGGCTGCGCGACGGCATGGGGGCGGCCGAGATCGCGCTGTCCGGCGTGACCGTGCCGGCCGAGGCGCTGCTCGGCCCGCGCGATGCGGGGATGGCGGTGGTGCGGCGCGTGATCGAGGCCGGGATCGCCGCGACCGCGGCCGAGGTGGTGGGCGCCATGGAGACGATGCAGTCCATGACGCTGGACTACCTCAAGACGCGCCAGCAATTCGGCAAGCCCATCGGCGAGAACCAGGCGCTGCAGCATCGGTCGGCCGAGATGTTCATGGCGATGGAGCAGGGGCGGTCGATGGCCATGCTGGCGACGATCAGCCTGGAGGAGACCGACGACGCCGAGCGCGCGCGGTCGCTGTCCATGGCCAAGGTCGGCGTCGGGCAGACCGGCCGCTTCGTCTCGCAGCAGGCGGTGCAGCTCCATGGCGGCATCGGCATGACGGAGGAATACGCCGTCGGCCACTATTTCCGCCGCGTGATGGTCATCGAGCACATGTTCGGCGACACGGCCTGGCACCTGGACCGGCTGGCGGAGCAGGTGGCCTAGCGCCGACCCATGCGTCGCAGCCGCCGCAGGCGCGCCGGCGGTCGAGGGGCCCTTCCGCGCCGGCGGAAGGGCCGCCCCATCAGAACAGCAGGCCCTTCCTCAGCATGCCGTGGATGCCTTTCTCGCCGTTCACGGATTGCGTGACGCGGAAATCCACGGCGAGCGAGCAGAAGGCATAGGCCTGCTCGCGCGAGAGGTTGGTGCGGCCGCAGATGAAGGCGATCATCTCGCGCAGCGCCTGCTTCATCGCCTGGTCCATGTCCTCGTTCAGGCCCATCGAGACGTAGTGGGTCGGGGTCTCCGCCCGCGGCATGGCCTGCTTCGTGCCCTTGTGCAGCAGGAAGGTGAAGGTGCCGGTCAGGCACATTTCGAGAGCGGTGACGCAGACCTCGCCATCGCCCTGCACGCCATGGCCGTCGCCCACGCTGAAATTGGCGCCCGGGACATGCACGGGCAGGAACAGCGTGCTGCCGGCCTGCAGCTCCTTGTTGTCCATGTTGCCGCCATGCACCCGAGGCTCCTTGGACGAGATCCGTCCGAAGGCGGGCGGGGGTGCCACGCCCATCACGCCGAAGAAGGGGGCGAGCGCCAGCTCCGTCCCCCAGGGCAGGCGGCAGGTGCGCGCGGCCCGGTCCACCGTGATGTGCATCAGGTGGGTGTCGTGGAAATCCTCCGGCAGCGTGCCGGCCAGCGGGCGGATGAAATTGTAGCCCCAGTCGGCGCCGGGCTCGATGCGCTCGATGCGCACCTCCAGCGAATCGCCCGGCTCGGCGCCGGCGATGGCGATCGGGCCGGTCAGCAGGTGCCCGACCTGCATGCCCGGGTTGGCGGCGATGATCGCCTGCAGCTCCGGCGGGACGGCGAGGCCGCTGCCCGGCGGCGGCAGAACCTCGGCCCGGCCAGAGACGCACTGCACCTCGACCGTGTCGCCCGAGGCGATGGTGAGCACGGGGGGGAAGGCCGCGTCGAAGACGCCGGCGCGGGCGGTCTCGGGCGAGGCACGGAGGGTGTGGAAGGCCATGCGGAATCGCTCCTGAAGCTTTGGCATCGGGATTGCTAGGGCAGCGTCGCCTCGGTCCGCCGGTCTTGCAAGACCCGGGCCGATGCGGCCACCTGCCCGGGCCGCGCCAGGCCCGGCCGGCCTTCACGAGGGATGGTACCCATGATCGACGATTCCGCGCTCGACACCCTGCTGCTCACCGCGCGGACGCAGAACAAGTGGCTGCCCGGGGCCGAGATTACGGAGGCGCAGATCCATCGCCTCTACGACATCCTGAAGATGGGTCCCACCTCGGCCAATTGCTCGCCGGCGCGCTTCGTCTTCGTCGTGACGCCGGAAGGCAAGAAGCGGCTCGAGCCCGCTCTCTCCTCCGGCAACCACGACAAGACCATGGCGGCGCCGCTGACCGTCATCGTCGCCTATGACGAGGCGTTCTACGAGAAGCTGCCCTACCTGTTCCCGCACACCGACGCGAAGGCCTGGTTCACCTCGAGCCCCGCTCTGGCGCAGGAGACCGCGTTCCGCAACGGCACGCTGCAGGGCGCCTACCTGATGATGGCGGCGCGCGCCGTCGGCCTCGACATCGGCGCGATGAGCGGCTTCGACAAGGCGAAGGTGGACGACGCCTTCTTCGCCGGCACGAGCTGGAAGTCGAACTTCCTCGTGAACATCGGCAAGGGCGACGCGGCCGGGCTGTTCCCGCGCCACCCGAAGCTGCCCTTCGACGAGGCCTGCCAGATCGCCTGATCGCCCAACCCCACGCTCTCCGGAGGCCCCCGATGCAGATCGGCGTGTTCATCCCGATCGGGAACAATGGCTGGCTCATCTCCACCACCTCGCCGCAGTACAAGCCCAGCTTCGACCTCAACAAGGCGGTGACGCAGAAGGCGGAGGCGATCGGCTTCGACTTCGCCCTGTCGATGATCAAGCTGCGCGGCTTCGGGGGGCCGTCCCGCTACTGGGACTTCAACCTGGAGAGCTTCACCCTGATGGCGGGGCTCGGCGCCGTCACGACGCGCATCAAGCTCTTCGCCTCGGTCGCCGTGCTGTCGATTCCGCCGGCGATCATCGCCCGCATGGCGACCACCTGCGATTCCATCAGCCATGGCCGCTTCGGCGTGAACATGGTCTCCGGCTGGCAGAAGGCCGAGTACACGCAGATGGGGATGTGGCCGGGCGAGCATCACTTCGCCCGCCGCTACGAGTACTGCGAGGAATACGTCACCATCATGAAGGATCTGTGGTCGAGCGGCGTGTCGAACCACCGGGGCGAGTTCTTCCAGATGGAGGATTGCCGGATGGAGCCGATGCCGACGGCGCCCATCGAGATCATCGCCGCGGGGCAGTCGAATCGCGGGATGAAATTCGCCGCCGAATACGCCGACTACAATTTCCTCTCGGGCGGCGGCATGAACACGCCGCAATCGCTGGCGCCGCATGTCGAGCGGCTGCGCGCGGCGACGGCGCTGTCGGGGCGGACATGCGGCGCGCTGGCGCTGACCATGATCATTGCCGACGAGACCGACGAGCTCGCCATGAAGAAGTGGGAGCACTACGTCGCCGGCACCGACCTCGAGGCGCTGGCCTGGCGCGACAGCCAGGCCGCGCAGGATGTCGCCGCGGAGAGCCATTCGACCGTCGGCCGCATGGTGCGCTCAGAGCGGCTTCCGACCAACATGCTCCGCCTCGTCGGCTCCTACGAGACGGTGGCGAAGCTGCTCGACGAATGCGCGGCGATCCCCGGGCTGCAGGGCGTGATGCTGACCTTCGACGACTACCTCGAGGGGCTGGAGAAGTTCGGCAGCCGCATCCAGCCCCTGATGAAGAGCCGCGCCAACATCCTGGCGGCGGCCTGATCCGATGGAACGCCTGCCCCAGCTCGATCTCGAGATCCGCAACCTGCGGAAGCGCTACGGCGCCTTCACCGCCGTCGACGACGTGTCGCTCAAGGTGGGGCAGGGGCAGTTCGTCTGCCTGCTCGGTCCATCGGGCTGCGGCAAGACCACGACGCTGCGCTGCGTCGCGGGGCTCGAGGATCCGGACGATGGCGACATCCTGATCGGCGGGCGGGAGGTGACGCGCGACCCGCCCTGGCAGCGCGACATCGCCATGATGTTCCAGGATTTCGCGCTGTTCCCGCACATGACGGTGGC
>CAZMCV010000067.1:0-20332 GCA_964564645.1 uncultured Acetobacteraceae bacterium
TGCTCCTCCCGGTCCTTGTCGTAGAGCGCGGCGCGGCGCGCCAGCAGCGCGGCCAGGCCGGCCGGGTCGAGCGGCGCCTGGTCCGGCGGCAACGCCAGCAGCTGCTCGGCCATGTTCAGCAGGTAGCGCCCGTCGCCATCCGCCATGGCCCGCAGCGCCGCCCGCGCCGGCGCGTCGAGCGGCAGGGCCCGGTCCGCCGTCGCCTCGGCCCGGAGCAGGAGCAGGTCGAGCGCCGCGTCGTCCAGCCGCCGCAGCACCAGCACCTGGCAGCGCGAGAGCAGCGCGCCGTTCACCTCGAAGGACGGGTTCTCGGTGGTCGCGCCGACGAGGGTGACGGTGCCGTCCTCGACGACCGGCAGGAAGCCGTCCTGCTGGGCGCGGTTGAAGCGGTGGATCTCGTCGACGAAGAGCAAGGTGAGGCGGCCGGCCCGCCGGCGCGCGCGCGCCTCGTCGAAGGCGCGCTTGAGGTCGGCAACGCCCGAGAACACGGCCGAGAGCTGCACGAAGGCGAGCCCCGCGCGCTCGGCCAGCAGCCGCGCGATGGTGGTCTTCCCCACCCCCGGCGGCCCCCAGAGGATGAGCGAGGCGAGGCTGCCGCGCGCCAGCATCCGTGCCAGCGCCCCCTCCGCGCCGAGCAGATGGTCCTGCCCCACCACCTCCTCCAGCGCGCGTGGGCGCAGGCGGTCGGCGAGCGGGCGCGCCGCGTCGTCCGAGGCCGGCGCTTCCTGCGGGTCGGGTGGCGGGCCGAACAGGTCGGCGGCCGGCTCCTCGGCCAGCCCCGTTCGGCTTTGCGGCGGCGGTCGGCGGGCGGCGGCCATGGTGTCCCCATCCTAGCACCTGGGCCGCCGGGCTTGCCCAGCCCACTCCGCCATCCCTAGCATCCCTCCAACGGATGGGGGGAAACGGACATGGAATTCGGCATCGGAATCGCGACGTCGAGCGATTCGTGGCGGCTCGCGGAACGCGCCGAGGCGCTCGGCTTCACCCATGCCTGGTTCTACGATACGCAGATGATCACGGCGGACTGCTTCACGGCGATGGGTGCCGCGGCGGTGAAGACCAGCCGCATCCGCCTCGGCACCGGCGTCCTCGTGCCCTCGAACCGCATCGCGGCCGTCACCGCCAACGCCTTCGCCACCCTGAACGGCATGGCGCCGGGGCGGATCGATTTCGGCGTCGGCACCGGCTTCTCGGCCCGGCGCGCGATGGGGCTCGGCGCGATGAAGCTTGCCGAGATGGAGGAATACATCCGCGTCATCTACGGCCTGCTGAACGAGGAGACCGTGGAGACCAGCATCGAGGGCAAGCGCCGCAAGCTCCGCTTCCTCAACCCCGATGCGGGGCTGTTCAACCTGAAGGATCCGGTCCGGCTGCATGTCTCGGCCTATGGGCCGAAGAGCCAGGCGCTGGTCGGCAGGCTCGGCGCGGCCTGGAAGACCTTCATCGCCGATGTCCCCGGCGCGCTTGGCGCGATCGAGGAGATGAAGGGCGCCTGGGCCGAAGCCGGGCGTCCCGCGGGCGATCTCTACGCCAGCGCCTGGGTCTGCGGCTGCGTCCTGCAGCCGGGCGAGACCGCCGACAGCCCGCGCGCGATGCGCCAGGCCGGGCCGCGCGCCGCCGTGCTGCTGCACCGCGCGGCGGATGAGGACATGGAGGGCTGGCAGAACACCTCCGCGGTGCCGGAGAGCGTGAAGGCCAGCATCGATGGCTATCTGGAGGTGGCGCGGCGCTTCGAGCCGCCCGATGCGCGCTACCTGATGAACCATCGCGGGCATTTCGTCTTCGTGAAGCCCGAGGAGAAGCCCTTCGTCACCGGCGAGCTGATCCGCCGCACCACCTTCACGGCGACGGAACAGGAGATCAAGCAGCGCGTGGAGGCGCTGCGCGACGCCGGCTGGTCGCAGCTCGTCTTCCCGATCACCCCGGGCGAGGAGGATGCGATCGAGGATTGGGCCCGCATCGCGCGCGCCTTCGGCTGACGGGCCGGGGATCGCGCCACGGGATCGGGCGTTGGCGGGGGATGATCCTGCCCGTCAACGCCAGCCTCACGCTCACCTTCCTCGCGCTCGCGCTCCTCGCGGCCCTCGTCGCCACCATCAGTGCGCGCCGGCGCGGGCTGGATGAGGAGGCGGCGCTGCGCTTCGGCGCGCTGCTCTTCCTCGGCCAGTTCGCGGTGTTCCTGCTGGGGAAGGCGCTGGCGATGCCCTCCCCCCTCGCCCATGGCATGGCGCTGGCGCTGGGCGGCCTCGGCACGCTGAAGCAGGGCGGGGCGGAACGCCCCTAGGCCCGGTCAGGCTTCCAGCGTCTCGCGGTAGGTGCTCGGCACCAGTTCCTTCACCTGCCGCGCGCGCTTCTCCAGCCAATAGGCCTGCGGCGGCGGCACCAGGGCGAAGGAGGGGTCGACGCCGAGCTTCTGCGCCGCGTCCATCGGCCAGTTCGGGTTGTAGAGCAGCTCGCGCGCCAGGGCGATCAGGTCGGCCTCGCCCTTCCGCAGGATCCCCTCCGCCTGGTCGGCATGCACGATCAGGCCGACGGCCATGGTCATGATGCCGGTCTCGCGCCGGATCTTCTCCGCGTAGGGCACCTGGTAGGAATAGGTGACCGGGCCGGCGCTCACCACCGGCGAGCCCTTCATCCCGCCCGAGGAGCAGTCGATCACATCGACGCCCTTGTCCTTCACGATCGCCGAGAGGCGCGAGGACTGGTCGGGGTCCCAGCCCGCATCGTCATCGACCGACAGCCGCAGGAACAGCGGCTTCGATGCGGGCCAGAAGCGCCGTACCTCCTCCACCACCTCGATGCAGAAGCGCATGCGGCCGAGCTCCGACCCGCCATAGTCGTCATTGCGCAGGTTGGAGAAGGGCGAGAGGAATTCGTGGATCAGGTAGCCATGCGCGCCATGGATCTCGAGCATCTCGAACCCGGCCTCGTGCGCGCGCCGCGCCGCCTGGCCCCAGCGCCCGACGAGGTCCACCACCTCGTCGCGGGTCAGCGCGCGCGGCGTCGGGTCGCTGGCCGGGCTGTTCACGGCGGAGGGGGCGACCAGCTCCCATGCCTCCCAGTCGTCGATCCCGGGCGAGCGGATCAGCGGCGCGCCCCCCTCCCAGGGGCGGAAGCGCCGCGCCTTGCGCCCGGAATGGCCGAGCTGGATGCCGGCCACCGAGCCATGCGCCTTGATGAACTGCACGCAGCGCGCCAGGCCCGGGATATGCGCATCCTGCCACAGGCCGAGATCGCCGAGGGTGCCGCAGCCGCGGCGCTCGACCTTCGTGCTCTCCATGATGACGAGCCCGGCGCCGCCCGCGGCGTAGCGGCCGGCATTCATCAGATGCCAGTCGGTCGCGAAGCCCTTGATGGCGGCGTATTGGTGCATCGGCGCGACGACGACGCGATTCTTCAGCGTGACGTCGCGGATCTGCAGGGGTGTGAAGAGCAGCGGGGATCCCTCGGCCATCGGGACGTTTCCTTCCGTTCGGTGGCGGCATGCTACAGCGCGCGCGGCGGACGGGAAGCCCGGCAGGATCGGAAGGGGATGGCATGGCGCAGCAACGCGTGGCCCTGGTGACCGGCGGGGCGAAGGGCATCGGCCGGGCGGTGGCGTTCCGCCTCGCCCGCGATGGCCACACGGTCGTGGTCGCGGACCGGGAGGCGGCGGAGCCGCCCCCAGGCGGCCGCGCCGTGCGGGCGGATGTCGCCGGGGAAGCGGCGGTCACGGCGCTGGCACAGGATCTCCGCGCGCGCGAGGGAAGGCTCGACGCGCTGGTGAGCAATGCCGGCTTCATGATCCGCAAGCCGATCGCGGCGCTCAGCCTGGCCGAGTGGAACGCGGTGCTGGCGACCAACCTGACCGCGACCTTCCTGCTGGTCCGCGCGACGGAGGACCTGCTGCGCGCCGCGCGCGGCAGCGTGGTGACCATCGCCTCCACCCGCGCGCGGCAGTCGGAGCCGCACACGGAGAGCTACAGCGCCTCGAAGGGCGGGCTGGTCGCGCTGACCCATGCGCTGGCGCTCAGCCTCGGGCCGGAGGTGCGGGTGAACGCCGTCAGCCCGGGCTGGATCGACACCAGGGGCGAGGCGCTGCGGCCGGAGGACCATGCGCAGCACCCGGCCGGGCGCGTCGGCACGCCGGAGGACGTCGCCGCCCTCGTCGCCTGGCTGGTCGGGCCGGAGAGCGGCTTCGTCACCGGGGCCGAGTTCGTCATGGATGGCGGCATGACGCGGAAGATGATCTACGCCGAGTAGGTTGCCGGGACGGCCCGCCCGCGCGAGCATCGCCGCGGGAGGACCCTGCGCCATGCTCGACGACCCGCCGCTGCTGACGATCCACCGTGGCCACCGACGCCCCGACCCCGCCCTGGTCGAGCGCTTCCGCGGCGCCCAGACCAGCCACCTCGTCGACGCGATGGACGGGCGCGGCGCGATGGACTGGCAGATCAAGCCCTGCGATCCGGCCAACGCGGCCTTCGTCGGCCCCGCGCTGACCGCCTTCGCCTACCCGGCCGACGTCGTGGCCGTGCTCGGCGCGCTGGGCGAGGCCGAGGCCGGTGACGTGATCGTGGTCGCCAATGACGGCTACCGCGGCACGGCGGTGATCGGCGACCTGGTCGCGGGGATGATGAAGAACAAGGGCGTCGTCGCCTTCGTCTCGGACGGGCTCGGGCGGGACCGGGCGGGGATCGTGGCCGCGGGGATGCCGCTCTTCGTCGCCGGCATCGTCCCGACCTCGCCGGCGAACAACGGCCCGGGCGTGGTCGGCGCCCCCGTGGTCTGCGGCGGCGTCGCGGTGCGGTCCGGCGACATCATCGTGGGCGATGCGGACGGGGTGGTGGTGGTGCCGGTCGAGCGCGCGGAGCAGGTGCTGGCGAATCTCGACCGCGTGCGCGCGGCCGAGGCGAAGGCGGTTGCCGCGGTGGAGGCCGGGGCGACCGCGAGCGACAAGGTCCGCGCGCTGATCGGGAAGGCGACGATCATCGGCGCCTGACAGGGGCGGTGGGGCACCCGGAAGGGTGCCCCCGACGCCTCACAGCAGGATGTCGGAGGCGTCGAGCGTCGTGTTCAGCGCCACCCGGATCTGCAGGTCCCACAGCCCGTCGCCGTTGACGTCGCCCCGGATGTAGGTGTCGAAGCCCGAGCGCTCGAGCAGCAGGTCGCCCGGGCTGGCGAAGATCATCGGGTGGGGCAGGACGTGGAAGGCCTGGTTGCCCGCCACCGTGGTGTCGGCGTCGATCGAGGTCAGGTCGATCCTGTCGATGCCGTGCTCGAAGCCCAGGATGACGTCGGTCGCGCTCGAGGTGCTGTCGAGGTAGGAGCCGTAGGCGAAGGTGTCGACGCCGAGGCCGCCGGCCATGTTGTCGGCGCCCTGGCCGCCGGTCAGGCGATCGGCGCCGTCGTCGCCGCGCAGGCGGTCATTGCCGTTGCCGCCGATCAGCCCGTCATTGCCTGCGCCGCCATAGATCTGGTCGTCGCCGAGGTCGCCGAAGATCGCGTCCACTCCATCGCCGCCGAGCACGGAATCGTTGCCCTCGCCGGCATAGACCAGGTCGTCGCCCGCGCCGCCCTCGGCGGTGTCGTTGCCCCGGCCGCCCGAGAGCTTGTCGTTGCCGCCGAGCCCGATCAGCCGGTCATGGCCGTCCAGCCCGTCGAGCGTGTCGGTCATCCCGCCGCCCGTGATGACGTTGGCGCCGACATTGCCCCGGCCGAAGAAGGTGCCGGAGCCGTTGTAGGTCAGGTTCTCCACATTGGCCTGCAGCGTGTAGCTGCTGCCGCTGGCCAGCACCTCGTCGGTGCCGCCATTCGCCGCCTCGACGACGCTGTCGTTGTTGCCTTCCGAGATGTAGGTGTCGTTGTTCGCGCCGCCCGTCATGGTGTCGTTGCCGGCGCCGCCCACCAGCAGGTCGTCGCCGGCCTCGCCCTTCAGGTTGTCGTTGCCGGCGTCGCCCATCACCACGTCGCGGCCGTCCCCGCCTTCCATCACATCGTTGCCGCCGCCACCATAGAGGCTGTCATCGCCCGTCTGGCCGTCGATGGTGTCGGCGCCCGTATTGCCGGTGACAGCGTTGTTCAGGCCGTTCCCTTCGAGCCAGGCGCCATAGGTGTTCTGGGCGTAGAGGTTCTCGAGGTGATCGCCGAGCGCGTAGACGTCGTGGTCGATGCCGTTGTTGAAGCCGACGGTGTCGATTCCCTCGTCGAGATCCTCGTCCACGATCGTCCAGGCCTCGACGTCACGGAAGACGTCATTGCCCTGCTCGCCAAACAGGATCTCATCGGCGCCGCCCCCGGCGACCAGCGTGTCGTTGCCCGCGCCGCCATCGAGGATCCCGCCGATGGCGAAGACGCCGTAGAGCAGGTCATCGCCCGCTTCGCCGTAGATGGTATCTCCCCCAACCGCCAGGTTCAGGCCAGCGCCGTAGACCGTGTCGTTGCCGCCGCCGGCATGCACCAGCTCGGTGTATAGGGTCAGGTAGATCTCTTCGGGCTGGTCGGATCCGTTGACTGCGAAAATGACCACGGAGGCGTTCCTTCCTGCGAGGGCGGCGAGGCATCGCCGCGACGAGGGAAGGAATACGGGGTGGACATTTCCGGCTGATCCCGCGGATCGTCGCGCCGGTCGCGCGGATTGTCGCGTCTGTCGCGCGTGGCCGGGATCATGGCCATGCCGCAGCGCGGCGCATGGGGCGGGGCGGGATCGCCCCGGTCCTTCGGCGTCTCCGCCGCGCCGACCAGCCCCCAGGCCTCCGCCGGGATCCGGCCGGACGGGTCGACGCCTTCGAGGCGCCGCGCGGAGAGATGCGGCGCGGGGCGGGAAGGAACGGACCGGCGTCGCCCCCGTCCCGGCCGGCTAGGTGGGCGTCATCGCCAAGGATGGCGAGCGCGGCCCGGGGCTGTTCGGCGACCAGGTCGCGGGGAGCCCGGGCGTGGCCGGCGCGCCCGTGTTCGGCGATGGCGTCGCGCAGCGATCCGGCGCCATCGCGATCGGTCATTCGGACCGAAGGGGCGGGGCACCCGGAAGGGTGCCCCCGCCGTCTCACAGCAGGATGTCGGAGGCGTCGAGCGTCGCGTTCAGCGCCACCCGGATCTGCAGGTCCCACAGCCCGTCGCCGTTGACGTCGCCACGGACATAGGTGTCCAGGCCCGAACGCTCGATCAGCAGGTCGCCCGGGCTGGCGAAGAACATCTGGTAGGGCACGACGTGGAAGGCCTGGTTGCCCGCCACCGTGGTGTCGGCGTCGATCGAGCCGAGGTCGATCTTGTCGATGCCGTGCTCGAAGCCCAGGATGACGTCGGTCGCGCTCCCGGTGCTGTCGAGGTAGGAGCCGTAGGAGAAGGTGTCGACGCCGAGGCCGCCCGCCATGTTGTCGGCGCCCTGGCCGCCGGTCAGGCGATCATTGCCGTCCTCGCCGCGCAGCCGGTCATTGCCGCTGCCGCCGAGCAGCCCGTCATTGCCCGTGCCGCCGTAGATCTGGTCGTCGCCGAGGTCGCCGGAGACCAGGTCGGCGCCGTCGCCGCCGAGCACCGAATCGTTGCCCTCGCCGGCATAGACCACGTCGTCGCCGGTGCCGCCATCGACCGTATCGTTGCCCTTGCCGCCCCAGAGCTTGTCATTGCCGCCGAGACCGTTCACGCGGTCATGGCCGTCCAGCCCGTCGAGCGTGTCGGCCATGCCGCCGCCGGAGATGACGTTGGCGGAGGCGTTGCCCGTGCCCTTGAAGCTGGCATAGCCGCTGTAGGTCAGGTTCTCGACATTGGCCTGCAGGGTGTAGGCGCTGCCGCTGGTCAGCACGGTGTCGGTGCCGCCGCCCACGGCCTCGACGATGCTGTCGTTGTTGCCCTCGGAGACGTAGGTGTCGTTGTCCGCCCCGCCCGTCATGGTGTCGTTGCCGGTGCCACCCCCGAGCAGGTCGTCGCCGGCCTCGCCCTTCAGGTTGTCGTTGCCGGCGTCGCCCATCACCACGTCGCGGCCGTCCCCGCCTTCCATCACATCGTTGCCGCCGCCACCATAGAGGCTGTCGTCGCCCGTCTGGCCGTCGATGGTGTCGGCCCCGGTGTTGCCGGTGATGGAGTTGCCCAGGCCGTTGCCGTTCAGCTTCGCGCCATAGGTGTTCTGGGCGTAGAGGTGCTCGATGTTCTCGCCGAGGCTGTAGGCATCGTAGAACACGCCGTTGTTGAAGCCGATGGTGTCGATGCCCTCGTTGTAGTCCTCGTCGACGATGGTCCAGACCTCGACGTCGCGGAAGCTGTCATTGCCCTGCTCACCGAACAGCACCTCGCCGATCCCGCCGCCGGCGACCAGCGTGTCGTTGCCCTCGCCGCCGTCGAGGATGGTGCCGGTGGCGAAGCCGCCCTCGATCGAATCATCGCCGGCCTCGCCGAAGATCGTGTCGCCGGACAGCAGGTTCGGGGAGGTGCCGTAGACGGTATCGTTGCCGCCGGCGGCGCGGACCCCGTCGGTGGTCACGGTGAGGTAGAACTTCTCGGCCGCGTCGGTGCCGAAGAACGGGACGTAGACCATGAGAGCGTTCCTTCCTTGCATGGCGGCGGAGCATCGCCGCGACGAGGGAAGGAATACGGGGCCGGCATTTCCGCCTGATCCCGCGGACCGTCGCGCCGGTCGCGCGGATTGTCGCGTCCGTCGCGCCGGGTGGCGCTCAGCCCCCGTCCGCGGCCCGGCGGAGAAGGAACAGCACGCCCTCGACCGGCGCCCCGCGCTCGAGCCGAAGGGCGACGCCATCGCGCCGCGCCTGCGGGGCGAGGCCCGCCGCGCAAGCGAGTGCCGCGACGTGATCGGGATCGTGGCGGTACCGCAGGCCCTCGCCCAGCGCGTAGGGCGGACCGCCCGGCTCCCCCGCCTCGACGGAGAAGGCCGCGATGCCCCCAGGCGCCAGCGCCGCGGCGAGCGCGGCCAGGACCGGCCCGAGCTCGCCGAGATAGTTCAGCACATCCACCGCCGCGATCAGCCCATAGGCCGCCCTGCGCCGCGGCAGGAACTCCAGCAGGTCGGCCTCGTGCAGCGCGTCGTAGAGGCCGGGGCGCCGCCGCGCCTCGGCCAGCATCCGGGCCGACAGGTCCACGCCCTCCAGGCGCCGCGCGAAGGAGCGGAGGGCATGCCCGGAGAGCCCGGTCCCGCAGCCGAGATCGAGGATGTCGAGCCGCGCCCCGGGCCGGATCCCCGCCTCCTCGAGCAGGGCCGCCAGCAGCGCGGGCGTGCGGTAGCGGAGCGGGCCGGTGAGCTCGGCCTCGAAACGGGGCGCGAATTGCTCGAACAGGTCGCGCACATAGGCCGCCGGGGCGCGCGGCGGCAGGGGCCCGCGGCCAAACGCCGCGAGCAGGAAGCGCGCCTGCTCGGCCAGCGGGGAGCCGGGCTCGCAGCCGGCAAGCGCCAGCTCCGCCGCCGCCGCCGCGCCCGCGAAGTCGCCGCGATCGCGCCGCGCATGCGCCAGCGCCAGCGCCGGCTCCGGGGCGCCGGGCAGCAGCCGCAGCGCCTCCTCCAGGGGGGCGATCGCCGCGTCCGGCTGGCCGAGCGCGCAGAGCGCCTGGCCGAGATTGCGCAGCGACACCGCATCCTCGGGCCGGCGCGCCAGGGCCGCGCGGAGCGCGATCACCGCCTCCGGCAGCCGCCCGGCCTCGGCCAGCGCCGCGCCGCGATTGGCCAGGAAGGCCGGCGAGTCCGGCCGCAGCGACAGCGCCCTTTCGCTATGCGTCAGGGCCGCCGCCGCATCGCCGCGCTGGCGGGCCAGCACGGCGAGCAGGTTGTGCGCGTTCGCCTCTCCCGGTGCGCGGCGCAGCACCTCGCGGTAGAGCCGCTCCGCGCCGGCGAGATCGCCCCGCCGATGGGCCTCGGCCCCTCGCCGCAACAGCTCGGGTGGGCCCTCGGGCATCGCCGCCTAGCGCAGCGGGAAGCCGAGCCGCTCGAGCGAGGCGCGCAGCGTGTCGCGCCCGTTGAGCGCGGCGAGCTTGCCGATGCGCGCGATCACCCGCCTGGTCCAGGTGGTGGCCGCCATCTCGTGCTTCGTCGAATAGGCCGAAAGGCGCGCATCGTAATCGGCGCGCAGGGCGGTCTCGCCCTCGGTCGTGTAGCGCTCCCGATGCAGGATCGCCTGCTGGGCGAGGCGGGGCTTCACCGCGCTCTCGGCGCCCGGCTTCGGGTAGCCGACGCAGAGGCCGAACACGCCCATCGTGCCGGGCGGCAGGCCGAGCAGGCTCGCCACCTCCTCCGGCCGGTTGCGCAGCGCGCCGATATAGACGGTGGACAGGCCGAGGGATTCCGCGGCGACCACGGCGTTCTGCGCGGCCAGCGCGGCGTCGATGGCGGCGACGAGGAAGGTCTCGAGATAGGGCTGCCCCTCGAGGACGGTCCCCTCCTCCGCCGCCAGCCGCGTGTTGCGCGACACGTCGGCGAGCCAGACGAGGAACAGCGGGCATTCCTCGATGTGCTTCTGGTTGCTGGCGATGCGGGCGAGCGCGGCGCGGGTTTCGGGGGCCGAGACCTCGACCACCGACCAGGTCTGCAGGTTCGAGGAGGTGGCGGCGGATTGCGCGGCGGCGACCAGCGCCTCGAGCGTGCCGGCCGGGACCGGATCGGGGCGATAGCCGCGGACGGAACGGTGCGACAGCAGCAGCGCCAGCGTGTCGTTCCACGGCCCGGCCTCGGCCGGCGTCGCATCCGGGCCGCCATAGCGCAGGGCAAGGGCTTCGGCCTGGCTTGCGGCGGTGGTGGCGATGTTCACGTCCATCCCGATGGCTCCGATCCGTTTCCAGAACCGCTTACCGCGAAGGGCGTCCAGACGGAACCCCGCCGCCTGCTAGGCCGTCGCGCCGGTCCCGAAGCGCGCGGCCCAGTGGCGGGCGATGTCCATCCGCCGCGCCGACCAGACCGAATCGCCATGCCGGGCGACGTGCTCGAGCAGCATCTCGAGGCCGCGCATCCGACCCGGCCGGCCGATGATGCGCAGATGCAGGCCGACCGACATCATGCGCGGCGCGGCCCTGCCCTCCCGCAGCAGCCAGTCGAAGGCATCGATGCAGTAGCGCCCGAAATCCTCGGCCAGGACGAAGCCGCCGCCCGGGCTGAAGCGCATGTCGTTGGTGTCGAAGGCGTAGGGCAGGATCACATGCTGCCGGCCCGCGACCTCGACCATGCGCGGCAGGTCGTCGTCATAGGCATCGCTGTCGTAGAGGAAGCCGCCTTCCTCGCCCAGGAGGCGCCGGGTGTTGACCGAGGGGGCGCTGCGCGTGTGCCAGCCCACGGGGCGGGTGCCGCAGGCCTGGCCGATCGCCTCGACCGTCCGGGCGATGACGGCGCGCTCGGTCGCCTCCTCCATCCCGGCATGGCGTTCCCAGCGCCAGCCATGCGCGCTGATCTCATGGCCGCGCGCGGCGGGCTCGGCCGCGAGGAAGGGGTTGGCCGCGACGGCCCGGCCGCTGGAGGAGAAGGTGGCGGCGACGCCGAAGGCATCGAGCATGTCGAGCAGGCGCCACAGGCCGGCCCGCGCGCCATAGGCGAAATGCGTTTCCATGCAGGGGTCGGGGTGCCCCTCGACCTCCTCGCGCAGTTCGTGGACGCTTTCGTTGCGGGCATCGCCGCTGGTCAGCGAAAGCTCCGCCCCTTCCTCGACATTCACGACGAAGGACAGGGCCAGGCGCGCCCCGCCCGGCCAGCGCGGATCCGGCGGCCGCCGCCCATAGCCCGCCAGGTCGCGGGCCGGGTCGGGCATGCCGCCGGGGGGCGACCCCGCCATGGCGGGGGTCAGGGCAGCGGCTGCGGGTTGGCGGACAGGCTGCGGAGATAGGCGATGATGTCGGCGCGCTGCTTCACGTCGTTCACGCCGGCGAAGGCCATGCGGGTGCCGGGCGCGTATTGCAGCGGCCGGTAGAGCCAGCGGTTCAGCTCCTCATAGGTCCAGGGCCCTTCCTTGGCCTTGAGGACCGCCGAGTAGTTGAAGTTGTCGAGATGCGCGTGCTTCTTGCCGACGACGTCGTAGAGGTTGGGTCCGACGCCGTTCCTGCCGCCCTCGTTGAAGGTGTGGCAGACGCCGCAGAGCCGCTTCGACAGGGCCTCGCCGCTGGCGATGTCGGCCGAGGCCAGCAGCGGGGAGACCGCCGGCAGGGCCGCGTCACCGGCGGGCGCGGCCGCCGGGGTCGGGGCCGCGGGCGGCGCCGCCGCGGGGGCCGCGGGGGCGGTCGCCGAGGGCAGCGGCGGGGCGTTCGGCGAGATCGAGCGCAGATAGGCGATCACGTCCGCGCGCTGCTGGTCGTTCGAGATGCCGGCGAAGGCCATGCGCGTGCCCGCCGCGTACTGCGCCGGCTTGTGCAGCCAGGCGTTCATCTCCTCGTAGGTCCACGGGCCTTCCTTGCCCTTCAGCGCCGCGGAGTAGTTGAAGCCCTCGATATGGGCGTGCTTGGCGCCCATGATGCCGTAGAGGTTGGGGCCGACGCCGTTCCGCCCGCCCTCGTTGAAGCTGTGGCAGGCCGCGCAGAGGCGCTGCGCCACCCCCTGGCCGGTCTCGACATTCGCGTTGGCGAGCAGCGGCCCGATCGGCGGCAGGCTCGGCGCGGCCGGCGCCTGCGTGGCGGCGGGCGCGGGCTCGCCGACGCTGATCGCGGCGTGATGCAGGGGTTCGGGATGGACCAGGAGCTTGCCGACCTGTCCGGCAACCATGAAGGCGATGCCCGCGGTCAGGATCGCGGCGAAGGCCTTGTTGACTTCCATCGAGTTCATGGGCGGAGACGTCCTCAGTCCAGCGACGTGCGGTGCCGCGCGGCGATCACGCCCAGGCGGCCCACCACGGGTCGTTGGCGATATACTCCTTGTTGGTCCGGTGGCAACCCGCGACGCGGCCGGTGCCGATGCCCGGGCCGCGTCGAACCGGCGGAAGGCGGGGCCGGGCCGGAACGACGACGCCCGCGGGGTTGTCCCCCACGGGCGCCGGGCATCGATGCAGCCTTGCGGCCCGCGGGATCGTCGATCCCGGCGCCGCGCCTGCGGCCTTTTCGGCCGGGGCATCGGGCGCAGCCCGCATGCGCGGCCTGCGCCCTCTCGTCGTCGTCAGGCCTTCGTCACGCGTCCGGACCTTGCCGTCCGGACGCCATTCCCTTCAGCGCGGGGGCGCCTGGATCGGGGCGGTGAGGTTGGCCCGCATCAGCTCCGGATAGTCCCGCAGCATCGGCGCGCCATAGAGCGGCTTGTAGGCGCCCTGGTGGCAGGTCGTGCAGTTGGCCTTCAGCGTGTCGCCATGCGGCCCGAGGCGGTTGGCCGGGAAGATGTCGCGCAGCGGCTCGATGTAGCCGTTGTTGATGTCCCGCACCATGCGGATGCCGTGCCAGGCGGCGGTCCGCTGCGGGCTGCTCTGGTTCCAGTCGCCGAAGGAGCGGCTGTTGTGGCAGAAGGTGCAGTTCACGCCGAGCGACTGCGACATGTGCACCATCAGCGCGTAGGTCCACTCGGCCTGCTTGATCGACCGCAGGTTCGAGCCGTTCGCGCCGGGGATGTTGCCGAGCACGCGGATCTCCTCGGCACGCCAGAGGAAGGGCGTGAACGGGTCGTTGGGCAGCGAGGTGGAGTTGATCGCCGGCGCGGCGATGTTCTGCCCGGTCGCCACGTCGGCGAGGCCCATGCCCGTGGTCGGCAGCTCGTTGCCCGCGGTCACCCAGACATTGCCGGGCACGCCGCGGCCGCGATGGCAGGTGTAGCAGGTCACGCCGGTCTCGGCGACGTGGCTGGTCCACTGCTCGTTGATGTGGCGCACCATCTGCAGCATGCGGCGGGAGACCTGCTTCTGGTACTTGCCCTCGTCGGCCATGTTGTTGCCGACATGGCAGTACTGGCAGCCCTCCTCCGGTGCGATCCAGGTGGTCATCGCCGCCATGATGCGGGTGAACTCGCCGACGCTGAGGTCGCCGAGCACGGTGACGTTCTGGTAGATCTGGCCCGCCTTCGGCCCGACGGCCGGCACGCGGCCGATGGCCGCGGGCGGGGTGTTGGCCGGGATCTCGGCCGCCACCGTGCGCGGGTTGTAGACCTGGACCATGCCGGTCCCGCGGAAGCCGTGCTGGACCGTGTCCACCGGCGGCCGCTCGAAGGTGAAGAGGGCGATCGCCAGGACCACCAGGCCGACGATGACGGCCGCGAAGCGCTGGTTGTAGGTCATCGCGTCGCTCCCCTGCTTGGCGTTGCGGGCCTCATCGCGGCGCGACCGGCGCGGTGAGGGCGGGATCGATGTTCGGCGGGAAGACCGCCGGGTACTGCGGCGCGAAGCCGTGCTTCACCGCCCAGAGGTACCAGTTGTCCACGACCGTGCCGGTCAGCAGGATGCCGATGCCGCCCGCCAGCGGGCAGAGCACGGCGAACCACCAGGCCCAGCGGTGGATGCTCTCGAAGGTGGCGTTGAAGCCCATGGTCCAGCGCCAGAAGATGGCGCAGCGCTCGGCCGCCGTGCCGCGGTCGATCACCTGCTCGATCTCGCGCTCGGCGCCGAAGCGGCCGGCGGCGAGGATGGTCGCGCCGTGCATGGCGAACAGCAGGGTCGAGCCGTAGAGGAAGACGATCGAGAGCGCGTGGAACGGGTTGTAGAACAGGTTCCCGTAGCGGATCGAGAACGCCGCGGTCCAGTCGAGGTGCGGGAAGATGCCGAAGGGCACCGCCTCGCCCCAGCTGCCCATGAACACCGGCCGGATCAGGCCGAGCACCAGGTACAGCCAGATCGCCGAGGCGAAGGCCCAGGCGGTGTGGGTGCCGAGGCCGAGCTCCTGCGCGCGGCGGTAGATCCGCACCCACCAGAGCAGGATGGACGCGGTCAGGAAGAAGCCCGCCAGCAGCCACCAGCCGCCCTCGTTCAGCGGCGGGAAGCGCAGCCCGTAGGAGGGCGGCGGCGGCTCGAGCGCGAGCCAGGGCAGCTGGCGGACGAACTGCACCACGTCCCAGTTCACCGAGGCCAGCATGTTCAGCCCGATGATCTCGAACGCGACCAGCCCGAAGGCGAGCGCCAGCACGCCGGTCCAGCCGAGATAGACCGGCCCGATCTGCGCATCGCCGAGCTTGCCGAGGAGGTGGCTGAAGCCGGGCCTGCCGTCGCGCGGCGAGTTCTCCCGCGCCACCGGCACGCCGGCATAGGCCGGGCCGCGGACCTGCACGCGGGTGAAGAGGTTCTGGTATTCGAGTCCCATGATCTCCGTCCCCCCGGGCCTAGCGCCAGATCGGCAGGTTGAGCCACCAGCTCCACCACTCCGGCCACCCGCGGGTCCAGAAGGGGCCGCTGAGCACGATGCAGACCGCGCTCCAGAAGCCCGCGCTCAGGGCCAGGAACAGGCCGAGGCGGTGGATGCCGAGGGTACCGATCGAGTAGCCGATGATGTCGCGGTAGAAGGTGTTCTCATGCTCGGCGGTCTTCACCGGCTCGCCCTTGCCGGGGTTGAGCGCGGAGAGGACGAGGCCGCCATGCAGCGACAGCGCCAGGGTCGTGGTGAAGAAGAAGGTCACCGCGAGCATGTGCGCCGGATTGTAGTGGAAGTGCAGGTACTGGTAGCCGACGTTCGACACCCAATCGAGGTGGCTGAAGATGCCGTAGGGGAAGCCATGGCCCCAGGCGCCCATCAGCACGGGGCGGATGACCACCAGCGTGAAGTAGGCGAACACCGCCATCCCGTAGGCGAAGGGGATGTGGTAGCCCATGCCCAGCTTGCGCGAGATCTCCGCCTGGCGCAGCGCCCAGGAGATGAAGGCGCCGAGCGCGCAGACCGTGATCGCCTGCCAGAGCCCGCCCTGCTTCAGGGGCGCGAGCCCGAGGCCGTAGGACAGGTCGGGCGGCGCGATATTGATCAGCCAGACATTCCAGGTGCCCTGCACCGCGGCCCCGTAGAGGATCAGCGCGGTGCCCAGCGCGGCAAAGAAGATGGTCGTGACACCGAAGAAGCCGACGTAGAAGGGTCCGACCCAGAAGTCGAACAGGTCCCCGCCAAGGAGGGTCCCTCCCCGCACGCGGTACTTCTTCTCGAAACTCAGCATCGCCATGGTGGAACCCCCTTGGTCGGGGAGGCGGGCCCGGGTCAGGGCGACCTGCCTCATGGACTCAGGTCTGGCAGCGCCCGGAGGCAGGGTCCCGCCCCGCCTTCCGGCCGCCGCCTGTCCTCAGATCCTGGCCGCCGGGACCGAGGGTCCGGCGGCATTGCGTCCGGGCCGCCGCGGAAGCGTCCCGACGACCCCGTCAGGGGCCGCAAGGACGTGCCGCGGAAGGCCCGTCCGGCCTTCGTCGCTACCGCGTGGCGGCGGGAAGCGGCGAGTTCTGCGCGGCGGCGACCGGCGCGGGGCGCGGGCCTTCCAGCCAGTTGAAGCGATCCGTGCTGAGCAGGATGAAGTGGATCAGCAGCGCCAGCACCATCAGGAAGGTGGCGAGCGCCACCAGCATCCGGCGCGGATCGAAGAGCAGCCAAATACGCCACATGTCGCGGGCCTCCTCAGGTCAGCAGCGAGGTGACGGTGGTCAGGCCGTCCTGGAGCCAGGCATAGCCCCGCGGACCCGGGAACCAGGGCCGCCACTGCCAGACCAGGAAGTGCGCAACGATCGCCACGACGGTGTAGATGACGAAGCTCGACACGAAGAGGCTGTGGAATTCCTTGGCTTCGGATTCCGTCAGCCCCGTCAGCGAGGCATCTCGCTTGTCCATATCAGCCATGCAGGTACCCCTTGGCTGTCGGCCTTGCGGCCGTTACCGCGCTCATCCCGCGCGGCAGGGATCGGCATGGCGGAGACCGCCATGCGCGACAGACGCCCGGCGATGACGGGCGAAGCGCGATCCGCGCGGCCTCCATCGTCGCGGGGCGGTCGCCAACCCGGCGCGTCCGGACGGCAAGACGCCGACGGGGCCGGGAAGGCGGCAAGGAAAGGGATCCGCGCGCGGCGGGGACGGGCATCGTCATGCGACCCGCGCCCCATCGGCCATCGTGTCCAGCGTGCGCCGGACGCGCTCCGCCGTGACACGCGTCTCCGCGGCGCGCTGCGCCTCCTGCTCGACCAGGTCGCGCAGCCGCTTGGCGGCGGAGATGCGGATCAGGAAGGGCTCGGATTCGAGATGCGCGTCGAGCAGCGCCAGCGCCTCCGGGTCCCAGCGATCGGGCTGGGCGGCGCGCGCCGGCGTCGGGTCGACGCGGTCGAGCTCCGTGCCGAGGGGGAGGATGTGGAACAGCGCGTCGAACAGCGCGTTGCAGTATTCCTGGATGACGTAGGTCGCGCCGGCATAGCCCATGAAGGGCGTGCCGGTGGCGCGGCGGATGATGGCGCCGGGGAAGCTCGCGGGGATGTAGGTCGCGCGCGACTTCGCCTCCGCCGCGTACATCCGCTCGTTGTAGGAGCCGAAGAGCACCAGCGGCGGGGTCTTGCGGATCGCCTCCCGCACCGCGGCGTTGTCGGGCTTCATGCCCGGCCGGCGGGCGAAGGAGAAGGCGCAGGGGATGCCCATCTCCTCCTCGAGGAAGCGGCGCAGGCCGCGCGCATAGGTCTCCGTCGCCACCACAGCGAAGGACGCGCTGGCATAGAAATCCTGCGTCACGCTGCGCCAGAGATCCCAGATCGGCTTGATCGTGGTGTGCTTCTCGCGCTCGATGAAGGGCTCGGGGTCGAGGCCCGTCAGCTCGCCGAGCTTGCGCAGGAAATTGGTCGTGGCGAACAGGCCGATCGGCGCCTGCAGGTAGGGCCGGTCGAGGTCCTCGCAGAGCTTGCGGCCGAACTCCCGGTAGAGGCAGATGTTGACCTCGGCCTCGGCCAGGCGCGGGATCTCGTCCAGGTGGCTGCCGAGGGGGAACACCATGTTCACCTCGCAGCCGATCCCCTCCACCAGACGGCGGATCTCGGCGAGGTCGGAGGGCATGTTGAAGGTGCCGTAGATCGGGCCGATCAGGTTGACCTTCGGCTTCGCGCCCTCGGGCTTCGGCTTGCGGATCTTCGGGCGCTTCTTCGCGCCGAACTCCTGCCACAGCCAGAACATGGCGCGGTCGGCGGCCTGCCACTGGTCCTCGTCGATCGTGCGCGGGATGAAGCGCAGGATGTTGCTGCCCTCGGGCGTCACGCCGCCGCCGATCATCTCGGCGATCGAGCCGGTGACGACCACGCTCGGCAGCTCCGGCTCCTGCGTCGCGCGCGCGCGCCGCAGCGGCCCCTCGGTGCCGGTCTGGCTCAGCGCCTCCTCGTCCAGCCCCGTGACCACCACCGGCAACTCGTGCGGCGGCAGCGCGTCCGTGTAGTGCAGCACCGCCGTCACCGGCAGGTTCTCGCAGCCGACCGGCCCGTCGATGATGGTGCGCAGGCCGCGCACCGCGGCGAAGACATAGACGGCGCCCCAGTAGCCGCCGGCGCGATCGTGATCGAGGACGAGCATCGCGTCAGGTCCCCACCGCCTCTTCGGCCTTCCGGCGCGCGGCGGCCTGCTTGGCCAGGCGCTCGCGGAAGCCCGGGGGGTCGACCGGCTTGTCGCGGAAGCCGTAGCCGGCGCCGTCCCTGGTGCCGACGCCGTCGAAGAAGCTCACCATGCGGGAGAAGCGCTCGCGCCCGCGGGTCTGCGCCGCGACGATCGCCGCCATCGAGGCCGCGCCGGCGGGGCCGAAGAGCGGGCGCGCGCTCACCATGTTGGTGAAGTAGAGCGCGGGAATGCCGAGCTCCTTCGCCTTCTGCACCAGCGGCGTGGTGCCGACCGCCAGATCCGGCTTCGCGTCGCGCATCGCGGCGACGTCCTGCTCGAGCGAGGCGCGGTACTGCACATGCACCCCGCGCGCGGCCAGCCATTCGCGGTCCGGGTCCGACCATTCCGTGCGCGGGCAGGCGGTGCCGACATAGGGCACCTCGGCGCCGGCCTCGACCAGCAGCCGCGCGACCAGCAGCTCCGACCCCTCATAGCCGCTGACGGTGACGCGGGCCTTGACGGCGCTCGCGCCCATCGCGCCGCGGATCGCCGGCAGGATGCGCGCCTTGGCCGCGTCCAGCTTCTCGGCGGGCACGTTCGCCGCGCGGGCGATCGCGTCCATCCAGTCCGAGGCGCCCTCGACGCCGACCGGGCCCGAGCCGATCACCGGCCGGCCCGCGGCGCGGAACTCGCGCACCGTCGCGGTGTAGAAGGGATGCACGGCCGCGGCGGCGACGCAGTCGAGCGCGCCATAGAGGTCGCGCCATTCGCGCGCCGGCAGCGAGGGCGCGAGGCCGAGCCCCATCGGCGAGAGCATCGCGGAGATGCCGGCCGGATCGGCCGGGAACAGCTCGCCGATGAGCGCGACGGTCGGCTCGCCCTCGACCAGGTCGCGCGGCCGCGCCACGGGACCCGCCTCGGCCTCGAGGCGGGCGTATCGCAGCATCGCGCCGGTCAGCACGTCCTTGGCTTCCGCATGCGTCGGCACGCCGAAGCCGGGGACGTCGATGCCGATGATGCGCACGCCGTCGATCTGCCTCGGCAGCAGCTCGAGCGGCACGCCGGAGGCGGTGGGGACGCAGAGATTGGTGACGATGACGGCGTCGTAGTCCTCGGGCTTCGCGGTGGCATGGACCGCGTCGCGGATGTCCTCGAACAGCTTGCCGGTCACCAGGGTCTCGGAGTTGAAGGGCACGTAGCCCACGGTCCGCCGGGCGCCGTAGAAATGGCTGGTGAAGGTCAGCCCGTAGACGCAGCAGGCGCTGCCCGAGAGGATCGTCGCCACGCGCCGCATGCGCAGCCCGACGCGCAGCGACCCGAAGGCCGGGCACATGCTCTGCGGCTGGTCGTGCGGCCCGCGCGGATAATCCGCGCGCAGCGCGTCCATCGCCTCCGACTTGCCGGCGGCCCGCGCGGCCGCCTCGAGCGTCTCGCGCCCGCCATGGCAGCCGGATTGGGTCGTGGGCTCGGCCATGCGCTCAGGCCCCCTCATAGACCACTTCGAGGGAGGGCCGGTTCAGCACCTCGGCGGCGCACATGTCCTCCATGCTCGCCGGCTGCAGCACGACGTTGCGCCCGACCGTCTCGCCCTTGAACAGGCCGAGCAGCCCTTCCTGGGTCAGCGGGGTGGGACGCAGCGGCGGCGCCTCGGCGACCGCCTGGCCAAGCTGCTCGAACAGCGGCGCCCACTGCCCGCCGGGGCGGCCGATGATCTCGTAGTTCGCCGACTTGCGGCGGATATCGTCATCGGCCGGAATCGCGGCCAGCACGGGGATGCCGGCGGCGGCGGCGAAGGCGGCGGCCTCGCCGGTGCCGTCATCCTTGTTCACCACCATGCCCGCGACGCCGACATTGCCGCCGAGCTTGCGGAAGTATTCCACCGCCGAGCAGACGTTGTTGGCGACGTAGAGGCTCTGCAGGTCGTTCGAGCCGACGACGATCACCTTCT
>CAZMCV010000068.1:0-20228 GCA_964564645.1 uncultured Acetobacteraceae bacterium
CTCGCCGCGACGCTGCGCGAGGAGGTGCCCGCGGCGGTGGTCATCGACGCCGACTGGAACCGCCTCGCCCGAGCCGCCGGCGCGGTGCCGCCGATGCTCGCGCGGCTGGCGCGCGCGCCTGCCATGGCCGAGGGCGCGCTGCGGGCGCGCCTGGCCGGTCTGCCGGGGGGGCAGGGTCAGGCGGCGCTGCGGACCTGGCTGGGCGGGCAGCTGGCCGAGGTGCTGCGCCTGCCGGCCCCGCCGGCGGAGGAGGCGGGCTTCCAGGAGCTTGGCCTGGACAGCCTCATGGCGGTCGAGCTGCGCAACCGGCTGAACGCCGAGCTCCGCCTCGACCCGCCGCTGCCGGCGACCATCCTCTTCGATCGGCCCGACCTCGCCGCGCTGGCCGAGACCATCGGCGAACGCCTGGGGCTCGAGGAGACGACGGAGGCCATGACGCCCCCGCCGCGCGCCACGGACGTCGCGGGGACGGCGGTGGCGGGGCCCTCGGCGCGGCCGCCGGGCGGGGGTGAGGCGAAGGGGGCCTTGCCCGTGCCGCGCTGGGAAGCCGATCTGAAGACGGTGCTCGATCGCCTGTATGGCGCGCGCCGGCCTGCGGACGGGTGGGCTTCCCTGGGGGCTGCCTACGAGGCGTTCCAGCGGACCGACGGGGCCGACCTCCAGAGCGAGCTCGAGGCGCATTTCCGCTCCGCCCCGGACCAAGCCCAGGCCGGGCTCTATCGCGACGCCTACCTGTCGCGCCGCGACAGGATGCCCTTCGATCCCTGGGCACAGGTCGTCGCCTCCGTCGTCGGGCTGACCGGCAGGCTGGCCCGGGCCCCGGTGGCGGAGCGTGCCGCGGCGCTTGCGGCGGCGATGCTCTCCGTACGCGAGGCTTCGCTTGCCGTGACCCCGGAGGACGACGGCGCGCAACCGCCTCGCATCCCCGCGGAGGGCCTGATCTCGGTCCGACGCATCGGCGCCGAGCGCGACGAACTGGTCACGACGCGGGCCGCCAGCCGCCATGTCGTGGTGTTCCACGCCGGTGCGATCTTCGAGATCCCTTTCGGCACCCTGCGCGGGCCGGAGCTTCGGCAGGCGCTGGCGAAGGCGATCGTCCGGCTGATGGAGGCGGGAGCGGGCCGCGACGCCACGAATCTCCTGCCTGCCCTGACGGCGGCGGAGAAGCCTCGAGCGGCGGGGCTGCTCGGTGCCTGCGGCGGCCCGCTGCTGGAGACACGCGATGCCATCGAGAGCGCGGCCTGCATCCTCGTTCTCGACCCGCATTCCGACGAGGCAGCCGCCCCGCTCCAGAAGCGCGCCTTGTTCGGGAACGGCGCGGATCGCTGGTACGGCCAGTTCCACGCGATCGTCTTCGCGTCGCCGCATATCGGCTTCCTCACGGACCACGCCGTCCTGGACGGGGTATCGGGCGCGGCGCTCTGCGGCGCCGTGATGGAGAACGCAGAAAGGCATCTCGACGCGGGTCCGGCCGGGACGGACGGTGCGGCCCTCACGGCGAGGGCGCTCGCCGGCCCCGCAGGCCGCATGACGGAGGAGCTCGCCAGGATTGCCGCGCGCACCGTCGCCGATGCGGATGGCCTCGATGTCGCGGATCTGAAGCTGGCCGGCCTGCCGGGATCCTTCCTCGGCAAGCTCGCCAATCTCTTCCCGATCGGGCTGGCGGCGGCGGGCTGCAGGGTCCTCGGTCACCGGACGGACCTCTACACCCCGGCATCGCTGTCCGAGTTTGCCGGAGGACGTGTCACCGGCTTGCGGGCGCAACCGATGGCCACGGCGATCCTGCTGCGCGCGTGGCGTGACCTGCGCCGTCCGCCCGAAGCGGCTCTCCTCGCGGCCGCAATCGACGAGTGGCGAGCCCTGCACAACGCGGCGTCCACGGGGACGGCGCTGTATACGCACCTTGCGCTCCTGGCACAGATGGCAAGGCGCACCGGCCGCGGCACCTGGTTCTTCGAACATCCGCGGGTCGAGGAATTGCTGGGCCTGCCGCCTCTCGTCTCCTCCGGAATCGTGACGACCCCTGTCCCGGCCTGGGGCGCCTACCCCCCGCCCCCGCGGGGAATTGCCGTGGCAGCCACCCTTCATCGGACGGGCGCGACCCTCGGCGGCGATCTCACGGTCCTGGCCATGAGCGAGACGGGCCAGTCCGCCGAGTTCCTCTCGACCCTGGAGCAGGCACTGGACGGCTTGGCACGCGCCACGGCAGCCCCGCCCCCCTAGCCCGTCGATCCCGCAGCCAGCGAGGGACCGCCGATGCACTCCGAGCGCAGAACAGGCAAGGATCCGGACATCGTGTCCGTCGCGGCGGAAGGCGATGCCCTCCGCCTGGGCCTGGCCGATGGGAGCTGTCGCCTGCTGCTCGGGGCGATGCTCCGCGAGAACAGCCCGGATCCGGCCACCACTCACCCGGTGACGCGGGAGAGACTGATCTCGCTCGGCGACCTGCCGGACGACATCCGCGTGCTGTCCGCATCCCTGTCGCCGGGCCAGCAGGTGGAGGTCCGCTTCTCCGACGGCCACGCCGCGCGATATCCCTGTTCGTTCCTGCGCGGGATCGGCGCGGAGCGCGCCTCGCCGCCCAGGGTCATCTGGGACGCTTCGACGGCGCCAGCCATCGCGGCGCATCACTGGTCGCGCGTCCATGCCGACCCGGCCGCCGAGCGCGCCTGGCTCGAATCCGTGCAGCGCTACGGCTTTGCGCGGATGCGCGGCACGCCGCCATCCGCGGATTTCCTCGAGGCCCTGGCACTGCGGGTAGGGCCGATCCGCGAGACCAATTTCGGCCGGATCTTCGATGTCCGGACGACGGCCGAACAGACCTCGAATGCCTACACCGCCATGGCCCTGCCGCCCCACACCGACCTTTCGACACGCGAGTACCAGCCGGGTCTGCAGTACCTGCATTGCGTCGCCAACGCTGCGGAGGGCGGCGACAGCGTGCTGGTGGACGGCCTTGCCGTCTGCCGGCGCCTCGCCGAGGTCGATGCCGCGGCCTGGACGCTTCTCACCTCCCGCCGCCTGCCTTTCGCGAACCGGTCGGCCGATTGCGACTACCGCCACGCGGGCCCCGTCATCGAACTCGACGCCCAAGGTGAACCCGACACCTTGCGGTTCACCATGTGGCTGCGCGCGCCGCTCGCGGGTCCGATCGAGGAGGCGAGGGCGCTGTACCGGGCGCTCCGCACCGTCATCCGGCTCGCCGAGGATCCCTCGCTCGTCTTCTCCTTCCGGCTCGCCCCGGGCGATCTGCTGCTGATGGACAATCGGCGGATCCTGCACGGGCGCAGGGCCTTCTCCCCCGACACGGGCGAGCGCTGGCTGCGCGGCTGCTACGCCGAGCGTGACGATGTCGCCTCGCGCCTGCGCATGCTCGACCGCCTGGCCGAAGGCTGAGCCCGTCCTCCGCCTCGCCGTCCCCGCCTCCACTCCGAGACCGCCCCGACGGGAGACATCGATGATCCGAACCGAGAGCCACACCGAGGCATTCTACGACTCGCATGACCGGGTCTATCGCTCCTTCTGGGATCCGCAGGGCAGCCTGCACTGGGGCCTGTACGACGACGATCCGCAGCCGGACGGGAGCGACTACCTGGAGGCCTGCCTGCGCACGAACGAGGCGTTGGCGGCCGCGCTCGCACCGATCGGACCGGAGGCGCATGTCCTCGACCTCGGCTGCGGCAACGGGAACTCGGCACTCTGGCTGGCGCAGCGCACCGGCGCGCGGGTGACCGGGATCGACCTCAGCGGCGTCCGCATCGCGCAGGCCCGCGACCTGGCCGCGCAACGGGGCGCCGGACGGGTTGCCTTCCACAAGGCGTCGGCGACGGAGTTGCCGTTCGAGGACGGGACGTTCACGCATGTCTGGAGCCAGGCGACGCTCTACCACGTCCATCGGCGCGCGCGGGCGCTGTCGGAGGTCGCCCGGGTGCTGCGCGACAACGGCACCTTCGTGTTCGACGATCTCGTCCAGCCGCGCGCCGAGGTGTCGTGCCTCGCGAAGCAGTACGTGTATGACCGCCTCCTGTTCGGGCCGACCTATTCACACGATGCGTACCGCACCGCCCTCTCCGAAGCCGGCCTCATGGTCCTCGGCCATGCGGACTGGACCGCTCACCTGCGTCGCAGCTACCGGGCGCTGGGAGCGCGCGCCGTCGACCACGCCGACCTCGTCCACGCCTATGCCCGGATGGTCGAGGCGATCGACCTCGGCGATCTCGGCTGGTCCTTCTTCAGGGCAGTCAGGGTGGCCGATCCCTTGGCCTGGGTCTACCGCGAGGATGCGGCGCTCGAGGTCGCGACGAAGTACGACGCATGGGCGCCGACCTACGAGGCGACGGTCGGGCGCGACTACCACGCGCTGGTCGATGCCGCGGCGGCACGCTTCGCCGAGGCCTGCCCGCTGACCACGACACCGGTCCTCGACATCGGCTGCGGCACCGGGCTGGTCGGCGAGGCGCTGGCGCGCCGCGGAGCGAGCCGGCTGGTCGGCATCGACCCGTCGCGCGAGATGCTGTCGCAGTGCCATCGCAAGGGGCTGTACACGAGCCTGCATGAAGTCCGCGTCGATGGCCTGGCCCGCCTCGGCGCGCTGCCCTTCCCGGCGGCGATCGCGGTCGGTGTCTTCACCAAGGGCCACGCGCCGCTTTCGGACCTGAGGCATGTGGCACCGCTGCTCGGTCGTGATGGCGTCCTCGCGGTGTGCCTGCGACGGGACGTCGCGACGCAGGAGGCGATCGCCTTGGCGACCGCCTGTCTCGAGGCCACCTACGCCGGAGCCACGGTCGTCGGCCAATACGACGGGACGGAGCTCGCCCTGCACCTCTGGATGCGGGCGGCCTGATTTCGACGTGGCGAGGGCGAGGCTGCGTGTCGCGGATGCCTGCCGCCTCGCGCTTCTCCACGGAGGCCGCCGCTGTCGGCGGGTCTCTCCCGGGCCCCGCCATGGCGGATTGGCCCCGGTGCCGCCATCCGCAGGCCAAGTGGCCGGGCGGTGGTGGTCGTCGGTCTTCCTTCGCCCGGCGTCTTCGGCCGGGGCCTTGCCGCGCGACGCGAAGCGCGATGCCAGCCGGGTTCCGCCACGTCATGGGGGCCCGCTTCCAGTGGTCGGATCGTCACCCGCCATCCCGCGGAACGCGGCGCCGGGCGACCGGGCCCGAGGATCTGGTTGGGGCGCCAGGATTCGAAACCAGCTTCCGCGGCCCTTCGATATCCTCTATAAATAAGGAAAATCCTAGCCTTAGCCGTCAAGACTGCTACACATGGGGGCCACGCATCCGTGCCACGCAAGAGACCGGACGACATGGGGCTCGCCACCAACTGCATCCGCCGCGGTGCCATGTATTGCTTCCGGGCGCGCGTCCCGACCGAACTGGTCAAGGCGTTCGGTCGGGTCGAGGTTTGGAAGAGCCTGCGGACGCGGGACCCGCGCGAGGCGCGTCGGCTTCTTCCTGCTGCACAGGCCGAGTTCCACGCCGAATGCGATGCGAAGCGACGGGCGCTGGCGACGGCGCTGGTGTCCGCGACCACCGCTGCGCCGAAGCATAACCTGACCGACGACGATCTGCGCCGATACGCGGCAGAACTCTACGCCTGGGAGCTTGAGCGCGACGCCAACGACCGCCTTCCCCACGGGCAAGGGGGATCAACGCGGCGGCTCCTGCATGAGGTCGGCGCGGTCACGCTGAATGCAGGACTGGTGCAACAAGCGCTCGCCATGGGGGACGAAGAAGGGCGCGTCCAGGTCGCCGACTTCGCGGATATGGTCTGCGAGCGCGACGGTATCCCGAAGCATGGGGGCGCATACCAGCGGCTATGCCAAGCGCTTCTCCGCGCCCGGGTGGAGATCGATGCCCGCGCGCGTGAGCGAGACGCAGGCGACTTCGGCGGGCGACCCAGCGATGAACTGCTGATCACGCCCACCAAGGCACAAAACGCCACACCTGACGCGCCCGACACGGCAGGGGAAACGCTGGCAGCGCTCTGCGCGGACTACATCGCCCAACGCCGCGACGTATCAGCGGAATGGCAACGCGCCATCATCGCGGCGTTGACTGAGTTTAAGGATTTCTTCGGCTCGGAACGGCCGCTGGCGGCAGTCCAGCGGAAAGATGTGGCCCGCTATAAGGCGGCGCTCCTGAAGGTGTCGGCGCACGCCGTGAGGCGGGGCGAGAAACTTGCATTCAAGCAGCTTGTCGAGCGCGGGCGTGATCCTGGAGAGAAGGGGCTTGCCAACGGCTCTATCAACCGGCGCCTGAGCGCGCTCAGCAAGTTCGGGGCGTGGGCGGTGGGCGAAGGCCACGTTGATCAGAACGTGTTTGCCGGGCTGGCGCTGGAAAAGATGCAAGAGACGAAGCGCCGATCGTTTACGGTGGACATGCTTCGCAAGGTGTTCGCCTCGCCGCTGTTCGTCGGCTGCGCATCAGAGGCGCGAGGAAGCGAGCACGTGCCAGGGACAGCGCTGATTCACGATTGGCGGTTCTGGGCTGTACCCCTCGCGCTCTTCACCGGGGCGCGCCTGGGGGAAATCCTACAACTTCGCTGCGAAGACGTGTGCGAGGTTCAAGGCTTGCGCTGCATCCGGATCAACGACCGTGCGGAGGAAGGCGGACAGGCGAGCCGGAAGCGGGTCAAGAACGACGCATCGCAGCGGCTTGTGCCCCTGCATGATGCCATCCTTTCGTTAGGCTTTCTCGAGCACGTCGCGAGCTTGCGCGCGAAGGGCGAGCCGCGTGTTTTTCCTGATTTGAAGCCGGACAATCTCGGGCGCGAGGCGACCGAGCCGAGCAAGTTCCTGAACCGCTACCTGGAGCGGATCGGCGTGAAGCAGGGGCCGGCAATCGTTTTTCACAGTCTGCGGCACACGCTGATTGATGGATTGCGGGACGCAGGTCATGCCGATCCGACGATCGCGGCGATCGTCGGACACACGAAAAGCGATGGCCTCCTAATGACCGGGACCTACGGCGAGAAGGTGCCGGTCCCGGGCCTGACGCTCGCGGACAAGGCGAGGATCATCGGCGCCGTGACCTTCGCCGACCTGAACCTTTCCCATCTGTCCCCGGACGTGCGGCGCGCGAAGGCAAAGGCCGAAGGGGCTTTGACGGGACCGGTGCGGAAGCGGCCGAAGAAGGCCCCTGTAGGGCCGCGTAGAGGCGCGGCGGCGGTGACTGGTGCCGACGGACGCCGATAGGGCGAATGCGGCGTCAGACGCCCGTAGAGGCCGCTAGGATGGTTGATTGCTGGCATAGGCGGACAGCGACGGCAAACGCCCCAGCGACCCCAGCCTGAGCGAGCCTCAGTCCCTCTGGGCGAGCAGAGCCTTGATGCCGGCGAGCAGGTCGGGGCGCGATCGGGCAGACGACGGTGTGTAGTTCAGCGCGGCGACAAGGCGGTGACGCGGCTCCGTGGCATTCTGGCGCGGGCCCGCCTGCTTCTCGGGCTCGGGCTCGGCGCCGTGAAAGACCGCGAGGGCTTCGGTGCTGCCCGAGGTGAAGTACAGGGTCGCACTAGTTCCGTATTCACGGTGGCGGCACACGACCTTACGTGTGCCGCCGTGTTGCTGCTCGCCGACGACGTCGCTCGCCGCGAGCAGGCTCTGTGCTTGAGCGGTAGGGATTACTTCGGGGTCCATGGTCTGCGATTCCTTGGTTAGTCTGGATTGGGGGCGATGAGGCCACCCTCTTGGTGTTTTATGCTGGTCTCTAGTCAACGGCGGCGCCGACGCCGCGCTCTTGCCGCAGGGCTTCCTGGCGAAGCTCTTCGCGCCAGGCCCGGTGGTTCGCCTCCTCCCGGAGACGGCGCCGTTCCTCGGTGGGGTTCGGGCGGTGGCGATGCACCAAGGCGCCGTTGCCGACGATCCAGATGGAGAGCCTGCCCTCGGCGCGGTGGGTGAAGTCGAGCCGGCGCGTGCCGATGGCCTCTTCGTCGCGGGGAGGGGCGATTGCTGCCTCGATCAGATCGAGCGCTTGCAAGAGCGGCATGTATTCGACGTGGAGCATTTTAGATATTCCCAATATGGACGACGAATACGATGTCGCCGATGTTTGGCTGGATGAGCACGATTTCGCCTCGCGCAGGATGCTGGAGGGTGAGTGTCACGGAGCCGCCGTGATCGGTCTGATCGAGGACTTCAGAAACCTCGATCAGGTCGATGCTGTCGAGAAGGCACATAGTCTGTAGGATTGGCACTGGTGGTTATCCTTGGTTGGGTGGCGTTCGGAAAGGTAATGACGAGCCTTAGGAAAACGAGAGGTGTGATCATTACTAAGGTGTCGGTGACCTCGCAGATGCGAAAGCTTTGGTGAGCTACCGGGGGGCTGCGCCCCCCGTGCCCGGCTGCGCCGGGCTTTCCCCCTGCCCGCCTTGGGCATCTCGCGGCTGCGCCGCTTGGCCCTCGGCGTTTCCGGGAGGCTGGATTGGGTCGAGATCGTAAAAGGCGTTTGGACACAGTAAACATTGATCGCTCAACATAAGTTGAGCGATTTCAAGGACTTAGATTTTCATCATGGGCGACTGTCCCGGGCGATGCCTGCGACGACAACACGGTGCCATGAAGTTTCGACCGACTGATGGAGGATCGGCCCGAGGGTTCGTTTGGTGCGGTCGCCCGATGGATTGGGCGAGCGCTCGTTGGGTACGGTGAGGTCGACTTGGCGTAGACTGTCTAGTTAGGGATCGATGCCGTTGTTGAGGTTGCTACTTCAGGGATTTCGCAATAGAGAAACGGCAAGTCACACCGAATGTCGCGCGTGATATATCCGAGCCATCCATGGTCCGGACATGGCTGGATGTCCATGCTCCCGCGCGTCATGGAATGCCACAATGGCAACGCCGACGCTTCAAACTGCTCGACGTGGCGGCGCGGAACACTAGCGACGCCGTGGACGTGCCAAGTGGTCGCTCCCTCTTGTGCGAGAAGAAGATACCGGGGGCGAATGTGCTTGAGCCTGGAGAGGCGTTGCCTGGGAAAGCCCAGACGCCCAGCGTCCATTGCCCGACTCCAATCGGACAATAGGCGCCACAAGCGATGCTCGTCGTCGCTACGCTTAATCGCGCCATCGGCCGGGGCCATCGTGACGGCGTAGAACTCGTCGGTCTCAAGGCGGTCTGACCGGAGCGTTTCAACCCGGCCCTTGAGAAACCGGAGCGCCTGCAAGTCGAGATACGGAAGCTGCTCGACAGGGACATAGGGCGTTCCGCCTGAGGAAGCGCCCATCGTTGGCGAGGGATCGATCATGGCCCTCCCTCCATGCGGGTATCGAGATTGTCCTGCTACGCGATTTGAACCATTCACGGGAATGTTATGTCGAGGGCGGCTCGGATTGCAGGGCCGAATCAAGGTCCGGGTTCCCGCTGGACCGGGGTCCGAAGTAACCATTCCAGCTAGGACTTCGACTTTGTGCAGTTCATAAGGCATAAATGTAACTGTGTTCATTTTGCAACAACGGACTTGCCGCTGCGTGCCGGCGCCGGGGCGTCGTTGCCACCGCCCCAATCATCGCCCCGGTTTTCCTCTCCCTGGTCTTCCGCCGCGTCGTCGTCGTCGCCCTCCGTCACCACGTCGCCGTCGTCATCCGCTGTCACGTCGGTGTCCGGACCATAACCGAGTCGGTCATCTTCCTGGCGAAGCCGCTCGACAATCTCGGCGGTCTCGGTCTGGGTCAGTTCGCGGATCGGGAGTTCAGGCAGATCGCCCGGGGGCGGCGTGTTGCCGTCCATGCCGAGCGAGACCCAGCGAGCGCGCTGGATGCGGTTGAGGATGGACGCGGCGAGGTCAAGGCTGCGGAGGGCGGCCGACGCGCCCAGGGCCGTGGCGGGGTCTTGAAGGGCCTGGACCTGCGCCATCGCAAGTGCCTGTAGCCGCTCCGCGTCCTGGTAGACGCGGTCCCGGCTTTCGCAAATGCGGCGCCCGAGATCGTCCCCGTCGAGCAGCGCTTCGTTCAGGATCTTGGTCTCTACGGCGCCGGCAAGCGCGGCGGCGGCGCATCCCTTCGTCACGGCATGACGGGCCATGTGAGCGAAGAGCGTCCGGACGTTGACGCCGTAGCGAGCGGCCAGGTCTTCGACCGTCACGCCCCCGGCCGCATAGGCGGCACGGGCCTCGGCCCACTGGACGGGCGATAGCTTGACGTACTTGCGGCGGGGCTTCGGGGTGGGGAGCTGGCAGGGCTTCATCATACTGCGGGGCGGGATGTTGATTTGCGTATAGTATACTGCATTTATGCTGACGCAGCAATGGAAATGCGAGCCGCCCGGCCGGGCGGCATCGGGATGCGCTCTCCAAGGCATACATCTGATCGGCGACAGGCTATATTTTCTTTGTGGGGCCGATTCGGAGGATGGATGCTAAGCTTCCTGCGCGACCCGGCCTGGTGGCAGGTAATGCTTGCGGTCCCTACACTTGCCGCTGTCGCTGTAACTGCCTGGGTAGAACTCAGTCGCCGTAATGATGAGCGTCGGGAAACTGAGCCAGAAGCGGAGCTGTTCATCTCAAGCTCAAAAACAAGCGGCTGGTATTCCTGCAAGCTATTTGTCAAAAACTTCGCTCCGACCCGATTGATAGTTGATCGGATTGTCATTGCAAGCCCGCCGGGGGCTGAACTTGTCCCAAGGGCCATTTCCGAAGTAGGAAGGACACAACCATCAATCGAAGAGCGGCCGCGCGCCAAACAACTTCCTCTTCGTATAACCCTTGCCTCAAAAGGAACAAAACCTCCAAGAGATGCTCGGCTACCGCTATTTGGGCAGTATGATGAGTCCTCAACTGAGTTTCAATTATACGCGCCCAAATGTAGACCAGGCACATCAGTTAAGCTCTGGCTATACGTGACAACCAAGCGGAGGCTGGAACGGAACCGAAGGTTGGTTATTCGGCGGGACCTTCCGGCTCCCGATGAGCGCTCCTAGGGCCTCTCGGCGGGGCCGCCGAGGATCCGATAGACGGACGCGCGGCCGATCTTGAGATTCTTGGCAATATCCGTGGGCTTCATGCCTTCGGCCTTGAGACGCATCACGTCCTCGGCCTGTCGCCGCGCGGTCGGGGCGCGGCCCTGATACTTGCCTTCCTTCTTGGCCTTGGCGATGCCTTCCCGCTGACGCTCAAGCATCAGGGCGCGCTCAAACTCCGCGACCGCACCCAGCATGGTCAGCATGAGGCGCCCGGTCGGGGTCCGGGTGTCCACCTCCGACCCGCCCATGGAGAGGACGCGGAGCGCCACACCCTTCGTCTCAAGCCGGGCGATGATCCCAAGAAGATCGGCGACGCTGCGGGCGAGGCGGTCGGGCTTGGTCACTACCAGCGTGTCGCCCTGGCGAACGAAGGACAGGGCAGCCTCAAGCTCGGCACGCTTGGCGACCGACGACACCCGCTCAGCGAACGTCCGCTCGCATCCGGCGGCGGCAAGGTCACGGGTCTGCGCGTCCAGGCCGGCTTCCTGCTCCACGGTGGAGGTCCGGGCGTATCCGACTAGCATGGGGTGTCTCCGTCTCACTAGGCTCTAAGACGTTCTAAGCGGGACCGTCCCAAAACACAAGGGCTATTTATGTGAGACGCTCTGGTGGATGATCCACGCGACCTTGAGACGACTCACTAGGGCAAGCTCTAGTGAGACAGTTCGCGCGACAGTGAAGAAGACTGAGCCCATGGTCGCCGACCTACGCCCCGTCCTGAAGTTCGCTGTGGAGGTGTCTGCGATCATCGCCTTGCTGGAAGGCTCGGTCTCAATCGGCAGCCATGGCAAAATGTGCTCCGCGAATGGCGGATATCCTTCAAAACCCAATCAAGAACCCCAGGCGCCCCGAGGCGGGCCTAATCTCTTGAAAAGGAAGAGTTTTGCGTCAGCGTGGGCTGACTTTTGCACTGCCCTATCAAGACCCGATCAAATCCTATGCCCAGAATGGAACATATCCAGAACGTGGATGGTCCGCGTCCGCCGCCTTAATCAGCTGCTGTTGTAGAGCAAGTGCAATAACCTGCGACGCCTGGGCCGCGTTCTGTTTAGCGATTCCGAGACGCTCGCAAAGCGAAGCGTTTCTCATCCTATCACCGCTCAGGAACTTGAGCACGGCGTGCTGGTAGCAGGCTCGCACGCGCTCATCTTGCGTCATCTGAGCAAACTTGCGTGGCCCGTAGAGAATGGCTTGAAACGCGTCGTTGCTGGCCATGAACAAGGGCGCGGGAAGCTGGAATAACTCCGCTTGATTGATGACCTTATCGAGGCCGCTTCCCTGCTCTTCGCAAAGAGCCATTCTACGCATAAGCGCGGCTACTGCTTCGTTTCGGGATCGCGGAGGAAGATCAATCATGCGATTAGTGTCGACGAGGGGCGTTCCGGGATTTGTAATCTCTATCCGATCTTTGAACATCTCGATCTGCGGCCCAGCGCCGGAAATGGTCATATCTTGATGAATAAGCGCGTTCGCCACTAGTTCACGAATAGCCAACTCGGGAAAAAGCGGGTGCTCGACGCGGAGCGCCTGGCCAATGTGCTCGTTCTTAGGCAGTAACCCGTTGATGAAGCCAATCAATCCCTCGAAACCGGCAGCGTAGCCCTTCCTGCCATCTTGTCGGTGCGTGACCACGGCCGCTTTATTTGTGCCGGCATAGGCGACAAAGCGAACAGATTTTCTCGCAAGGGACGCAGAAAACTGTGCCAAATCCGCAGCGAACAAAATAGCACCAAGATTAGTGATATTCCATTTCTCGCCGACATCTTCGGTGATGAGCTGGTCTGCCTTAAGCCGATCAAGGATCCCAACTCGGTTATCCGGCAAGGGTTGCTTGGTCAAACGAAAATATTGTGTGTAATCAAGAAGATTCAGCACATCGTTCGAAGTTATATATTGAAGCGCAATCCCATGCTCCCATGCATATGGACGCAGTGCGGCCAGTAATGCTTGATATCGGTCAGGATAGTCAGTCAACTTAGGCGTGGCAGTGCCGATGCGAATGTATGCAATGCTATCGAATGTGACCGGCGCTGAGGTCGCCGCCGGGATCTCCATGAGTATAACGCGTCCAAGCGGATGTTGGACGGAGTGAAACTGGAAAGCGATGGACGGTGACAATCTCTGCGCCAGCCATAGCGCGAACACTTGGTTGCCAACTTTGTGAGCTTCAGGATCGAAAGTCGTTCCGACTACGCCTCTCGTTGCATCTTCAACACCCCAGACAATGTAGCCGGACTGTTGGCTTGACAGACGCGCGGCATTGGAGATCGCTGAAACGCGAACGCCAATCATTTCCGGATTGGCGTTGTTATGTTTGAACTCAATCCAAGGCGCCTCCGAACGACGCAGCAAGTCGTTGACAAGGTCCACAAGACGCTCAGCACCGGGCGCATTCATAAGGACTTTGCTTCCCCTCCACTGCGAGCACCGGCACTTTAGATTGCTGCCGACGGTCAGCTAGCCGCACTGGCGACCTACCAGGCCAGCGCAGCAGCCTCATGTAGCTCTTCAACCGGCATCGCAGGATACCGCGCGCAACAGCCGCTTCAAAGGCACGTGCCAGACGTCTTCCGGCAGCAAGCGCCGCCTTTGCCTCCGAGGCGTCACAATCCTCGGTCGCCTCGCCCGGTCCGTGTCCACCGAAAAGGGTTACCACGGTGCGCATAGCGCATACCGAACGGTGCTACACACGGGGCTCGCGCCGGGGGTCAAGGCCGCCTTTAAATCTTTGATATCAAGTATTTTTATCAGCTTGGTTGGGGCGCCAGGATTCGAACCTGGGAATGGCGGAATCAAAATCCGCTGCCTTACCACTTGGCTACGCCCCAGCGGCCAGTGCGGTCTGGGCCTGCAATAGGGGTCACGCCGCCGGCGCGTAAAGCCCCCCGCCGACCTGCCACCAGGCCGCCGGCAGTGCCGCGCCCGCCCGGGAAGCCTCCGCCGCCGAGGCGAAGAGGCCGAAGCAGGTCGCCCCCGACCCGCTCATGCGCGCCAGCAGGCAGCCGGGGAGCGCGGCGAGCGCGTCCAGCACCTCCGCCACGGCGGGGCAGAGGCCGACCGCCGGCGCCTCCAGGTCGTTGCGCAGCCCCGCCAGGTCGCGCGCCATCGCCGCCGCGTCGCGCCAGGCGCCCGGCAGGGTGGCCTCGGCGGAGAAGGGCAGGCCGGCGCGGGCGCGGAACACGGAAGGGGTCGGCAGCGCGACCCGCGGATTCACCAGCAGCAGGCCGCAAGGCGGCAGGCCCGGCGCCGGGGCCAGCACCTCGCCCACGCCGCGCATGCGCGCGGGGCGGGAGTGGAGGCAGACCGGCACATCGGCGCCGAGCCCGAGGCCGATCAGCGCGAGGGTGGCGGCCCCGGGATCGAGGCCCCACAGCCGGGCGAGTCCCCGCAGCGCCGCCGCCGCATCGGCCGACCCGCCGCCGATCCCCGAGGCGACCGGCAAATGCTTGGTCAGCCGCAGCGCCGCGCCGAGCGAGGCCGCCCGATCGCCCCCCGCCATCTCCCGCAGGGCGCGGGCGGCGCGCAGCACCAGGTTGTCGGGCTCCGCCGCGAGCATCGCCGCCTCGGGCCCGTCGATGGCGAGGGTCAGCTGGCCGTCCGGCGCCGGCCGCGCCTCCACGCGGTCGATGGCCGGGCCGAAGACGACGAGGCTGTCGAGCAGATGGTAGCCATCCGCGGCGCGACGGCCGGTGACGTGCAGGAACAGGTTGACCTTGGCCGGGGCCAACTCCGTGACGGTGGCGGCACCGTCCATCCGCGCGGCGGCCCGGCGGCCTAGCGTTGGGCGTGGCTCGCCGCGTCGCCGGGCAGGCCGTCGCGCAGCTTCGCCTCGATCTTCGGGCCCTCGCCCGGCTCGGGCTCGAGGGCCAGGGCGCGGCGCCACTGGAACCGTGCCTCCCGCTGCCGCCCGGCCGACCAGTAGGCGTCGCCCAGATGGTCGTTGATCACGCTGCTGCGCGGCTCGAGCTCGACCGCCTTCTCGAGCCACTGGATGGCGCCCGGCAGGTCGCCCAGCCGGTACAGCACCCAGCCCAGGCTGTCGGCGATGTTGCCGTCCTGCGGCCGCAACTCGGTGGCGCGGACCAGCATGGCCTTGGCCCGGTCGAGATACTTGCCCTGGTCGGCCCAGGTGTAGCCCAGGTAGTTCAGGACATAGGGCTGGTCCGGGGCGAGCTCGAGCGCCCTGAGCAGGTCCGCCTCCGCCCGCGGCCAGTCGCCGGAGCGTTCGAGCGCGATGCCGCGCGAGTAATGCAGCGGCCAGTCGCGCGCGCCGGGCGTCTGCACCCGCGCGAGGGCGTCGTCATAGGCGGATGCGGCCTCGGCGAAGCGGTTGCCGCGGCGCAGCAGATCGCCGAGCCGGGCCGGCGGCTGCGGCTGGTCCGGATAGGCCTCGGAGAGCTGGCGGAGCACCGCCCGCGCCTCCTCCGCGCGGCCGGTCTTGTCGAGCAGGGCGGCGCGGCGGAGCGCGACGACCGGGGCGAGCGGATCGCCGCCCGCGACCCGCTCGAGCGCCTCCAGGGCCTGTTCCTCATGGTCCTCGTCGCCGAGCACATCGGCGACGAGGACGAGGGACGGCGCATGGCCCGGCCGGAGGCGGAGCGCGAGCTGGGCGAGGATGAGCGCGAAATCCCCCGAACCCTGGGTGCGCAGCGCGCCGGCGAGCGCCGCATAGGCCTCGGCGATGCCATCGGTCGGGGAGGCGATGACGCGGTTGGCGAGCTGGTTCCGCCGCAGCACCTCGGCCGCGGCCAGCGCCGCGTCGTCGCCGCTGTCGCGCACCTGCTCCATCAGCTTCTGCGCCTCGGCCGGGCGGCCGGCGCGATGCAGCACGCCGGCGGCCAGCAGGGCGAGCCGCCAGGGCGGGTTCGGCTGGTCCGCCACGGCCAGGCGCGCATAGCGCTCGGCCTCCCGCGGGCGGCCGGCGATGTCGGCGATCAGCGCCGCGTGCAGCGCGTTCAGGCTGCGCAAGCGGTTGCCCTCGACCAGCGGCCGCAGCGTGGTCAGCGCCTGGTCGGCATTGCCGCGGCCGAGCTGGACCCAGGCGAGCAGCGCAGGCTGCAGCACCTGCACCGGCCCCGCGCGGCCGACGCTGCGCACCCGCTGCTCCGCCCGTTCCCATCGCCCGGCCTGGGCGTCGCTGCCGGCGAGCAGCAGGATCGCGGCGGGGCTGTCATTGATCCGGCGCGCCAGGCGCAACGCATCCGACCGCCCGTCGAGCAAGGTGGCAAGGAAGGCGCGGTTGAGGATCTCCGGCTGGTCGGGATCGGCCCGGAGCGCGGCCAGCAGACTGTCCGCCGCGGTCCGCGTGTCGGTCTCCGAGGTGGCGAAGCGGCCGACGAGGTAGCTGCCGAAGCGTCCTGTCGCACCCTCGGCGGCGCTGCGGGTGGCGCCTTCCGCACCGGCCGGGCCGCCTGCGGCGCCGAGGGCGAGCACGGTCGCGGCAAGCAGGACGAGGCGCCTGGAGAAGCCGGATGCGATCATCGCCGGAGGCTAGCAGCGGGAAGATGCGGGCGCCACCGCATGTTGCAGCGCACGGCCCGCCCGACGCGCCGGTTTCGGGCCCGCTGGGGCGTGCCGCCGCCGCCCCGGCGGGGTCTGCGGCCGCCGCGCGGCAGGGCGCCGCCTCGGCCGGCGCCGCCTTCGCTCCACCCACCGGCGCAACCGCGAAGGAGCCTCGCGGACCCGCGGCGCCAGGGTCACGGGGCGGAGCGCACCTCGATCCATTGGTCCTTGATCTTCAGCCGGTGCCGCACGATCCCCGGCCGCAGCGCGACCTCGATGAAGCAGCCCTTCTCCGCGGCGGCGAGCAGGCGGCGCTGATCGGGCTCCGGCACGTCGGGGCCGAGCTCGATGTCCATCGTGAACGCCACGGGCGCGCTGACATAGGGCGCGCCGCCCTGCTGCACGCGTTCCCAGTGGCAGCGGGTGTTCACGTTGATGTCCTGGACGTCGATCTTCAGCCGCCGGGCGAAGGCGCGCAGCTGCACCATCACGCAGGCGGTCAGGGCGGAGGTGAAGTAGGCGAGCGGATAGGGCGCGCTGCTGTTGCCGCCATGGCCGGGGCCCTCGTCGGTCGGCAGCTCGTAGACCTCGGAGGGGAGGCCGTTGGGGCGGCGCACGACGACGTCGTTGCGGAAGCCGCCGGAGTTGCGGCCCTCGGCGTCGAAGATGACGTCGCCGCGGATGGTGGCGCCGGCGGGCGGGGGGGAATCGGTCATGGTTGCGTCTCCTCGGTGGCCTCGCGCGGAGTCCCGAGATCGGGATCGCGCCCTCTGGGCCCGGTCATTCCACCACGATCCCGCCACCCCGTGCCAGCGTGCGGCGGCGCGCGCGCCTCCATCCCCGGCCCGGCACGCTCCCCGGCACTCGGGGCTGCCCGGCGGGCCGAGGCACCAGGCCGCTATTCGCTTGTCATGGCGGGCATGGCCCGAAACAATGCCACGCAAGGAACATGTCCGCGAAGGCCGAGACCGAGTGCCGCGCGGCGCCAACAGACCAGGGAGGACACGACATGGCCCGGCGCGGGATGCCATCCGGAGGGCGCAGGGGGCGGGCGCGGCGCCGCCTTCTGGCCGCGACGCTGCCGGCTCTGCTGCTGCCGATGCGCGGCGCCCTCGGCCAGGGCGCGGCCGAGGCGGCCTGGCCCTCGCGGCCGGTGCGCCTGGTCATGCCGGGGGGGCCGGGCAGCAATCCGGACATCGTCTCGCGCATCTTCGCCGAGCGCCTGTCGCAGGTGCTCGGCCAGCCCTTCGTGGTCGAGAACCGCCCGGGCGCGGCCGGCATCATCGGCGCCGACGCCGCCATGCAGGCGCCGCCCGACGGGACGACGCTGCTGTTCGGCTTCAACCAGCTCGTCTCGCTGAACCCGCTGCTCTACCGGCGCCTGCCCTACGACGTCGCGCGCATGACGCCGGTCGCGCGGCTGACGCGGACCAGCTTCGTCATGCTGGTGCCGCGCGACTTCCCGGCGAAGGACTTCGACGCGTTCATCGCCCTGGCGAAGGCGCAGCCGGGCCGGATCGTGCACGGCAATTCCGGACCCGGCGCCATCTCCTACCTGTTCGGCGAGCTGCTGCGCCGCGACCTCGGCGCCGAGCTGCTGAGCGTCACCTACCGCAACACCGCCGTCGCCGAGCTGATGGCCGGCCAGGTGCAGCTGCTCGTCGAGCCCTCGGCGCTGGCGGTGCGGCTGACGCAGGGCCCGGATCCGAAGGTGCGCGCGCTGGCGCAGCTCGGCCCCACGGCGGATCCGGCGCTGCCGGGCGTGCCGGTGCTGCGGGACACCCACCCGCGCTACGTCGTCACGGGCTGGCACGGTCTCTGGGGCCCGCCCGGCCTGCCGCAGCCGATCGTGGAGAAGCTGTCGGCGACCCTGATCGAGCTGAAGGACGATCCCTGGCTGCGGAGCAAGCTCGACCCGCTGGCGACCTACCTGACCGTCATGGGGCCGGAGGGGCTGGCCCGCTCCACCGCCGAGGATCGGGCGATGTGGGAGGGGATCATCCGCGAACGGAACATCGTGCTGGATTGAGCGCCCGGCCAAGGGATGGGTGGAGCTTCGGCCGGGGCGGGGTGGAGCGGGCGATGGGAATCGAACCCACGACATTCAGCTTGGGAAGCTGACGTTCTACCTCTGAACTACGCCCGCGGCCGAGGAGCGATCCTAGCTGGCGCGGCAGGCCGGGGCAAGGCGGCCGGCCGCCCTCAGCGCCCGGTGGCGGCAGGCAGCGGCGGGATCGGCACGCCCCCCTGGAAGCCCTGGATGGTCCATTCATAGACCGCCGTCCCGGTCCGGAGCCGTCCCATCCGCGCCGCCCCCAGGTCGAGGATGTCGAGCACCACGAGCGTCCACATCGCCGTCAGAAGGATGGTCAGCCCGCGCAGCGCCCGCCCCCGCAGGCCGAGCTGGTAGCCGAGCCCGCCCATCCCCAGCAGCACCATCGCGACCAGCAGCCAGAACAGCTGCGCCGGCAGGTGGAATTCGAAGGCGAAGCGCTCGGCGGTGCTGGTGTCGAAGGCCTCGTTCACGGCCGACATCAGTGAGGCGGTGATCGGGTCCCGGCGCTCCCGCACCAGCGCCGCGACATGGCCCCAGATCTGGGTCTGCAGCGCCGCCGTCCGCTCGGTCGCCGCCGCGAGGGCCGCGCCGTCGAGCCCGGCGCGCACGAAATCGGCGCGCTGCCGCGCATAGGCTTCCAGCAGGCGCGCCGCCGCCTCGGCGTGGGGATGGCCGACCGCCTCGGCGCGCAGCCAAGCCGTGCCGATGGCGTTCGCCTCCTCCAGCGTGCCCTGGCGGCGCTCCTCGAAGCGCGAATTGGCGAAGGAAAGGGTCAGGGCGAGCACGAAGGCCAGGAGGCCGAGCATGGCGCCGACGACGATGCCGACCCCCTCCGGCGCGGCCTCGCTCCGCCGGGCGCTGCGCCGGCCGAGCCAGTAGCCGAACTCGCGCGCCAGCACCTGCGCGACGAACAGGAGCACGCCGATGGCCGGGAAGCTCCAGGCCGCCAGTTTCGCCACCCACTCCATGGATGTCCCCCCAGGGGCGCGACCAGGCCGCGCCCAACACTCCCGTCGTCCCGAGGCCCAGCGCCGGTCACGGCAATCCGCGCGCTTGGAAGAGCCCCCCTTACGTCACCCGGGGACATTCCCCGGGGCCGGGCGCGGCGGGCATCCCCGCGCGCGGTCCTAGTCCGGCCCGGCGACCCGGCTCCATCCCGGCCCCGGATCGAAGGAATCGATATCCGCCGCCAAGCTGGCCGTCCGCGGCCCCAGATTGCTCTCCCACACCACCCCGTCATGGCCGAGCAGGAAGGTCTTCACGCCGGTGCTGCCCCAGGCGGAAGGCCAGGCGAGCACGGCGAAGCCCCCGATCATCCGCCCGTCCACGACATAATCCATCGCCCCGCCCGGCGCGGCGGGCCCCTGCCGCTCGAGCATGCGGAACAGGTAGCCGTGGAAGGGGCGCGGCGTGCCCTCCCCGCCCCGCGCCACGCCATAGCCGCCGGCGCTCGCCGCGGCGAGAAGCGGGCCGAGCGGGCTCTCGGGCTCGCCCGGCGCGGTCTCCCAGAACAGCCCGTCGCGCGCGCCGGGGGTCGAGAAGAAGCGTCGCGCATAGGCGCGCAGGCTGCCCTGGCGCCCGGCGGTGCGGGCGTACTCGGCCTGGGCATCGGCGATGCCGCGCAGCGTCTCGATGGTGTCGAGCTCGTTGCGGCCGATGCGGCGATCGATCAGCGCCTGACGCCCCGCGGCGGCGTCGAAGCGCCAGGCGCCGCCGCGCG
>CAZMCV010000069.1:0-20148 GCA_964564645.1 uncultured Acetobacteraceae bacterium
GCGACGCGGAAGATGCGGCCGACATCGCGGGCGTAGAAATAGGCGGCGAGGCCGAAGGGCGTGTCGTTGGCCAGCGCGATCGCCTCCTCCTCCGTCTTGAACCGGAACAGCGGCGCGACGGGGCCGAAGGTCTCCTCGGTGAAGATCATCGCCTCGTGCGGGACATTGGCCAGGATCGTCGGCTCGAAGAAGGTGCCGCCGCGGCTGTGGCGCTTGCCGCCGGTGACGACCGTGGCGCCCTTCGCCGTCGCGTCGGCGATATGCTCCTCCACCTTCCTCACCGCATCCTCGTTGATCAGCGGGCCCTGGGTCACGCCCGGCTCCATGCCGTTGCCGACCTTCAGCGCCTCGACGGCCGCCTTCAGCTTGGCGGCGAAGGCGTCGTAGACCCCGTCCTGCACCAGGATGCGGTTGGCGCAGACGCAGGTCTGGCCGGTGTTGCGGTACTTGGAGGCCATCGCGCCGACCACCGCGGCGTCGAGGTCCGCGTCGTCGAAGACGATGAAGGGCGCATTGCCGCCGAGCTCCATCGAGGTCTTCTTGATCGTCGGCGCGCATTGCGCCAGCAGCACGCGCCCGACCTCGGTCGACCCCGTGAAGGTCAGCTTGCGCACCAGCGGGTTCGAGGTGAGCTCCTTGCCCGTCTCGCCCGAGGGCCCCGTGATCACGTTGCAGACGCCGGGCGGCATGCCCGCGCGCTCGGCCAGCACCGCGATCGCCAGCGCGCTGAACGGCGTCTGGGAGGCCGGGCGGATCACGCCGGTGCAGCCCGCGGCCCAGCCGGGCCCGGTCTTCCGCGTGATCATCGCGGCGGGGAAGTTCCAGGGCGTGATCGCGGCGAAGACGCCGATCGGCTCCTTCGTGACGATCACGCGGCGGCCCTTGGCGTTCTGCGGGATGGTGTCGCCATAGACCCGCTTGGCTTCCTCGGCGAACCACTCGATGAAGGACGCCGCGTAGGCGATCTCGCCCTTGCTCTCGGCGAGCGGCTTGCCCTGCTCGGCGGTCATGATGGCGGCGAGGTCGTCCGTGTTCTCGAGCATCAGGTCGAACAGGCGGCGAAGGATCGCGCTGCGCTCCTTGGCCAGCATGGCGCGCCAGGGGCCTTGCGCCTTGTGCGCGGCCTCGATGGCGCGGCGGGTCTCGGCGGCGCCGAGCGCCGGGACCTCGCCCACCGGCTCGCCGGTCGCGGGGTTGCGGACCGTGATCGTCTTCCCGCTGTCGGCCTGCACCCATTGGCCGCCGATGCAATTCGCCTGGCGGAACAGGTCCGGGTCCTTGAGGGGCAGCTTCGCGGTGGCGTCGAGCATGGCGCATCTCCTTCCCGAGACCTGGAAGATAGGCCCCGCCCCCTCCCCTGTCAGCCTACAGGCCCCGGAGGAAGCCCAGCATCGCCGCGTTCACCGCCTCCGGCCGCTCCTGCTGGGTCCAGTGCCCGCAGCCGGGCAGCATGACCATCTCCCGCAGCAGGGGGACGTTGGCCGGCAGGCCGGCGATCATCTCCCGCGCCCCGGGGAAGGAGACGACGAGGTCCCGCTCGCCGGCGACGTAGAGCGCCGGGACCGTCACCTTCAGCCCGGCGAAGGGGCGCAGGAGTTCCCAATTGCGGTCGATGTTGCGGTACCAGTTGAGGCCGCCGCGGAAGCCGGCTCGGGCGAACTCGGCGGCATAGGCGTCGATATCGGCCTCGCCCAGCCAGGCCGGCAGGGGCATCGCCGCGTGCTCCGCCATGCGCGCGCGCAGCCCGGCCGCGCGCGGCACCATGCTGAACCCGTCCGAGGCCGGGATCGGCGGCACATCGCCCGAGAGGCGCAGCAGCACGTCGCGGATGGTGCCCCGCACATCCGCCCCTAGCTCCGCCTCGGCAACGCCCGGCTCCTGGAAATGCAGCTGGTAGAAGACGGCATCGGCGGTGCGGGGCATCACCGTCGTCGGGCGCGCCTGGCCGCGCGGGCGGAAGGGAACGGACAGGCCGATCACCGCCCGGAAGCGGTCGGGACGGAGCAGGGCGGCGTGCCAGGCGACCGGCGCGCCCCAGTCATGCCCCGCGATCACCGCGGTCTCGGCCCCCAGCGCATCCAGCACGCCCACCATGTCGCCAACCAGGTGCAGCAACGTGTAGGCTTCGATCGGCTCCGGCGCCTCGGTGCCGCCATAGCCGCGCATGTCGGGGGCGACGGCGCGGAAGCCGGCTTCGGCCAGCGCCGCCATCTGGTGGCGCCAGGAATACCAGCCCTCGGGGAAGCCGTGGCAGAGCAGCACCACCGGCCCCTCGCCCTGCTCGGCCAGGCGCATGCGGATGCCGTTGGTCTCGATCGTCCGGTGCGTGATGCCGCCCATGTCTTCCTCCCGCATCAGACGGATCATGCCACGGCTCGACGCCGCGCGCCCGCGTCGCGTCAGGCGGGGCAGCGGCGCTCCGCCACCATGGCCGCCAGCCGGGCGTTCCGTCGCCGCAGCGCCTCCACCTCGGTGCGCTGGGCGCTCCCATCGTCAAGGAAAAGGACGCCTGTCACGCCCGCCGCGAGCACCAGGCCGAAGCTGTCGCGGCCGCGCCGCTCGCTCTCAGCCTGCAACTCCCCGAGCCGCGCAGAATTCGCCTGCATTTCGCCCTGGAGATGCGCGCAGCTCAGCCGGTCATCCAGATCGGACTGCTCCGCCACGGGGTGGGACTGGCGCGCCCCGCAGGCCCCGAGCAGGAACAGCAAAACCAGCATTGGAACGATCGGGTAGCCCATGCCAACATCATGCCGAAGATGGAATGGGAACGCCATGATGACGTCGCTCCGCAGGCGCTGTCTCGCGAAAGGCCCGTGCCTCGCCCTCCTCGTGGCCCTCGGCGCCTGCGCAAGCGGCGCGGTCCCTGGCGCGATGGTCCCACCAGTCGGCCAGGATACCATTATCGCGGAATCATCACGCCTGCGGCAGGCCGTCGCGGTCGGAACGGTCGATGGTGGGAAAGACACGAACCCGCTCTGGACTTCTCAGGTCTCGAGCGAGGCCTTCGCCCAGGCCCTGCGGCAGAGCCTGGCCACCCATGCCATGCTGGCGATCGCGGGCGGAACTTATCGCCTCGACGCCTCGCTGCTCGAACTGAAGCAGCCGCTGGCGGGCTTCGACTTGGAGGTGACGGCGCGCGTGCGCTACCGGCTGACGCGGATCTCCGATGGCGGCGCGGTATACGAGACCGAGATCACCAACGCCTTCGCGGCAGCCTTCAGCTCCGCCTACCTCGGGGTCGAACGCCTTCGACTGGCCAATGAGGGTGCGGTACGCGAGAACATACGCCGCTTCCTGGCCGCCGTGATCGCGGAGGAGACGCGCAACCCGGCGGCCTTCGCCGCCCCGCGACCGGTGTCCTGACCGGCGCGACCCGCCCAGGGAAAAGAGGACACATGCCGCGCCGCATCATCGACATCTCCGTCCCGCTCCAGGCCGGCATCAAGTCCGACCCGCCCTGGGCGCTGCCGCAGATCGACTACCATGACCACAAGATGACGGCGCCGCCCATCGCGGAATACTTCGGCATCACGCTGGACGACCTGCCGGAGGGCAATTACGCGGCGCGCGAGCAGGCCCGGCTGTCGACCCATGCGGGGACGCATCTGGATGCGCCCTACCATTTCTTCCCCCGCCAGGACGAGCGCACCATCCCCGGCGGCCGGCCCTCCATGCGCATCGACGAGGTGCCGCTCGACTGGTGCTTCCAGCCCGGCGTGAAGCTCGATTTCCGCGCCCTGCCCGATGGCTACACGGTGCAGCCCGAGGATGTGGAGAAGGAGCTGGCCCGCATCGGCCACGTGCTGAAGCCGCTCGAGATCGTCGTCGTCAACACCGCCGCGGGCGCGCGCTACGGTCAGGACGACTATGTCGACCGCGGCTGCGGCATGGGCAAGGCGGCCACACTTTGGCTGCTGGAACGCGGGGTGCGCGTGACCGGGATCGATGCCTGGTCCTGGGACGTGCCCTTCAGCATCACCAAACGGCGGCTCGCCGAGGGCGCCTCCCCCGATATCATCTGGGAAGGCCACCGCGCCGGGCGCGAGATCGGCTACTGCCACATCGAGAAGCTGCACAACCTGGAGAGCCTGCCGGCGGACGGCTTCATGGTGGCGTGCTTCCCGGTGAAGGTGCATCGCGGCTCGGCCGGCTGGACGCGCGCGGTCGCGATCTTCGAGGAATAACCCCGCCGCCACGCCCGGCCGGCACGAGCTCGGGCATCTGGTCGGGCTGCCGCCGACCTTGCCCGGCCTCGGCCCCGACGCGGAGGCCTCGACCCCTTCCGACGGGCTTGATCCCCGTCAAGGCGCAACCCGCCCCTTCCCTGCCATGTTGCCCCGCAGCAAGGCAGAAGGAGGCCGCGCATGAAGGTCCGCGACATCATGAGCCGCAAGGTCGTCTCCGTCCCGCCGGACACCCCGGCGCTGGCGGTGGCGCGGCTGCTGGCCGATCGCGGCTTCTCCGCCGTGCCGGTGACGGACCAGTGGGGGATGCTGCTCGGCATCGTCTCGGAGGCGGACCTGATCCGGCGCCTCGCGACCGAGGACAAGCCGGATGACCACGGCCTCCTCAGCGCCCTGTTCTACGACCGCGACCGGGCGGCGGAGCGCTATGCCCGCGCGCATGGCGCGACGGCGCGCGACATCATGACCCCGGACCCGGTCACCGCGACCGAGACCATGACGGCCGAGCATGCGGCGCGGCTGATCGAGGAGCATCGGGTGCGACGCCTGCCGGTCACGCAGGACGGCGTGCTGATCGGCATCGTCTCCCGCGCCGACCTGCTGCGCGCGCTGGTCGCCCCGGCCGCCGAGACCTCCGACGAGACGATCCGCGGCGCGGTGCAGGCCGAGATGGCGCGCCTGCCCTGGGCCGACGCGCCCTATGTCTTCATCGACGTGAAGGATGGCGCGGTGACCCTGCACGGCTTCTGCCATTCGGCCGCCGTGCGGAAGGGCCTCGTCGCGCTCGCCGGGCACGTGCCCGGCGTCGCGGCGGTGCACGACCGGATCACCGAGGGCCCGGCGGCACGCTACATCTGAAGCGGCGGGCGCGGGGCGCTCAGCCCCGCGCCTTCGCCTCCCGCCGCCGCGCGTGGAGGACGAACTCGGTGTAGCCGTTCGGCTGGGCGCGGCCCTGGAAGACCAGGTCGCAGGCGGCCTGGAAGGCCGGGCCGTCGAAGGCGGGCGCCATCGGGATGTAGGCCGCATCGCCCGCGTTCTGCCGGTCCACGACGGCGGCCATGCGCTTCATCGTCTCCATCACCTGGCCCTCGCCGGTCACGCCGTGGCGCAGCCAATTGGCGATGTGCTGGGAGGAGATGCGCAAGGTCGCGCGGTCCTCCATCAGCCCGACATCGTTGATGTCCGGCACCTTCGAGCATCCGACGCCCTGGTCCACCCAGCGCACGACATAGCCCAGGATGCCCTGGGCGTTGTTGTCGAGCTCGGCCTGCACGTCCTGCGGCGCCCAGTTCGTGTCCTGCGCCAGCGGCACGGTCAGGATGTCGTCCAGCTTCGCCCGGCGGCCGCCCGCGGCGATCTCCTCCTGCCGCGCGGCGACGTCGACCTGGTGGTAGTGCAGCGCGTGCAGGGTCGCCGCCGTGGGCGAGGGCACCCAGGCGGTGTTGGCGCCCGCCTTCGGATGGCCGATCTTCTGCTCGAGCATCGCCGCCATCATGTCGGGCGCGGCCCACATGCCCTTGCCGATCTGCGCCCGCCCGCGCAGGCCGCAGAGCAGGCCGACATCGACGTTCCACTCCTCATAGGCCTTGATCCAGGCCGCGCCCCGCATGTCGTTCTTGCGGATGACGGCCCCGGCCTCCATCGCCGTGTGGATCTCGTCGCCGGTGCGGTCGAGGAACCCGGTGTTGATGAACACCACGCGGTCCTTCGCCGCGCGGATGCATTCCTTGAGGTTCACCGTCGTCCGGCGCTCCTCGTCCATGATGCCCATCTTCAGCGTCGCGCGCGGCAGGCCGAAGGCGTCCTCGACGCGCGCGAACAGGGCATCGGCCCAGGCGACCTCCGCCGGCCCGTGCATCTTCGGCTTGACGATGTAGACGCTGCCGGCACGGGAGTTCATCGGCTTGGCGCGCAGGTCGTGCAGCGCCAGCGCCACCGTGCACATCGCGTCGAGGATGGTCTCCGGCGTCTCGGCGCCGTCCCGCGTGACGACATCCGTCATCATGTGGTGGCCGACATTGCGCACCAGCATCAGCGAACGGCCATGCAGGGTGATGCCGCCGCCGGACGGGCGCTGGTAGGTGCGGTCCGGGTTGAGGCGGCGGACCATCGTCCGCCCGCCCTTCTCGAGCGTCGCCTCGAGCGTGCCCTTCATCAGGCCGAGCCAGTTGCGGTAGACGAGGAGCTTGTCCTCGGCATCCACCGCCGCCACCGAATCCTCGGCATCCATGATGGTGGTGACGGCGCTCTCGAGCGCGACATCGGCGATGCCGGCCGGATCATCCTTGCCGATCGGATGGTCGCGATCGATCACGATCTCGAGGTGCAGGCCGTGATTCACCAGCAGGATCGCGGAGGGCGAGGCGGCGTCGCCCTGGTAGCCGACGCACTGGCCCGGCCGCGCCAGCGCCGCCGTCGTCCCGTCGGCCAGGGTCACCGCCAGCGCGCCATGCAGGATGGCGTAGGACTTGGCGTGCCGATGGCTGGCGCCACCGGCGAGCGGCGCGGCCTGGTCGAGCACGCCGCGGGCGAAGGCGATCACCTTGGCGCCGCGCGCCGCGTTGTAGCCACGCCCCCCGCGCGTCGCGCCATCCGTCTCCGGGATCGCGTCCGTGCCATACAGCGCGTCGTACAGGCTGCCCCAGCGCGCATTCGCCGCGTTCAGCGCGTAGCGCGCGTTGGAGACCGGGACGACCAGCTGCGGCCCGGCGATCTGCGCGATCTCGGCATCGACATTGGTGGTGCCGACCTGGAAGTCCGGCCCCTCGGGAAGCAGGTAGCCGATCTCGCGCAGGAAGGCGGTATAGGCCGCCAGGTCGACCGGCCTGGCCGGGTTCGCCGCGTGCCAGGCATCGATGCGCGCCTGCATCTCGTCGCGCTGCCGCAGCAGCGCGGCATTGCGCGGTCCGAGCTCGGCAAGGATGGCGGCGTAGGAGGACCAGAACCGCTCCGGCGTCACGCCGGTGCCCGGCAGCGCCTCGGTCGCCAGGAAATCGTGCAGCGGGCGGGCGACCTTCAGGCCCGCGACCTCCACCATGTCCGCCATGGCCGGTTCTCCTGAGCAGATGCGATCGGCGCCCGGGCCGAAGGGCCGGGCGCGAAGCGCGCGTGTCTAGAGCAAGCGGCGTCCGGAGGGAATCATCCGGACGCATGTCCTGCTTCAGATAACATTGAAACCCGATCGTGCCCTGCTCTAGGCGGAAACCCGCCGCGGGGCAAAGGGGCGGCATCCCGCCCAGGGCTATCGGGTGAAGCCTCCGTGCCCGCCCTGCTTCTCTCGCGGGGGGCACGCGCTCCGGGGGCAAGGCAGATCGGGGAAGGGAGGGAACTCCCTTCCCCGAACCCCAACCCACCTTTTTCCGCTCCCTTTCGGCTTTCCCACGCGGCGAGGCCGAAGCGCCATCGCACGGATTGCGCCGCCGCACGACGAGGCAGAGATGGATGAGGGGTCAGGGCAGAATACCTTCTCCCCGGCCTTGCCTTGCCGGAAGAGACAGAGGCGACGTCGCTCACCCGATTGCCCTGGCATCCCGCCCCTGCTCCACCCGGATCCTGCCCGCCCGCGCGATGGCGCCGAGCGCGCGGATGCGTGAGGCGGGCGCGCGCAGCCGGCCGGGGGCGATATGGGGCGAGGGTAACGGGCCTAGGTGTCGCAGGCGCCCGGCGCGCTCGGCGCGACGAGGCGAATCGAGCGGCCGGGCCAGGGGCGCGGCGCGCGCAGGTGCGTCCGAGGCATGGGCGTTCCCCCCCCGCAGCCCGATGCAGGCAGGGAAGCGGCGGGGAGGGAACAGGGTGCGATCAGCGGTCGAGGACGGACCGGTCGTTCTTGGCGACGAGCGCGCGGAAATACGGCGTCAGCTCCGCCTCGGAGAGGCCGAAGGCCTCCGCGAATCGCGTGATCAGCTGCTGCTCGCCCGGCTCCGCCTCGCCATCCGACATGGCGCTGTCGATCATGTTCAGCACGATGCAGAGCTTCTGGTCGGCGCGCAGCCGGGGTGCGATCTCGGCCAGGAACTGCTCCGGCTTGGTCGCCCGGGCATAGCGCAGGATGGCGTCGAGCTGCTGGCGGGTGGCGCCACGGCCGAGGACGGAGACGAGATGGCCGATCTCCTCCTCATCCATCTCGCCATCCGCACCCATGCAGTAGATCAGCGACACGGCGAGGCCGTTGCGCGGCGTGAGGTCGAGCGCGGCGGATTGCGACTTGAACATACCGAACATGGGGCGGTCTCCGTGGCGGGGGCGTTGGGCGGGCCGGCTGGTCAGGCATGCGCCGGCAGCGCGGGGCCACTACCGAAAGATGACGGTTCTGTCATGTGACATTTTGCCGCCGCGGGCCGAGCGCCTCCCGCAGGCCGGTGGCGAAGCGCGCGATATCGGCCTCGTCCGTGTGGAGATGCGGGCCGAGGCGCAGCACGCCCTGCCGATCCGCCGCGTGGATGCCGCGGGCGGCCAGGGCCGGCACCAGCCCGGGCGGCATCCCGCCCGGGATGCGGAGCCCGAGGATATGCCCCACGCGCGGCCCCTCGGGCGCCGGCAGGCCGAGGGACACCGCGGCCTCGGCCAGAAGCCCGGTCGCCCAGCCGAGCCGCGCCGCCACGGCGGGCACGCCCCAGCCGGCGACCAGCCCGAGCGCGACCTCGGCCATGGGCAAGGCCACCAGGTTGTTCCGCTCCCCCATGTCGTAGCGGCGCGCGCCGGGGGCGTGGGTGCCGTCCGGGGCGGTGTTGTGACCGTTCGGCTCGACCGGCGTGCCGCCCTGGCGGTGCGGCGCGGCGTAGAGGAAGGCGAGGTTGTAGGGGCCGAGCAGCCATTTGTAGGTCGGGAAGGCAAGGAAATCCGGCTGCCAGAGCGCCAGGTCCAGATCCATGGCGCCGACCGCCTGGGTGGCGTCCACCACCAGCGCGGCGCCGGCGGCCCGCAGCGCGGGCGCGATGCGGTCGAGATCGACCCGCGCGCCATCGGTCCAGTGCAGCGGCGAGAGCGCGGCGACCGCCAGCGGGGCCGCGCCCGGCCGCGCGATCGCGGCGAGCACCGCCTCGGTCCAGGTCTCGCCCGGGGCGGGCTCCACCGCCTCCAGCACCGCGCCGGGCGCGGCGGCGGCGGCGCGGCGCCAGGGCAGGACGTTGGACGGATGCTCGCGCGCCAGGTGCAGGATGCGCGCCCGCGGCGGGATGGGCAGGTTCCGCGCCGCGGTCTCGATGGCATGGCTGACGGAGCCCACCAGCGCCAGATCCCCGGCACCCGCCCCGATCAGCGCCGCCGCCGCCGCCCGCACCCGCTCGGCCGGCGCGCCGGTCTGGTCGATCCGCCAGGGCTGCGCCTTGATCGCCGCCCCCGCCTCGCCCGCCAGGCGCACCGGGCGGGGGATGGGGGAGAAGGAGGCGCAGTTCAGGTAGGCGACCTCGCGCGGGATCTCGAACAGGTCCCGCTGGCAGCCGAGGGGGGTCAAAGCTCCGCGCGGTCCAGGCGCAGGATCGCGCGCGCCATGGCCTGGGCGCGGGGGACCATGCTGGCGACCTCCAGGAACTCCTCCGGGCTGTGCGCCTTGCCGCCGACCGGCCCGACCGCGCAGATGGTCGGCGCGCCGACGGCGGCGGTGAAGCCGCTATCGGCGCAGCCGCCGCTGAACTCGCCCTTCACCGCGAGGCCGCTCTCCCGCGCCGCGTCGACGTAGAGCTCGAACAGCCGGGCGGCCGCCGGCGTCTGGGTCAGCGGCAGGAACTCGCCGCGGATCGACAGCTTCGACCTTGTGCCGGGGATGTAGGCCCTGGCGACGATCTCGTGGATCCGGCCCATGATCTCGTCGCGGTCGGCCGGCTCGACATAGCGCAGGTCGATCTGCCCCTGCGCCCAGGGGGCGACGGTGTTCACGCTCTGCCCGCCCGAAACCAGGCCGACATTGAGCGTGATCCCGCGCTTGAGGTCGGTCAGCGCGTGGATCGCCGTGATCTTGTGCGCCAGCTCGCCGATGGCGCTGATCCCGGCCTCGAAATTGCCGCCCGAATGCGCGGCCTTGCCCTCGATGTCGACGATCGAGAAGACGCCGCCCTTGCGCCCCGTCACCACGCCGCCGGTCGGCCGCCCGGGCTCGCTGTTGAAGACGACACGCGCCCCGCGCGCCGTGTCCTCGATCACCTCGCGCCCCTCGGGGGAGCCGATCTCCTCGTCGCCGGTGAAGAGGCCGAGCAGCGGTCCCGGCGCGCCGCCGAAGCGCTGGAAAGCGGCGAGGATGAACATGTTCATCACGAGCCCCGCCTTCATGTCGGCCACGCCCGGCCCGTAGGCGATGCCGCCCTCGACCCGGAAGGGCCGCCGCTCCGGCTCGCCCTTGGGGAAGACCGTGTCGCGGTGGCCCATCAGCACGATGGCGCGCTGGAGATTGCCGCTGCCCGCGGTGCCGCCCGCGTTCCCATCGGCCACGCCCCGCATGGCGGATGCGCCCCCGCCGCCCTCGACGCGCGCCTTCAGGCAGTCGCCATAGCGCTCGCGCTTCACGGTCTCGACGGGGATGCCGCGCTCCGCCATGAACTCGCGGACGATCGCGCCGACCGCATCGACGCCCGGCTTGTCGTAGCTGCCGCCATCGGTGTTCACCATGCGCTCGAGCACGCCGAGCATCGCCTCCTGCTGGGTTGCGAGCCAGGCGGTGATCGTGGCCTCTGCGGTGTCGGCGGTCATGCGGCGGCGGCCCTTTCGATGGGGAAGGCGGGTGGTGGGGAAGTCGCGCCCCATTGCAACGCCGCCGCGCCCCGGTGGGAAGGGGGCGGCTACTCGACCCTGCCGATCTTCTGCACCGCGCGCCTCAGCCGCGCCGCATCGGCCTGGAAGAATTCCTCGAAGGCCGGGGTGTCGCGGTAGTCCAGCGTGTTGTTCGAGGCGGCGAAGGCGCGCTGCACCTCCGGGTCGCGCGCGACCGCGGCGATCGCCTCGCGCAGCGCCCCCAGCACGGCGGGCGGCGTCCCGGCGGGGACGAAGATTCCGGACCAGATGTAGTATTCGGCGTCGGGGTAGCCCTTCTCGATCAGGGTCGGCACCGCCTCGAAGCCAGGCATGCGCCGGGCGCCCCAGGAGGCGAGGACGCGCAGCCGCCCCTCGCGCATATGCGGCGACAGCGGGCCGGGGCCGGCCGCGGTCACCTGCACCTGGCCGGCCAGGATCGCCGTCATGGCCGGGCCGCCGCCCTGGAAGGGGACGTGCAGCAGGTCGATGTCGGCGGCGCTGGTCAGCATCACCATCGGCACGTGCAGCGCGCCGTAATTGCCGGAGGAGGAGTAGGGGATCTGGCCGGGCCGGCGCCTGGCATCCTCGACCAGCTCCTCCAGCGTCCGCCAGGGCGCATCGGCGGTAACCGCGAGGTAGGTGGGGTCGGACGCGATCAGCGCGACGGGCAGGAGCTGGTCCACCTCATAGGCCGACTGGCGGCCGCGGATCCGCGCCGCCTCCGGCAGCACGGGCAGGGAGGAGAGGCCCATCAGCAGGGTGTAGCCATCCGGGGTGGCGCGGGCGGCGAAGGCGTTGCCGACCTCGCCGGCGGCGCCGGCGCGGTGGATGACGGGCACGGGCTGGCGCCAGATCCGCTCGAGCGCGGCGGCGACGGGCCGGCCGACCACGTCGCTCTGCCCGCCGGGCGGGAAGGAGACGACCATCTGCACCGGGCGGGTCGGCCAGGCGGAGGGAGAGGCGGGGGCGCCGGGCTGGGCGGCGGCCCGGCGCGGTGCGAGCAGAGGCAGGCCGGCGGCGGCGGCCAGCCCCCCGCCCAGCAGGGAACGGCGGCGGTGCGTCGCGGTCATGACATGGTTCCTCCCCGGGACCTGCTGCTTTTGACCATGGCGGCGCGCGAGGTCCAGCGCCACGGGGCGGCGCGTCGCCGCGAGCCGCCCCCGGTGCCGGCGCGGGTTTCGCAACCATCGCCCGCTCCGGGGCAAGGAAACCGTCGCTTTGCCCCTGCGGGTGCTGCTAACGTCCGCTCGCCGGCTGACTGTCACGTTGGATTGACATATGAGGCTGTCAATTGGATGGAACAGTTGGCGGGGTCCGGCGGGTTGGCGGGGGGTTCCTGGCCCACCGCTTGCACCGCACGGCCGTGCTGGCCGGTGCGAACGAGGCGACCGAATGCAGGCCATCGGCCCGGCCGATGACAGGAGCCGTGCATCCCTCCGCGCGCCGGCCAAGGGCGGGTTCGGCGCGGCCCCATGTGCGCAGGAGTTGGTGTTCCCCAAGGAGAGGCGACGACGATGACCGCGATGGATCGGATGTACAGGTGGAACCAATGGTTCGAGGGTCTGCCGGAGGCATGGCGCGGCCAGGCCATCGTCCTGCCCCTGCTGGTGATCGGCACGGTCAACATGGCGTTGACGATCTGGTTCGGCTTCCCCTTCGCCCTGCTGCTGGTGCTGGCCATCGCGGCCTGGGCCGCGGTGCGCGTGCCCTACAAGCTCGGCTGGCTGAAGCCCGAGACGGCCGAGGCGAACGCCCCCATCAGGATGGAGATCGAGGGCTGGGATTGGGTCCGCGACGTCAACATCTGGTACGACCAGCAGCCGGTCATGCGGCAACGCGTGGTCCTGCTCGGGATCATCCTCGGCGCCGGCGCGGTCAACATGCTGCTGACCTTCTCCTCCGGCTTCCCCTTCGGCCTGCTGTTCCTGATCGCCATCCTGGGGCTGGCCTGCGTGCGCGTGCCCTATGAGGCCGGCTGGTTCAAGGCACCGCCGCCGCCCGCGCTCGAGGGACCGCGGACCCCGCTGCTCGAGAATTCCGGCAGCGCCACCGCCGGCACCGGGGAGGCCAGCACCGCCCCGCGCGAGGCGGTCTGACCCCACCGCCCCGCGACCCGCGATCCCGCAGCCTGGGTCGCGGGCCCGGCCCGGATCCGGTCGCCTGACCGAGCCCGGCCGCCCGGACGGGCCCGCCGCTAGCCGGGCTCGGCGATCGGCACCGCGGCCGCCCACTCAATCGCGCGGGCGGCGCGCAGCGCCAGGTCATCGCGGTAGAGCGCCGCGGCGACCTGCACCGCCCGCGGCATCCCCGCCTCGTCGAGGCCGACGGGGACGCTGATGGCGGGCTGGCGGGTCAGGTTGAAGGCGAAGGTCCAGGGCGCCCAGTCGCGCCAGAGCGCCTCGGCCGGCCGGATCGTCGGCTGGTCGGCGGCAAAGGCGGCGGTCGGCGTCGCCGCCGTCAGCACCAGGTCGAAGCGCTGGTGGAAGCGGGCCATGGCGTGCGCCGCCTCGAGCCGCATCGCCTCGGCCTCCAGCCACACCATGGCCGGCGTGGCGGCCTCGGCCGCCGCCACCTCGGCGATGCCGGCATCGAGCAGCCCCCGCTTCTCCGGCGCCGTCTGGTCGAGCAGCCGGGCCAGCGCCACGCCCCAGATCCGCCCGAAGATCGCCCGCGTATCGGGCAGGCCCGGATCGGCCTCCTCGACCACCGCGCCCGCGGCCTCGAGCATCCGCGCCGCCGCGGCCAGCGCGGCCTCGCCCTCCGCGTCGAGCGGCGGGTCGAAGCCCAGGCGGCGGACCAGGGCGATGCGCATCCCGGCCACCCCGTCCTCGATCCCGGCCCGCCAGTCGCGCGGCGCGTCCGGCAGGGCGTAGGGATCGCGCAGGTCGTGCCGCGCCATCACCGAGAGCATCAGCGCCGCGTCGCGCACCGTCCGCGCCATCGGCCCGGCCACCGCGACGTTGGCGAAGGCGCCGAGCGGCCATTGCGGCACCCGCCCGAAGCTCGGCTTCACCCCGACGATCCCGCAGAAGGCCGCGGGGATCCGGATGGACCCGCCGGCATCCGTGCCGATGTGCAGCGGCCCGAAGCAGGCAGCCGCCGCCGCTGCGGCGCCCGAGGAGGACCCGCCCGGCGTGCGCGCGCGGTCCCAGGGATTGCGCGTGATGCCGTGCAGCGGGCAGTCGCCGGGCGATTTCCAGCCGAACTCGGTGGTGGTGGTCTTGCCGAGAATGACGGCGCCCGCCTGCTTCAGGCCGAGCACCGCGGGCGCGTCCTCGGTGGCCGGCGCCGTGTCGGTCGCGCGGCTGCCGCGGCGGGTCGGGAAGCCGGACAGGTTCAGCAGATCCTTGACCGTCGCCGGCACGCCGTCGAGCGGGCCGATGGGCCTGCCGGCCAGCCAGCGCGCCTCGCTCTCCCCCGCGGCGGCGAGCGCCTTCGGGTTCATCGCGGCGAAGGCGTTCACCCAGGGATTCAGCCGGGCGATGCGCTCCAGCACCGCCTGCAGCGCCTCGACCGGGCTGAGGGCGCGGCGGGCGTAGAGGGCAAGCAGCGTCTCGGCCGGCATCCGCGCCGGATCGGTCGGTGCCCCCGCGGCGGTCGTCATCGGGTGGCCACCGCGACCGCTGCGCCGGCCATCGCCGCGCCCGCGGCGCGGTTGACGACACGCACCGCCCGCGGGCTGCGCAGCAGGTGCCGCGCGCGCAGCGCCGCGACGACATAGGCGAACAGGACCGCCGCGTAGACCGCAACGAGGACCGCGCCGAGGGCGGCGAGATCGGCGAGGCCGACCTGCCCCAGATCGATCAGCGCCGGCGTGATCGCCGTGTAGAACAGCATGGTTTTGGGATTGCCGAGCGTCAGCGTGATCCCCGTGGCGGCGAGGCGCGCCCCCTCCCCCCGCGGCGGCGGCGCCCCGGTGGCGGGCAGCACCGCTGGCGCCATCCAGGCCTTCCAGGCAAGCCAGAGCAGGAAGGCCACCCCCGCCCATTTCAGCACCGCCAGCACCGGCTGCGCCGCCTCGGCGAGCAGCGACAGGCCGAACACCGCCGCCGCCAGCCAGACCAGGTCGCCGAGGATCAGCCCGGCGCAGAAGGCGGCGGCGCCCGCCCGCCCGCGCGCCAGGACGCGCGCGACGAGGGCGGTGATGGTCGGCCCGGGGGAGGCCGTCGAGAGGGCGAGCGCGGCGGCGAAGCCGGCGAGGGTCAGGGCATCCATGCCCGGAACCTCGCCGGGAAGCCGCGGCGCCGCAAGCGCGGCCCTTGGGTCAGGCCGCCATCTGCGTCACATGGCGGCGGCACTGCATCAGCGGCTGGATCTTCTGGCCGAATTTGTCCATGCCGATGAGGAAGTCGTCGAAGGTCAGCATCAGCCCCTTCACCCCCGGCATGGTCGCCGCCTCGTCCAGCAGCTTCGCGCAGGTGGCGTAGGAGCCGACGATCGTGCCCATGTTGAAGTTGATCGGCGAGGGCGAGGCGGCGATGGACTTCGCGGTCGAGGTCTCGGACGCGTCCTTGTCATCCGCGGCGCGGCCGAAGAGATAGGCCAGCGCCTCGCGGTCGGCGCCGTCCACATAGCTCTGCCAGGTCGCCATGGCCTTTTCGTCGGTCTCGTCGGCGATGACCATGTAGAGCATGTAGGCGCCGACATCGCGCCCGGTCTTCTCGGCCGCCTTCATCAGCCTCGCCGCGGTCGGCGCCGCCTTGGTCGGCTCGTTCACCCCCTCGCCCAGGCAGAAGCCGTAGTCGCAATAGGTCGCGGTGAAATCCATGCCCACGTCGGATTGCCCGGCCGAGACCACCTTCACCGGCGTCTTCGGCCGGGGTGACAGCTTGCAGTGGTCCATGGTGAAGTAGTCGCCCTTGAGGTTCGACTCCCCCGTCTCCCACAGATCCTTGAGGATCTTCACGTACTCGGTCGAGTAGTTGTAGCGCTTGGCGAAGTGCTCGTCGCCGGGCCAGAGGCCCATCTGCGTGTACTCGGTCTTGTGCCAGCCGGAGACGAGGTTGACGCCGAACCGCCCGCCGGAGACGTCCTGGATCGTGCTCGCCATCCGGGCGACGATCGCCGGCGGCAGGGTCAGCACGGCGGTCGAGGCGTAGAGCCGGATGCGGTTCGTGACCGAGGCCAGCGCCGCCATCAGGGTGAAGCTCTCGAGCCCGTGGTCCCAGAACTCGGTCTTGCCGCCGAAGCCGTGCAGCTTGATCATCGAGAGGGCGAATTCGAAGCCGTAGCCTTCCGCCTTCTGCACCACCGCCTTGTTGAGCTCGAAGGAGGGCATGTATTGCGGCGCGGCGGCGGAGATGAGCCAGCCATTGTTGTTGATCGGGATGAAGACGCCGATGTCCATGGGAGCGTTCCTGCTGCTGTGGGCCTCGCCGGCGTGATGATCCGGTCAGATCGCGGCCGCCGGATGCAGCAATCCGCGTGCCAGCCGAGGGAGGGAATGCCGACATGACCGACGCATCCGCCGGGAAGCCCTGGCAGTGGGAGGAGCCGACCTGGCGCCGCATCATCGGCCGCGCCCGCGCCGGCCGCAGCCTGGCACCCGCCGCCTGGCCGGATGGCGCGCGCTGCGCCGTCGCCCTGTCCTTCGACGCGGACCACGAGACCATCCCGCTGCGCGACGCCGATGAGAGCCCGATGCGCATCAGCCAGGGCCAGTATGGCAGCCGGCGCGGCATCCCCCGCATCCGCGCCCTGCTCGACCGCCACGGCATCCGGGCGAGCTTCTACTACCCGGCCGTCTCCGCCCTGATCTACCCGGACGAGATCCGCGCCGTCGCCGCGGAAGGCCACGAGATCGGCATCCATTCCTGGATCCACGAGAGCAACACCTCCGTCCCGCCCGAGGCGGAGCGGGAGCTGACCTTCCGCGCCGCCGACACGCTGGAGCGGCTGTCCGGCCGCCGCCCCGTCGGCATGCGCACCGCGTCCTGGGATTTCTCGACCGCGACGCTCGGCATCATCCGCGAGCTCGGCCTGCTCTACGACAGCAGCCTGATGGCCGATGACGAGCCCTACGAGCTGCTCGACGATGGCGAGCCCACCGGCATCGTCGAGCTGCCGGTCGAGTGGATCCGCGACGACGCGGTCTACTTCCCGATGCGCTACACCTCGACGCTCCGCCCCTACACCGCGCCCTCGGCGGTCGAGGAGATCTTCCGCGCCGAGTTCGACGGCGCCTGGCGCGAGGGCGGGCTCTACCTGCTGACCATGCACCCCCATGTCATCGGCCACCGCTCGCGCATCGCGCTGCTCGAGAGGCTGGTCGCGCACATGAAGGCGCATCCGGGCGTCTGGTTCGCGACGCATGAGGAGGTCGCCCGCTGGTGCAAGGCCCAGGCCGGGCTGTAGCCGGCGGGGGCGAATCGCGTCCGGCCGGATTGACACCCTTCGTGCGGCGGCGAAGATCGTCCCCCAGGGAGGCGGACCAAGGCTGATCGTCCCGGCGATGGCCGGAGGGCCCCGAATGGGGTTCGGCGCCTGACGCATGGCACCGGCCCAAGAAGCGACAGGGGGTTCAGGTCTTGGACAGCATCGAGCGCATCGTCCGCGCCATCGACGGGGTGAACCGCACGGTCGGGCGGCTGGTCGCCTGGCTCACCCTCGGCACCGTGCTGGTCTGCGGCGCGGTCGTGGTGCTGCGCTACGCGGCCGGGATCGGTCTGGTCTGGCTGCAGGAGCTCTACATCTGGACCCACGCCATGACCTTCCTGCTGGCGGCGGGCTTCGCCTACCTGCTGAACGCGCATGTGCGCGTCGACATCTTCTACGCGCGCTACAGCCCGCGTACCCGGGCCTGGGTCGACCTGTTCGGCGTCGTGTTCCTGCTGATGCCGTGGCTGGTCCTGATCGGCTGGTCGGCCTGGACCTATGTCGGCTATTCCTGGGCGACCGGGGAGATCTCCCTCCAGAGCAACGGCATGCCCGCCGTCTACATCCTGAAGTCGACGATCCTCGGCTTCGTCTTCCTGCTGGGACTGCAGGGCATCGCCTGGATCGGTCGATGCCTCCTCGTGCTCGCCGGGCGGGAGCCGCCACCCTACGAAACCCTGACCGGCCCGCTGGGCTGAGGCGCGCCGCATGTCCACCGTCGTGATCGGCGAGATCCTCGCCGTCCTCCTCTTCGTCGTCGCCACCTTCGGCGTGCTGCTCGGCTTCCCGATCGCCTTCACCCTGGCCGGCTTCTCGCTGATGTTCGGCGCGGTCGGCTGGCTGCTCGGCGCCTTCGACCCGATCATCCTGACCAGCCTGCCGTCCCGCTATTTCGGGCTGATGACCAACGAGGTGCTGGTCGCGGTGCCCCTCTTCATCTTCATGGGCGCGATCCTCGAGCGCTCGAAGATCGCCGAGGCGCTGCTCGAGACCATGGGCCAGCTCTTCGGCACGATGCGGGGCGGGCTGGCCATCTCGGTCGTCCTCGTGGGCGCGCTGCTGGCGGCCTCCACGGGCGTCGTCGGCGCGACGGTCGTCACCATGGGCCTGCTGAGCCTGCCGGCGATGATGCGGGCAGGCTATGACCCGAAGCTCGCCACCGGCGTCATCTGCGCCTCGGGCACGCTCGGCCAGATCATCCCGCCCTCGGTGATCCTGATCTTCGTCGGCGACCTGCTGATGGGCGCGAACCAGCTCGCCGCCCAGCGCACGGGCAAGGCGCTGGAGCCGGTGTCGGTCGGCGACCTTTTCGTCGGCGCCTTCCTGCCCGGCCTCGCTCTCGTGGGGATCTACGTCCTCTACGTCATCGCCCTCTCGATCCTGCGCCCGGCGACCTGCCCCCCGCTGCAGATGAGCGCGGCCGAGCGCGCCAGCCTGCCGCGGCGCTTCATCCGCGCGCTCGTCCCACCGCTCGCGCTGATCGCGGCGGTGCTCGGCTCGATCCTCGGCGGGATCGCGACGCCGACCGAGGCCGCCTCGATCGGGGCGATCGGCGCGATGCTGCTCGCCGCGCTCAACCGCGCCTTCTCCTTCAGCATGCTGCTCGGGGCGATGCGCAACACGGCGGTGATCAGCGCGCTCGTCTTCGGCATCGTGCTCGGCGTCTCGGTCTTCTCGCTGGTCTTCCGGGGCCTCGGCGGCGAGCACCTGGTCGAGGAGATCCTGGCCGACGTGCCCTTCGGCGCCTTCGGCGCCGTGATGGCCGTGATGATGGTGATGTTCGTCCTCGGCTTCTTCATGGACACGATCGAGATCGTGCTGATCGTCGTGCCCATCACCGCGCCGGTGATCATCGCCATGGGGGTGGACCCGGTCTGGCTCGGCGTGATGATCGGCCTGAACCTGCAGACCGCCTTCCTCACGCCGCCGGTGGGCTTCTCGCTGTTCTACATGCGCGCGGTGGCGCCGGCCTCGATCACCACCGGCGACATCTACCGCGGCGCCATCCCCTTCGTATGCCTCCAGATCCTGGCGATCGCCGTGCTCTGGATGGCGCCGGGGCTTGCGACCTGGCTGCCGCGGGTGGTGTTCCCGGCGAACGTGCCGGCGGAGGTGGCCCCGGGCGCGGCGCCGGGCGGCTCCGTCCTCGACGACATCCTTGGCGGCAGCCTGAACCAGCCGGGGCAGGCCCCCTCCGGCGGCTCGCCGCTCGACGACCTGCTCGGGCGGCCATCGGGCGGTGACGGCGGGGCGGCCCCGTCGCAGCCGAACGACCCCATCCTCGACCAGCTGATGCGGCGGAACTGAACGCGGCGCGGCCGGCCGGGCACGAAAGAGGGGCGCACGAAAAAGGGGCCGGCCTTCCGGCCGGCCCCCCCCTGCCGATCCCCGCCCGGGATCCTCCCCGTCAGGTGGCGCGGAAGGCGTTCAGCCGCGCATTCAGGTATTCCTGCAGGCCGATGCGGCTCCAGGCCATCTGCTCGCGCTGGAACTTGTAGAAGGAATCCAGCGTCCGCTTGGTCAGGTCGTCGCCGCCGTCGCGCAGCTCCTTCAGCACCTCCTGCCAGGCGCGGCCATAGCCCTGGATGAAGCTGTCGGGCAGGCGGCGCAGCTGCACGCCGTGCTGGCGGATCAGCACCTCCAGCGCGCCGGCGTTGTTGGCGTCGTTCTCGGCGGTCAGCTGGTTGTGCTCGTCGCCGCAGCCCCAGGCGAAGATCTGCTGGATGTCCTTGGGCAGCGCGTCGAACCGCGCCTTGTTGACGGTGATCTCGTTCAGCACCGACGGCTCGTGCATGCCCGGCCAGTAGTAGTACTTCGTCACCTTGTAGAAGCCGGCGGCGAGGTCCTGCCAGGGGCCGACCCATTC
>CAZMCV010000070.1:0-20130 GCA_964564645.1 uncultured Acetobacteraceae bacterium
CGCACCATCGCCGTTCAAGAGAAGTGCCTGGGAACTTCAGAGTCGGGACACTAGGTTTCCTCGCGCAGCCGCAGCGCCAGCACCGGGTCGTCCGTGGCGATCGCATCCAACCCCAGCGCCAAGCCCCGCCGGATCGTCGCCGCGTGGTTCGTGCCCCAGGCGCTCACGCCAAGGCCCGCCGCCCGAACCGCGTCGACCGCGGCCTCGTCCCACTCGCCGATGGGCAGCCCGATCTCCTCCGCGCCGCAGGACCGCGCGAGCGCGACCGCGCCCGCCCCGCCCATGCCGCGCCAGGGCTTCGATTCCAGCAGCAGCACTGTGCGCTGCCAGCCCCCGGCGGCGGCGGCCTCGGCCACCGTGCGCGGCTGGAAGCTCATCAGCACCGTCCGCGCCCGTAGCCCCGCCGCCTCCACCACCGCGACGCAGCGATCGACCAGCCCAGGATAGGGACGCCCCTCCGCATCCGCCTTGATCTCCAGCCGCAGCACGCGCCCGGCATCGCGCACCAGCGCGGCGGCCTCGGTGAGCGTCGGCACCGCCTCGCCGCCCGTGCCCTTCAGCCGCACGCCGCGCAGCGCGTCCCGCGTCACCGCGCCGATCGGGCCGGCGCCGTCGCTGGTGCGCTCCAGGGTCGGATCGTGGAAGACCATCGCCTCCCCGTCCGCGGAGGCATGCACGTCGAGCTCAAGCTGCTCGGCCGGCAGGGCGAGCGCGTGGCGGAAGGCCAGCAGGCTGTTCTCGGGCCAGAGGAAGGCGCCGCCGCGATGGCTGGCGATCTCCGTGCGTCGCGTCATCGGCAGCCATCCCCGCGGAAGCTGAACCCCTCCACGGCGCCGGCGCGCAGGCTGAAGGTCACCTCGCAGCTGCGGATGATCGCATAGGGTGGGGCGTAGACCGGCCCGAAGCGGCCCCAGGGCCGGGCACCCCACCAGGGATCGCCGGGGACGAGCTGCGTGCGCTGGTCGGTGAATTGCAGGAATTTCAGCCCGCCGGCCTCATAGGTCGCGCTCGGGACGCCAAGGGCCGAGACCAGCTGGGCCTCCGTCTGCCCGAGGAAGGGCTGCAGCCGGACCAGCAAAGGCGGCCCGGTCTCGCAGCTCGCCAGCGCCAGCAGCCCGGCCGCGGCGAGCCCGGCGCGGATCATCGCCCCTCCCGGCGCCAGGCGGCGATCGCCAGGCCGAGCACCAGCGGCAGCGCCAGCCAGGGCGGCAGCAGCGGCATCGCGGCAATGCCGGTCACGGTGTGGTCGCCGTTGCGGCGCAGCCCGATCCAGCCCGCGCCCTGCGCGTCCCGCCCCGGCGCGACCCGACGCAGCTCCGGCAGGGCCGGGTCCGTCCCCGCCGGCCCGAGCCAGCGCAGGCCCCCGCCCGTCGATGCCAGCAGCGGGGCAAGCCTTTCGCCATCGGCGCGGAGATCGGCGACCTCGGGCGGGTTCGCGGCGGCGGCGGCGGCGAAGGCGCTGCGGCGCCCGTCATGCACCTGCCAGACGCCCGGCTGGTCGGCCGGGACTTCCAGCGCGGCGCGGCCGGGCCCGTCGCCCGCCTCCATGCGCCGGCGCTCGGTGCGTCCGTCGGGCGCGGTCAGCGTCACCTCCGGCGGCGGGCCGCCTTCCAGGCTGCGGCGCTCGGCGCGCAGGCGCCCGCCCTCGATCCGCGCAGTCAGCTCCTCCTCCTCGAGCTCGGGCTCGCGCATCAGCCAGTGCGCGGCGCGGCGCAGGAGTTCCGCCTGCGGCCCGCCGCCATCATGCTCGCGCGACCACAGCCAGATCTGGTCGGACAGCAGCAGCGCCACGCGCCCATCGCCGACCCTGTCCAGCAGCAGCAGCGGGTTGCCTTCCGGGGTTTCCATGGCCGCGACGCCGGCGCGCTGATCGGCGCGCAGGTAGCGGTACCACCGGCCCCAGCTCGGCTCGACATTCGGGGCCGCGCCCTCGCCCGTCGGGTTGGCGCCCGTGAGGCCGGCCGTCACCGGATGCCGCCCTCCAACCCCCGTGACCCGCGCCCGGAAGGCGCCATCGGCGACGGCCGATTGCCCCGGCCCGGCCGCCGGCCGCGCCGGCAGCACGGCGCCGAGCGGCGTCTGCGCCAGGCTCGCCGGCCCGCTGAACTCGGGCCCGACCGACAGCAGAAGTGCCCCGCCTGCGCGCACATAGTCGGCGATGTTGCGCAGATAGGTGGGCGGCAGGATGCCGCGATTGGCGAAGCGGTCGAAGATGACCAGGTCGAACTCGCGCAGCTTCACCTGGAACAGCTCGCGCACCGGGAAGGCGATCAGCGCCAGCTCGTTCAGCGGGGTGAGGTCGTCCTTCTCCGGCGGCCGCAGGATGGTGAAGTGCACGAGGTCGACGCCGGGGTCGGCCTTCAGCAGCCGCCGCCAGGTGCGCTCCCCGGCATGCGGCTCGCCGCTCACCAGCAGCACGCGCAGCCGGTCGCGCACGCCGTTGATGGTGACGACGGCGCGGTTGTTGAGGTCGGAGACTTCGCCGGGCCGCGCCTCGGCCGAGAGCTCGACCACCGTCGGCCCGCCGCGCTCGATCGGCACCTCGATGCGATGCTCGCGCCCGACCGGCACGCTCTCGACCCGCGGCGCCGCGCCGTCGCGGCGGATGGAGAGGCGCGCGGCGCCGCTCGGGCTGGCGATGCCAAGATCCTCGACCGCCACGCGCAGCTCGACGCTGCGGCCGACGATGCCGAAGCCCGGCGCCTCGATCACGCGGATGCGCCGGTCGGTCTCGCCCGGGCGGCCGGGCAGCAGGGCGTGGAAGGGCGCGTCGAGCGTCGGCGCGGGCGGCACGTCATGCACCTGCCCGTCGGTGAGCGCGATGATTCCGGCGAGCCGCGCGCGCGGGATGTCGGCCAGCGCGCGCTCCACCGCCGTGTAGAGGCGGGTCCCGCGGCTGCCGCCCTCCGGCACCTCCACCGTGCGCAGCTCGAGCTCGGGCAGGCGGGCGGCGCGGGCCTCGACCTGCTGGCGCGCCGCCTCGATCTGCGCGGCGCGGCCGCCGAGGCGCGCGCTCTCGCTGCGGTCCACGACCAGCAGCGCGATGTCGGGCCGCGTCTCGCGCGTCTCCTCGACCAGGCGGGGATTGGCCAGCGCCAGGATCAGCACCGCGAAGCTGGCCAGCCGGAGCCAGGCGCCGCGCGCGGGGCGCGGCAGGAAGGCCGGGACCAGGGCGAGGAGCGCGAGCGCGCCGAGCGCCGCGATCAGCCAGGGCGGGATGATCGGGGCGACATCGATCCCGGCGAGGATTTGGGTCATGCGCGACGCCCTTGATCCCGGAAGCTAGCGGGCGAGAGATGCTCCCAGGCCGCCACGACGGCCAGCGCCGCGCCCGGCCCGCGCGGCGGCGATGCGGGGCGGCGCGGCCCTGCGTGATGGTCCGTGGCGGCGTTCAATTCCCGAGCCTCTCGAGGATGGCGGGCACGTGCACCTGGTCGCCCTTGTAGTTGCCGGTCAGCGCGTACATCACGAGGTTGACGCCGAACCGATAGGCCAGCGTCCGCTGCCGCGCGCCGCCGGGGATGGTGGCGTAGGGATTGTTGCCGCGCGCATCGATCGCCCAGGCCGCGCCCCAGTCATGCCCGCCGATGATCACCGGGCTGACGCTGTCATTCGCCCGGTCCTGGTCGCGCGCCACCCAGACCTGGCCGCCGGTGAACCGCCCGGGCAGCTCGGGCAGCAGGTAGAAGGCGCGGCGCAGCACATGGTCCTCCGGCACGGGTGCCAGGGGAGGGATCGCGAGGTCGCGGGTCACCCGGCGCAGCGCCGCCCGGGCGCCGGGCGCATAGCCCTCCCCCGTGCCCTCGTCGCGCGTGTCGAACAGGACGATGCCGCCCTGGCGCATGAAGGCGTTGATCGCGGCCGCGGCGCGGGCGTCGGGTGCCGCCGCCTCCGGGGTCACGACCCAGTAGAGCAGCGGGAACACGGACAGATCGTCGCGCCCCGGCACCACCCCGGCCGGCTCCGCCAGCGCCGCCGCCGTGCGCCGGTTCACGTAGTCGGACAGGCCGACGAGGCCGCTGCGCATCGTCTCGTCGACCGTCGCGTCGCCCGTGGCGACATAGGCCAGGCGCGTGGCCAGCGCAGGGTTCGCCTCCGCGCCGCCGCCCTGCGCCAGGGCCGGGCCGCCGATCGCCAGGCCGAGCAGCAGCGCCGCCACCTTCGCCCCGGCGCGGCCGGGCAGCCGCAGCAGGCCGCGCAGCGCCAGCCCGATCACGAGATCGGCGGCCAGCAGCAGCAGCGCCGCGGCGAGCAGCCAGGGTCCGAGGTCGCGCTCGGTCGGCACCCCGCCGATCGCCAGCAGGCGCGCCCCCTCCGGCGGCGGCGGCGCGGCGCGCGGTGCCGGCACCGCGGCGCCGAGATTGAGCGCCCGCCGGAACACCGCCGCGCCGGCGCCGTCGCCGGCCGCCTCGCCCGGATTGCCGTACCAGCCCGGGGGATGGCGCGGGGAGGGCACGGTATCCTCGAAGCGGGAGGCCGGCAGCGCGGTCGCGGCCGGCGGCGCGGGGCCGAGGCGGCCGAAGCCGTCCAGCATCTCCTGCGGCGCGAGCGGGGTCTCCCCCTCCGCCCCCGCGACGCCGGCGGACAGGCCGACGATGCGCCGCAGCATCTGCACGAACAGGCCCGAGAGCGGGAGGTCGGACCATTCCGCATTGGCGGTGATGTGGAACAGGACGATCCGCCCCTGCCCGCGCGCCTCGGCGGTCACCAGGGGCGTCCCGTCGGCCAGGCGCGCCCAGACCCGATCCGACAGGCGGGGCGAGGGCTCCGCCAGCACTTGGCGCGACACGGTGACCTCCGTCGGGACCGGCAGTCCGGCGAAGGGCGAGCCCTCCGTGAAGGGGGCGAGGCGCTGCGGCTGCTCCCAGGACAGCGATCCGCCCAGCTGCCGCTCGGCGCGCAGCGGCACCGGCAGCAGCGGGTCCGGGCGCTCGGCCATGCGGGGGCCGGCGAAGCGCAGCAGGGTGCCGCCGCGCTCGACCCATTGCCGCAGACGCTCCTGCTCCGCCCCCTCGGCAAGGGGGCGGTCCGCCAGGACCAGCACGGCGAGCGGGCGGGCGAGGATCTGGTCCAGCCCGCCGCGGCGCAGCTCGACGAAGGGATCGAGGCCGCGCAGCAGGTAGAAGAGGTCGCCGATCAGCGGCGCATCCGCGCTCTCGTCCACCCCGGCCAGCAGGCCGACGGGGCGGCGGCGGAAGCGCTCGTCCAGCAGCACGACGCCGCCGGCCCCGGCCTCGCCCTCGAGATCGAGGCGGACGACCTGGTTGCGAAGCTCGGCGGGCAATTCGAGCGCCGCCTCGCCCTCCGTGGCGCCGCCCGCGATCGCAACGGTGGCGCGGGCGAGGGAGCGGCCGTCGCCGGTCCGCGCCAGCACCGCCAGCTCGCTTGCGCCGGGGAGCGGCGGGGCCTGGCGGACCGTCGGGCGCAGCCGGTCGGACTCCGCCTGCGGCGGGAGCAGAAGGCGGACCGGCCGGTCCGGATCGCGGGCGATCGTCAATGGCCCGGCGGCGGCCAGCGCGGCGGCAAGCGGCGCGGCGCCGGAGCCGGCGCCCGGCGCGCCATGCTCGATCCCATCCGCGAGCAGGAGGGTCGCGACCGGGCCGGCATGGCCCTCCCGCCAGGCAAGGAAGGCGGCCAGCGCGGCGGCGCGGTCGGGTGCCCAGGCCTTGGGGCGGAGCGCGGCGAGGCGGGCGCGCAGATCGCTCGCCGGCATCGGCCCGATGACCCGCGGCACCTCCCCCGTCTCCGCGGGCGCGGTCGCGAGCAGCGCCGCGGGCCGGTCGACCCGCCCGGCCTGCTCGAGCGCGGCGGCCGCGGCGGCCATGCGCGCCGGCCAGTCCGGGCCCGCGGCCCAGCCATCATCCATCACCAGAAGCAGCGTCCCCTCTCCCCCGCCGCCCAGGCCGGCGCCGGGGCCGAGGACGGGCCGCGCCAGGCCGAGGATCACCAGCGCGGCGGCGAGAAGACGCAGCAGAAGCAGCCACCAGGGCGTGCGCGCCGGTGTCTCCTCCGGCGGCGTCAGGCCGCGCAGCAGCCGCAGCGCCGGGAAGGTGACGCGCCGCGGGGCGGGCGGGGTGACGCGCAGCAGCCACCACAGCACCGGCAGGGCGGGCAGGGCCAGCAGCAGCCACGGCGCGGCGAAGGCGATGGGACCCAGGCTCAGCATCCTGCCCTCAGGCTAGGGCGTGATCGCCGGAGGTGGAATCACCGGAGGCGTAAATCACGCGAAAAAACAATCACCTAGAGTGGGATCCGCGCGTCGCTCGCGGGGATCCCACTCTAGCGGAAAGCGGGGCGGGGATGCACGCCGCGCGTGTGGAGCCGCCGGCCCGCATGCCCGTGGAGACCTCGGAATCGAGCAAATGGGGTGCCATGCGGCCGGGCGCAGGGGCGGGGTGGGGGCGCCGCGGGATCAGGATGGTGCCAGCGCCTGCCAGAGCGCCATCAGCGCGGCTTCCGGCGGGTGGTCGGTCCGATGGGTCAGCAGGGTCCAGCCGGTGGCCGCCGCGATGCCCGCGAGCCCCGCGCGGTGCTGCGCGAGCCGCGCGACATACTCCGCCCGCACCGCCTCGACCCGGGGGATCAGCACCCTCTCGCCCGCGCCCTCGCCGCCGCCCCATTCGAAGCGAACCCGGCCGGCGAAGGCGCGGTTGTCGGCGCCCAGGGTCTCCTCGTCCGGGTCGAGCACCTGCACCAGGTGCCCGCGCATGGGCCAGCCCGCCAGCGCCGCCACCGCGGCATGGATCTCGGGCAGCGGGGCCAGGAAGTCGCCGATCAGCACCACCCTCGCATGGCGCGGCAGGCTGGGGTCCGGCGAGGGCAGGGCGCCCGACTTGCCGATGGCGGCCAAGCTCTCGACCACCGCGCCGAGGCCGGCCCGGCCGGCATGGCTGCGCGGCGCGCGGCCGCCACCCGCCCCGCCGCCGATCAGCCGCACCCGCTCCCCGCCGCGCATCACCAGGGAGGCCAGGGCGGCGAGCAGCAGATCCGCCCGTTCCCGCTTGGTGGGGCGCAGGCGGGTGAACTCATGCTCCATCGACCGCGAGGCATCGGCCCAGAGGCAGACGGTCTGCGCCGCCTCCCACTCCGTCTCCCGCACGAAGAGGCGATCGGTCTTGGCGCTCTGCCGCCAATCCACCCGCGCCGCGACATCGCCGGGCAGGAAGGGCCGGAATTGCCAGAACGCATCGCCCTGGCCCGCGCGCCGCCGCCCATGCACGCCCTGCAGCACGGTCGCCGCCACGCGGTCCGCCGCGACGACCAGCGGCGGCAGCCGCGCGCCGAGCGCCTGGGCGCGGAGGGCGGTGGTGGCGCTCATGGGCGGGGCGCGGGCGGGCGGAGGGCTTCCGCCGGTGGCCGAGCGGCCCCCACCCTCCCACGCCGCTGCGCGCCGCGGGCCCATCGGCGGCATCGCCGCCGACCCCCCGCGCGCGGGGGAGGGGCAGGGTGGGGGGCGAGGCCGATGGCCGGCCGCCGGACCCGGCAGGCGTCCATCAGCCGACCAGCGCCTTCAGCTCCGCGATCACGTCGCCGAGGCGGATGCCATCGGCGCGGGCCGCGAAGTTCAGCGCCATGCGGTGCCGCAGGACGGGGTCGGCCAGGGCCAGGACATCCTCGATGGAAGGGGCGAGCCGCCCGTCGAGGACGGCGCGGGCCCGGGTGGCCAGCATCAGCGCCTGCGCGGCGCGCGGGCCGGGGCCCCAGGCCAGGTGCTTGCGGACGGATTCGAGCGGCGAGCCCTCGGGCCGGGCGCTGCGGACCAGTTTCAGGATGGCGTCCAGCACCGTCTCGCCGACCGGCAGCCGGCGGATCAGCGCCTGGGCGGCCACCAATTCCAGCCCGCTCATCGCCGGGGCCGGGCGGATGTCGCGGGCGCCGGTCGTCGCCAGCAGCATGGCCCGTTCCGCGGCCTCGTCGGGGTAGAGCACCTCGACCTCGAGAAGGAAGCGGTCGAGTTGCGCCTCGGGCAGGGGGTAGGTGCCCTCCTGCTCGATCGGGTTCTGGGTGGCCAGCACGTGGAAGGGGGCCGGCAGCGGATGCGGCTCGCCGGCGATGGCCACCCGGTGCTCCTGCATGGCCTGGAGGAGGGCGGATTGGGTGCGCGGGGAGGCGCGGTTGATCTCGTCGGCCATCAGCAGCTGGCAGAAGACCGGGCCGCGGAGGAAGCGGAAGGCGCGGCGCCCGCCCTCCGTCTCCTCCAGCACCTCGGAGCCGAGGATGTCGGCCGGCATCAGGTCCGGGGTGAACTGGACGCGCTTGGCATCGAGCCCGAGCACGGTCCCCAGCGTCTCCACCAGCTTGGTCTTGCCGAGCCCCGGCACCCCCACGAGCAGCGCATGGCCGCCCGAGAGCAGGGTGATCAGGGTGTGGTCGACGACCAGGGGCTGGCCGAGGATGACCCGCCCGACCGCCTCCCGCACCCGGAGCATCCGTTGCCCCAAAGCCTCGGCCTCCGCCACGATCGCGACGGGGTCCGCATCCTTCTCAACCTCGGCCACTTCAACCATCCCTGCCATGCTCCCTATATGAGCTAGGTCGCGCCGAGATCCACGCCCTGGCTACGGTCCGGGATTCGGGACAGCACCGCGCGGCGCGGAGCTGCGGAAGAGACCCAGACTATGGCCAGCCGAGGCGCCGCCATAGCGGGGAATGGGGAGGTGAGGTTGGAAGAGCAGGCGACCCCTCCGGCGGCGGCCCCGCTGTGCATCCGGGAACGACGCCCGCGCCATGATCATGGAAGCTTCGACATCCGCATCGCTCGCGACGGGACATGGTTCCATCGCGGCGGCCCGATCCGTCGCAAGGAGCTCGTCTGCCTGTTCGCCAGCGTGCTGAAGCGCGAATGCGACGGGTCCTACGTGCTGGAGACGCCGGTCGAGCGCGGGCGGATCGAGGTGGAGGACGCCCCCTTCGTCGCGGTCGAGATGATCTGGCGTGATTGTGACTGCGGCGATGGCGCACCGAAGCAGTGCCTCGCCTTCCGCACCAATCTCGACGAGATCGTGACCGCGAACGCGGAGCATCCGATCACCGTCCATCTCGACCCGGTCACGCGCGAGCCACGTCCCTACATCACGGTGCGCCCGGGCCTCGAGGCCAAGATCAACCGCGCCGTGTTCTACGAGCTGGTCGCGCTGGCGCAGTGCGAGACGCTCGACGGGCGCGAGGTGCTCGGCGTCTGGAGCGAGGGCGTGTTCTTCCCGATCGACGAGGCCTGCGGGCTGGACGCGGCGGCCGAGTAGCGCGAGGGTCCTGCCCGGATCGAAGCCTGGGTGGATCGGGACGGCATGGCGGCTTGGCAGTGGCGGCGTCCGGCATGACGCCCGAGGCGATCATCGCGCGGCTGCGCGACCCCATGGCCATGGCGCGCGCCGCGCCGACCTTGAGCGACGACGCGGTTGCCGTGGCGCCGGAGCGGATCCGCGAGGCCGCCGTGCTGGTGCCGATCGTGCTGCACGCCGCCCCGACCGTGCTGCTGACCCTGCGGGCGGGGCACCTGTCCTCGCATGCCGGGCAGGTCAGCTTCCCCGGTGGGCGGATCGAGGCGGGCGAGACCCCCGAGGCCGCGGCGCTGCGCGAGGCGGCGGAGGAGGTCGGGCTCGACCCCCGCCTGCCGGAGCTGGTGGGGCGGCTGCCGGACCACCTGACCGGGACCGGCTTTCGCGTGACCCCGGTGGTCGGGCTGCTGCCGCCGCCCTTCACGCTGACGCCGGATCCGGGGGAGGTGGAGGAGCCTTTCGAGCTGCCGCTCTCCGTGGTGCTGGACCCGGCGGCGCCGGAGCGGCGGACGGCCGAGTACAAGGGGCGCCTCCGGACCTTCTGGGTCTGGCCGCATGAGCGGCACTACATCTGGGGTGCCACGGCGGCCATGCTGGTGAACCTGGCCCGGGTGCTGCGCGGATGACCGTGGCACAATGATTGCCGTTCCCCCCGCGGATCGCGGGGGGTGTGGGCCATGCTGGGACGTCGGATCGGGGTGCTGGCCGCGCTGGCCTGCGCGTTCCTTGGGCAGGTGGCGCCTGCCGCGGCGCAGACCTGGCCCACCAGGCCCATCCGCATCGTGGTGACCTTCCCGCCCGGGGGCGCGTCCGACATCGTCGCGCGGGTGCTGGCCGATGCGATGACGCCGAAGCTCGGGCAGCGGGTGCTGGTGGACAACCGGCCGGGCGCCGGCGGGACCCTGGCGGCGACGCATGTCGCGCAGCAGCCGGGCGACGGGTACACGCTGATGCTGAGCAACACGGCGCCGATCGTCACCTCGCCGCCGCTCTATTCGAGCGTGACCTACGACCCGGTGAAATCCTTCACGCACATCGCCTTCGTCGGCCTGACGCCGATGGTGGTGGTGACGCATCTGTCGGTGCCGGCGACCGACATGAAGTCCCTGATGGCCTGGCTGAAGGCGCAGCCGGCGCCGGTGTCCTTCGGGACCTCCGGCGCGGGGTCGGTCGGGCATGTGGTGGGCAACATGTTCATCGCGCAGACGGGCATCCCGCTGAACCACGTGCCCTATCGCGGGTCGCAGCCGATGCAGGCGGATCTGCTCGGCGGGTCGATCCTGTTCTCCTTCGACACGCTGCCGGAGAATGTCGAGAACCTGAAGGCCGGGCGGCTGCGGCCCTACGCGATCACGTCGCGGACGCGGGCGCCGAGCGTGCCGGAGATCCCGACGACGGCCGAGGTCGGGCTGCCCGATCTGGTGGCGCTGAACTGGATGGGCCTGTCCGGGCCCGCGGGCATCCCGCCCGCCGTGGTGGCGCGGCTGCACGCCGAGGTCGAGGCAGCACTGAAACTGCCGCAGGTGCAGGAGCGGCTCGCCGCGGTCGGCATCCAGACCGAGGCCATGAGCCAGCCGGCCTTCGTGGAGTTCGTGGCGGGGCAGGTCGCGACGGTCGGGGCGGCGGTGAAGGCGATGGGGATCAAGAACGACTAAGGCCCTGGGTGAGAAGGAGCGAACTCGTCCGGCGCAGTGCGCCGGACCCCCCAACCCCCCACAACCTCCTTTTTTGGCACTTGTTCCGGACCACCCCGGATAAGTGCGAGAAAGCGGTGATGGGGGCCTGGGGGAAGAGGTGTCCTCTTCCTCCAGCCTTCGGCACATGACAGGGGCCCCGCACATGACCGCCCAGAGCCGCCGCCAGATGCATCTCGGCGTCTTCGTCGTCGGCACCGGCAACCACATCGCCGGCTGGCGGCATCCCGGGGCGGCGACGTCCTTCACCTCCCTGCCCGTGATCCAGGAGATCGCGCGGACGGCGGAGCGCGGGCTGTTCGACTTGGTCTTCCTCGGCGACAACGCGAATTACGAGCCGGGCATGCACCCGAGCTTCGCCAACCGGTTCGAGCCGCTGACGATGCTGGCGGCACTCGCCGCGACGACGACGCATGTCGGGCTGGGTGCCACGGCGTCGACCACCTATGGCGAGCCCTACACGGTGGCGCGGATGTTCGCCTCGCTCGATCACCTCTCGGGCGGGCGGGCGGCGTGGAATGCGGTGACGAGCTCCGGCTCGGGCGCGGCGGCGAATTACGGGCGCGAGCATCCGGCGCACGCGGCGCGCTACGAGCGGGCGGAGGAGTTCGTCGATGTCGTGCGCGGCCTCTGGGATTGCTGGGAGGATGGCGCGATCGTCGCCGACCGGGCGAGCGGGCGGTACATCGACGAGAGCAAGGTCCACCGGCTGAACCATGAGGGGCGGTTCTTCAAGGTGCAGGGGCCGCTCAACATCGAGCGCTGCCCGCAGGGGCGGCCGATCATCCTGCAGGCCGGGTCCTCGGGGCCGGGGATGGCGCTGGCGGCGCGGACGGCGGATGTCGTGTTCTCGGTCGTGCAGGACCGGGAGGAATCGCGCGCGTCGAACGCGGCGCTGAAGGCGAAGATGGTGGAGTACGGGCGCGACCCGGCGACCCTGGCGGTGCTGCCGGGGGTGATGCCGGTGCTCGGGCGGACGCGGCAGGAGGCGCGGGACCTGCTGGCGGTGCTGATGTCCTATGTCGATGAGAGCAACGCGATGGTCATGCTCTCGGGCCGCATGGGGCAGGACATGTCCAAGTACCCGATGGACGAGCCCGTGCCGGACCTGCCACTGCCCGATACCTCGCACGGCTTCGCGCGGGCGATGCTGGGGAAGGCGCGGCGGGAGGGATGGACGGTGCGCGACCTGTACAACCTGGCGGGGGCGGCGCGCGGGCATTGGGTGATCTGCGGCACGGCGACGGACATCGCGGACACGTTGCAGGAATGGTTCGAGGCCGGGGCGGCGGATGGGTACAACATCCTGCCGGCCTGGTTCCCGGGAGCGTTCGACGAGTTCGTGGACCAGGTGGTGCCGGAGTTGCAGCGGCGGGGGGTGTTCCGGCAGGCCTATGCGGGGCGGACCTTGCGGGAGAATCTGGGGCTGGAGCGGCCGGGGAGGCGCGGGTCCGGTTGAACCGGCGGGCGGCTCCATCCGCCGCCGCCCGTGCCGCATCCCCGGCGATGAAGGGGTGGTTCGCCTGCCGGTGCAGGCCGGGCGTCAGGAGACCGCGCCGGTGCCATAGGCCCCGACCAGCGGCGCGCCTTCGGCGAACCGGGTCAGGCGGTAGGGGTGGATGGGGATGTCGGTCGGCACGCCCAGCATCGCCTGCGCAAGCATCCGCCCGAACATCGGCGAGAGCTTGAAGCCATGTCCCGAGAAGCCGAAGGCCAGGTGCAGCCCCGGCACGCCCGGCGCGGGGCCGAGCACCGGGTTCCAATCCGGCGTCGTGTCGTAGAGGCCGGTCCAGGAGCGGACGAGCCGACCCTCGGCGAAGGCGGGCAGGCGCGCGGCCGCCTGCGCGGCTTCCTCCAGCATTGCGTCCGTGTCGGTGGCGAGGTCGGGCAGGTCCGGGTCCTCGGTGACCACGCCCTCATGCCCGCCACCCACCAGCAGGTGCCCGCCGCTCGCGCGCATGTAGAGCCTGGCGGGGGAGGCGAGATCCTTCAGCAGCGGCAGTTCCGGCCCGTAGGTCTCGGCGGCGGCGAGGGTGAAGACCTGGTGCGCGGTGATCTCCAGCGGGATGTCGAGCCCGACCTGCCGCGCCAGCCCGGCGCTCCACACATTCGCGGCCGAAAGCACGGTTCCGGCATGGATCGCGCCGTCCGGCGTCGCCACGCCGATCACGCGATCGCCGTCACGGATCAGCCCGGTGACCGGCGTGCTGGTGCGCAGGGTCGCACCGCGACGCCGTGCCGCGCGGGCGAAGCTGGTCGCGGTCAGGTAGGGATCGGCGAACCCGGCCTCCGCCTCGAAGCCGATGGCGTCGATATCGTCCAGCGCCAGCCAGGGATGGCGCTCCCGCGCCTCCACCCGGTCGAGCAGGCTCGCCTCGATGCCGACCGCACGCTGCGCGGCGATGCTGGCGCGCACCGCGGCGGAGGTCGGCCCGGGCGGGGCCATGATGATGTAGCCGGACTTCACCATGCCGCAATCGGCCGAAGGATCGTCCAGCAGCTCCGCGAAGCGGCCGAACATGCGGAGCGAGGCGCGCGCGACCTCGACATTGATCGGCACGCTGTAATGGGTGCGGAGGCACCCGGAGGAGCGCGCGGTCGTGCCACCCGCGATCTCGCCGCGCTCCACCAGCAGCACGCGCGTGCAGCCGAGATCGGTGAGATGGAACAGGGCGGAGGTGCCGATGGCGCCGCCGCCGATCACGATCGCGTCGAAGGTCTCGGGCATCGCCTCAGCAATCCAGGGTCGTGTCGAGTTCCCAGGACGACAGGTGCCGCGCATAGGCGGCCCAGTCCTGGTGCTTCAGGCGCAGATAGGCGTCGCAGAACTCGGCGCCGAGCGCCGCGCGCAGCGTCTCCGAGGTCGCGAAGCCGCGCAGGGCGTCGAGCAGGTTCAGCGGCAGGCGCCGCGCCTCGATCGTGTGGCCCTCGGTGTACATGTTGAGGTCGAGCCGCGGTCCGGGGTCGGCGCCGCGCGCCATTCCGTCGAGGCCCGCGGCCAGCAGCCCCGCCTGCAGCAGGTAGGGGTTGGCGGCGCCATCGGCCAGCCGCAGCTCGAAGCGCCCGGCATCGGGGATGCGGATCATGTGCGTGCGGTTGTTGCCCGCCCAGGTGATGGTGTTGGGCGACCAGGTGGCGCCCGAGAGCGTGGTCGCGCCGTTGATGCGCTTGTAGCTGTTCACCGTGGGGTTGGTGAGGGCGCAGAGCGCCGCCGCGTGGTCCATCACCCCGCCGAGGAAGGCACGGCAGGCGGCGGAGATGCCGAGCTCGGCCTCCGGATCCTCGAACAGGTTCCGCCCGGCCGCGTCCCACAGCGAGACATGCGCGTGGCAGCCATTGCCCGTCAGCTCCGGGAAGGGCTTGGGCATGAAGGTGGCGCGCAGCCCGTGCTTCTCGGCGATCGCCTTGACCATGTACTTGAAGAAGACGTGGCGGTCGGCGGTGACCAGCGCGTCGGCATACTCCCAGTTCATCTCGAACTGGCCGTTCGCGTCCTCATGGTCGTTCTGGTAGGGCCCCCAGCCGAGCGACAGCATCGCGTCGCAGATCTCGCTGATGACGTCGTAGCGGCGCATGAGTGCCGACTGGTCGTAGCAGGGCTTGGCGGCGCGGTCGGCGCCGTCCGAGATCGCCATCTCCTTCGGGTCGAGCAGGAAGAACTCGCACTCCACGCCGGTCTTGAGGGTGAGGCCCCTGGCCGCGGCGGCCTCGACCTGGCGCTTGAGGACGAGGCGCGGCGCCTGCGCGACGGGCTTGCCGGCCATCCAGGGATCGGCGGCGAGCCAGCCGACCTCGGGCTTCCAGGGCAGCTGCACCAGGCTCTCGGGGTCGGGGATCGCCAGCACGTCCGGATCGGCCGGCGTCATGTCGAGCCAGGTGGCGAAGCCGGCGAAGCCCGCGCCGGCCTTCTGCATGCCGCCGATCGCCGCGGCCGGCACCAGCTTGGCGCGCAGCGCGCCGAACAGGTCGACGAAGGAGATCAGGAAGTACCGGATCCCCCGTTGCTTGGCTTCCTGCGCCAGGTCGATCGCCATGCGTCCGCCTCCCTCATGTCGCGTCCGCCGCGTGTGCGTCCCAAGCGCGGCTCTACGGCCGCTGCTGTCCCGGTATCCAGCCCGTCCCCGCCAGCGGCACCTGCGCCATGGCCGCGGCCTCGATGGTCAGCGCCGCCAGGTCTTCCGGCTCGAGGTTGTGCAGGTGGCTCTTGCCGCAAGCGCGCGCGATGGTCTGCGCCTCGAGCGTCATCACCGCCAGGTAATTGGCCAGCCGCCGCCCCGCCAGCACCGGATCGAGGCGCTTCGTGAGCTCCGGATCCTGGGTGGTGATGCCGGCCGGGTCGCGCCCCTCCTGCCAGTCGTCATAGGCGCCGGCGGTGGTGCCGAGCTTGCGGTATTCTTCCTCATGGATCGGGTCGTTGTCGCCGAGCGCGACCAGCGCCGCCGTGCCGATCGAGACCGCATCGGCGCCGAGGGCGATCGCCTTGGCCACATCGGCGCCGTTGCGGATGCCGCCCGAGACGATGAGCTGGACCTTGCGGTGCAGGCCGAGCTCCTGCAGCGCGCGCACCGCCGGGCGGATCGCGGCCAAGGTCGGGATGCCGACATTCTCGATGAAGACGTCCTGCGTCGCCGCCGTGCCGCCCTGCATGCCGTCGATCACGACGGCGTCCGCCCCGGCCTTCACCGCCAGCGCCGTGTCGTAATAGGGCCGCGATGCGCCGACCTTCACCAGGATCGGCTTCTCCCATCCGGTCAGCTCCCGCAGCTCCTCGATCTTGATCTCGAGGTCGTCGGGCCCGGTCCAGTCCGGGTGGCGGCAGGCGCTGCGCTGGTCGATGCCCTTGGGCAGGCGGCGCATCTCGGCGACCCGGTCGCTGATCTTCTGGCCGAGCAGCATGCCGCCGCCGCCGGGCTTCGCCCCCTGGCCGACCACGACCTCGATGGCGTCCGCGGCGCGGAGGTCGTCGGGGTTCATGCCGTAGCGGCTCGGCAGGTACTGGTAGATCAGCGAGGTCGAGGCCTGTCGCTCCTCCGGCGTCATGCCGCCATCGCCGCTGGTGGTGCTGGTGCCGGCGATGCTGGCGCCGCGGCCGAGCGCCTCCTTCGCCGGCGCGGACAGCGCGCCGAAGCTCATCCCCGCGATGGTGATGGGGATCTTCAGGTGCAGCGGCTTCGACGCATGGCGCGCGCCGATGACGACATCCGTGCCGCAGCGCTCGCGGTAGCCCTCGAGCGGGTAGCGGCTGATGGAGGCGCCGAGGAAGAGCAGATCGTCGAAATGCGGCAGCCGCTTCTTCGTGCCCCCGCCGCGGATGTCGTAGATGCCGGTCGCCGCCGCGCGACGGATCTCGGCCAGGGTGTGCGGGTCGAAGGTCGCCGAGAAGCGCGGCGGGGTGCGGGGCGTGTCGTCCATCAGTAGGCGGCCGCGTTGTCGACGTGGAAATGGTAGAGCGTGCGGCCGGTGCCGTAGCGGCGGAACTCGGCGGGATCGACCTCGCCCGCGATCCCGGCGGCCAGCAGCTTGGCATGCAGCTCCGCGCGGTGCGCATCCTCCATGGGCTGCTCGAAGCAGTCCGCGCCGAGGCTGGCGACGCGCCCGCGCACGTAGAGATGCGCCTCGTAGATCGAATCGCCGAGCGATTCGCCGGCGTCGCCCAGCACCGTCAGCGTGCCGGCCTGGGCCATGAAGGCGCTCATGTGTCCGACCGAGCCCTTGACTACGATATCGGCGCCCTTGAGCGAGATGCCGCAGCGCGCCGCGGCATTGCCCTCGATCACCAGCATCCCGCCATGCGCCGTCGCCCCCGCCGCCTGGCTGGCATCGCCCCGCACATGCACGAGGCCGCTCATCATGTTCTCGGCGACGCCGACGCCGGCATTGCCCTCGATGACCACGGTCGCCCGCTTGTTCATGCCCGCGCAGTAATAGCCGGCATGGCCGGCGATCTCGACGGTGACGGGCGCGTCCAGCCCGACCGCGATCGCGTGCCGCCCGCGTGGGTTCAGCACCCGCCAGCGCGTCTCGTTGGTGCTTTCCCCGAGCCCATGGAGCCGGGCGTTCAGCGCGCGCACGGGCGCGGTCGCCAGGTCGATCTCGATCACGCGCGGCGTTCCCAGGCATAGACCATGGCCGGCTCCGGCTCCCAGACACGGGCCGCGTCGATGCCGGGAAGGTCGGCCAGCGCGCGGTATTCGGACCCGAAGGCGACCCAGGCATCGGTCTCCGCCATCACCGCCGGCTTGCAGGCGATCGGGTCGCGGAGGACGGCGAAGCCGCTCTCGGTGCCGACGACGAAGGTGTAGAAGCCGTCGAGATCCTCGAGCGCGCCGCGCAGCGCCGCCTCGAGCCCCATGCCGTCGCGCAGCCGGCGGGTCAGGTACAGCGCGGCGACCTCCGTGTCGTTCTCGGTGACGCAGCGGAACCCGTCGCGCGCCAGGTCCCGCCGGACGGCGTTGTGGTTGGACAGCGAGCCATTGTGCACCAGGCACTGGTCCGGGCCGGTCGAGTAGGGATGCGCGCCGTCGGTCGTCACCGCGCTCTCGGTCGCCATGCGGGTGTGGCCGATGCCATGCGTGCCGGCCATGGCGGCCAGGTCGAACGCCCGCGCGACCTCGGCGGGGGCGCCGACCTCCTTGAAGATCTCCATCCGGGCGCCGGCGCCGACGATGGCGATTTCGGGCGCCGCGGCGGCGATGGCCGCGCGCACCGCATCGGCCTCGGCCATGGCCACCGAGAGCACGGCATGGGTCGCGCGCAGGGTCAGCGCCGCGCCGGGCGCGACGCGGGTGCAGAGCGCGGCGAAGTCGAAGCCGGCCGGCCCGCGCAGGGTCAGCCGGAACCGGCCCGGCTGCGCCGTGCCATAGACGGCGAAGCCCGCGCTGTCCGGGCCGCGGTCTCCCATCACGCCGAGCATGGCCGCCAGGTGTCCGCCGAGCTCCGCCTCGATGGCCGGATGCTTCGCGAAGAGGCCGACGATGCCGCACATCCTTGCATCCACTCCCCGGTGACGCGGCGCCCGGCGAGGCCGGGCGGGGCGCCGATGGTTATAGTCGGGCGCCGCCGCGGCGCCATCGGCCGGGCGTCGCCCCGGCCCTTGCTCGAACCCCTGCCGATCGCGCCCGACCCGGTGCTACGCCGCGGCCCGTGCCGCGGGCCCCGGCCCGGAAGCGGCATCGCCGGATCCTCCGATCCCGTGACGCCGGGCGGATCCCCGCCGGGTCAAGCACTGCGCGTGCCACGCCAGGCGCGAACCGTTTCCCGGTTGTCCCGCGGCGCCGGCTGTGGTCCGATCCCGGCCCGCAAGGCCGCGCCCGAGACGCGCCGACGCATCGCCAGGGAAGGACGCCCATCGCCATGACCCTCCGCCGCCGCCACCTGCCCGCGCTTGCCGTCGGCCTGGCCGCTCTCCCGCTCGCCAATGTCCGCGCCCAGGCGACCTTCCCCGACCGCCCCGTGACCATGATCGTGGCCTACCCCCCGGGCGGCGGCACCGATGTCGCCGCGCGGCTGCTGGCCAAGGTGATGGAGCGCGAGCTCGGCCAGTCCGTCGTCGTGGTGAACCGCGCCGGCGCCAGCGGGGAGATCGGCTTCTCCGAGATCGCGCGCGCCAAGCCCGACGGGCACACCATCGGCTTCATCAACACGCCGACGGTCATGACCATCCCGATCGAGCGGTCGCAGGCGCGCTTCCGCCTGAAGGATTTCACCCCGGTCGCCAATATCGTCGACGACCCGAGTGCGATCTGGGTCCGCCCGGCCAGCCCGTTCCGCGGCGTCGCCGACCTGGTGGCGGAAGCGAAGAAGCGCCCGGGCGAGATCAGCTACGGCACCTCCGGCATCGGCTCGGACGACCATCTGGCGGTCCTGGCGCTGGAGCGGCTGACCGGGACGAAGTTCCTGCACATTCCCTTCGCCGGCGGCGCGCCGGTGCGAATGGCCGCCGTCAGCGGGCAGATCGACCTGGCCGTGGTGAATATCGGCGAGGGGATCGCGGATGGCCGGCAGGGCCTGATGCGCAGCATCGGCGTCATGGGCACCGCGCGCTGGGAAGGCGCGCCCGACGTGCCGACCTTCCGCGAGCAGGGCTTCGACGTGATCGAGAGCTCGATGCGTGGCCTCGCCGCCCCGGCGGGGGTGCCGGGGCCGGTGCTCGAGCGCCTGTCGCTGTCGGTGAAGCGGTCCATGGCGGATCCGGAGTTCGTGAAGGGCGCGAACGACCTGCTGCTGCCGCTGCGCTACCTCGACCCCGCCCAGTTCCGGGCCGAACTCGAGCGCCTGGATGAGGGGTTCAAGGCGCTCTGGGCGAAGCATCCCTGGAAGGACTGAGCGCCGCGGGCGCGCGCCCCGGGACTTGCCCGTAAGCGGGGGGCGAGAGCCTGTTTCCTCCCGGGGCAACGCCCCGCGCTCCCGCCCAGCCCCATCATCGCCGCAGGCCGGTGCGCCGGAGCTCAGCGGTCGAGCAAGCCGGACACCGAAAGCCCGAGCAGCGCCGCCCCGAGCACGCCGATCACGGTGAAGGTCAGCGCGGTGCCGAGGACGCGCCAGCGCATCACCTCGGGCTCCCGGCTGATGCCCCAGGCATGCGAGACCCGCCCCGCCACCAGCGCCGTGCCGAGCGCGTGCAGCCACCAGGAGGGCAGCCCGAGGCCCTCCGCCAGGCCGAGCAGCACCAGCGCCATCGGCGCGTATTCGGCGAGATTGCCCTGCGCGCGGACCGCGCGCTCGACCAGGCGGTGCGGCGCGCCGAGCGCCACGCGATAGGTCCGCCGCGCGCGGACCACGCGGATCGACAGCACCAGCAGCAGCCCGGCCAGCAGCGCCGCGTAGAGAGCGGTGATCGGCAACGGCATCGGAGCTTTCCCTTCCGCGCATGCGGGGCCCGGCGCGGAGCACCGGCGGGCCCGGGTCGCGGCGTTCGACGGATGCGCCGCCCGCCCCCATATGCCGCGGGCACGCGATGTGACCACCCCCTCGGATCCCCATGGCCGAATCCCTGGCGCTCTACATCCACTGGCCGTTCTGCGCGGCCAAATGCCCCTATTGCGACTTCAACAGCCATGTGCGGGAAGGCGGGGTCGACCAGGCGCGGTACCGCGACGCGCTGCGCCGGGAACTGGCCTTCGAGGCGGCACGCGCCAATGCGGGCGGATCCCGCCGCC
>CAZMCV010000071.1:0-19818 GCA_964564645.1 uncultured Acetobacteraceae bacterium
GGCGGCGGGCGGCGGCGCGGGGGCAACGGTCGCCACCGGCGCCGGCTCGGCGGCACGCGGCGGGGCGGGCTTCGCGGCCGGGATGGGCTCCGGCGGCGCCGCCTGGCGGCGGAGGAGGTCGAATTGCGGCGTCTCGGGGGCCGGGGCCAGCCGGGCATGGGCGCCCTGCTCGCGCTCCATGGCGCGGCGGACCGCCGGCGGCTCCAGCACCAGCTGGTCGGTGTTCGGCACGACCAGGCCGCCGGGGCTTTCCGGCTTCACCTTCAGCGGGCGGCTGTCGGGCTCGATGACGGGCACGCCGGAGGGGCGCAGCAACCCGCCCCCGCCGCCGGCCCCGCCCGACATCGCCCAGCCGATGGCGCCGGCGATGGCGACCAGGCCGAGCAGCCCGCCGGCCACGGCCAGCATGCGCCAGGACACGCCGGACCTGCCGCGCGCTTCGTTCCGCGACACCCGATAGGACGGAATCGTGACGTCGCTCACCGCCTCTCCCCCTGCCGGGATGCCGCGGCGGTGGCGGGGAGCGGCGCCTCAGCGCATCTCCTCGACCGGCGTCACCCCCATCACCGCCAGGCCGGATCGGATCACCATGGCCGTGGCCGCGACGAGCGCGAGCCTGGCCCGGGTCGCCTCCGGCTCATCCCCCCGAATGAACCGCAAGGTCGCGTCATCCCGCCCCCTGTTCCACAGTACATGAAAGTCGCTGGCCAAGTCATGGAGAAAAAAGGCGATCCGATGCGGTTCCCTCGCGATCGCGGCCTGCTCCACCGTCCGCGGCCAGGTGGCCATGCGCCGGATCAGGGCGAGCTCGGCCGGGTCGGAGAGGGGGGCGAGCGGCGCGGCGGCGAGGTCCGCGGGCGGCGGGTCGCCGGCCTGGCGCAGGACGCTGCGGCAGCGGGCATGGGCGTACTGCACGTAGAAGACCGGGTTGTCGCGCGACTGCTCGACCACCTTGTCGAGGTCGAACTCCATTTGCGCATCGGCCTTGCGGGTCAGCATGGTGAAGCGGACCGCGTCGCGCGCCTCGCCCGCGCTCGACACCTTCTGGCCCACCTCCTCGATCAGGTCCCGCAGCGTCACATAGGTGCCGGCGCGCTTGGACATGCGCACCGGCTGGCCGTCCTTCACCACATGGACGATCTGCGCGAGCACGACGTCGAGGGGGACGCGGTTGTCGGACAGCGCGGCGACGGCGGCCTGCATGCGCTTGACGTAGCCGCCATGGTCGGCGCCCCAGACATGGACCAGCTCATCGAAGCCGCGCTCGAGCTTGTCCAGGTGGTTGGCGATGTCGTTGGCGAAGTAGGTCCCCGACCCGTCGGACTTCCGCAGCGGCCGGTCGACCTCGTCGCCATAGGCCGTGGCGCGGAACAGGGTCTGCTCGCGCGGCTCCCAATCCTCGGGCGTCTTGCCCTTGGGCGGCTCGAGCACGCCGCGGTAGATCAGGCCCTTCCCCCGCAGCACGGCCTCGGCCTGGTCGAGCTTGCCCTCCTGGACCAGCTGCGCCTCGGAGACGAAGACATCCTGGTGGACGCCGAGGAGGGCGAGGTCGTCGCGGATCCCGTCCATCATGCGCGCGACGGTGAAGCCGCGGACGGTGTCGAGCCAGTGATCGGGGCCGAGCATGCCGAAGCGGTGGCCGGGATCGGTCGAGGCCAGGCTGTCGCCGAAGCGTTCCTTCAGCGCCTCCCCGACCGGGACCAGGTATTCGCCGCGATACTGCAGGCCGCCCGGGACGAGTTGGGCGTAATCCTCCTCGGTCATGGTCGTGCCGATCGCCTGAAGGTAGCGCCAGTAGGCGGCGTAGCCGAGGGCCTGCACCTGCGCCCCGGCATCGTTGATGTAGTATTCCTTGGTCACCGCCCAGCCGGCCTTGGCCAGCAGGTTCGCCAGCGCGTCGCCGACGACCGCGCCGCGGCAATGCCCGACATGCATCGGCCCGGTCGGGTTGGCGGAGACGTATTCGACATCGACCCGCCGGCCCTGCCCCGTCGCGCCGTCGCCATAGGCCTCGGCGGCGCCGAGCACGACCGGAAGCTGGGCGCGGAGGAAATCCTCGCGCAGGCGCAGGTTCACGAAGCCGGGGCCGGCGGGGGCGGCCGATTCGACCTCGGGCAGCGCCGCCAGCCGCTCCGCCAGCGCGGCGGCGAGCTTCGGCGGGGGCTGGCGCGCGGCCTTGCCGACGACGAGGGCGGCGTTGGTCGCCATGTCGCCATGCGAGGGGTCGCGCGGCGGCTCCATCTGGACGCGCGCAAAGGCCTCCTCCGGCAAATCGGGCAGCAGGTCGCGCAGCGCGGCGACGGCACGGGCGCGGAGGGCGGCGAAGATGTCGTGGCTCATGGCCGGGCCGCTTTAGCCCGGCCGGGGGCCGGCGGCCATCGCGCGCCGCCTCACCCCGGCACGTTGGGATCGGTCAGCCGCCGGTGCTCCTCCAGCGCGAACCGGTCCGTCATGCCGGCGATGTAGTCGCAGACCAGCGACGCGGCCTGGGCGCTGCCGGGCTCCCCCGCCGCCTCGCGCCAGCGGCGCGGCAGCATCTGCGGCCCGCCATGCAGCAGCTGGAACAGCAGCTGCGTCACCCGCTTCGATTTCTGGATGGTCCGGTTCACCCGCCAGTGGCGGTACATGCGGTGGAACAGGAACTCCCGGATCGCCTGGTTCGCCTCCTGCATCGGGGCGGAGAAGGCGACCACGGGCGCGGACGCCGCGCGGACGTCATCGGCCGAGCGCGGGGCGAGCGCGACGAGGCGGCGCGACGCCTCCTCGACCACGTCCTGCACCATCACGTTGATCACGCGGCGCACCGTCTCGGACACCAGCCGCTCCGGCGCGATGCCGGGGTGGTGGCCGCGCGCCTCCTGGTAGGCCTCGCCCACCAGGGGCAGGGCCGCCGCCTCCTCCAGCCCGAACAGGCCGGCGCGGATGCCGTCATCGAGGTCGTGGTTGTTGTAGGCGATGTCGTCCGCCAGCGCGGCCACCTGCGCCTCGACCGAGGCGTGGGTCGACAACTCCAGCGGGTGCAGCCGGTCGTATTCGGCGATGTAGGCGGGCGGGCGGCGGAGCGGACCATTGTGCTTGGCCAGCCCCTCCAGCGTCTCCCAGGTCAGGTTCAGCCCGTCGAAGGCGGCGTAGCGGCTCTCGAGCTTCGTCACGACGCGCAGGCTCTGCGCGTTGTGGTCGAACCCGCCATGGGGCCGCATCTGGCTGTCCAGCGCCTCCTCCCCCGCATGGCCGAAGGGCGGGTGGCCGAGGTCATGGGCCAGCGCCAGCGCCTCGGCCAGATCCTCGTCCAGGCGCAGCCGGCGCGCGATCGAGCGGGCGATCTGCGCCACCTCGATGCTGTGGGTCAGGCGGGTGCGGAAATGGTCGCCCTCATGGAAGACGAAGACCTGGGTCTTGTATTGCAGGCGGCGGAAGGCGCTGGCGTGGATGATGCGGTCGCGGTCGCGCTGGTAGGGGGAGCGGGCATCGCCCCCCGGCTCGGCATGCAGCCGTCCGCGCGAGCGGTCCGGGCGGACCGCCCAGGGGGCGCGGGCGACATCGCCTTCCATGGCCATGGCGCTGGCCTAGCACCCGGCTCGCCATGCGGGCAACGCCGGACAGGGGACGCCGCGGGGAGGGCCGGCCCCCGCCGGTTGGAATCCCGCCGGCGCGACCCTACTCTTTCGTTGTCAGGAGCCGATCATGTCCCACAGCGCCGCCGCGACCCTGCCCGACGCCGCCGCCTTCCGCGTCACCCCCCGCGCCGCCCGCCAGGTCGCCGAGATCGCCGCGCGCGAGGGCCGCGCGGGCGCGGGCTTCCGCGTCTCGGTCAGCGCCGGCGGCTGCTCCGGCTTCCAGTACGGCTTCGGGCTGGAGGATGCGGCGCAGCCGGACGACCTCGTCGTTGAGGTCGAGGGGGTGCGGATCTTCGTCGATCCCGTCTCGCTGGACCTGCTGCAGGGCGCGGAGCTGGACTGGGCGGAGGCGTTGATCGGCGCGCATTTCGCCATCCGGAACCCGCAGGCGGTGTCGGGCTGCGGCTGCGGGTCCTCCTTCGCGGTCGCCTGACCGCGCGGGGCCGGACCGCACACGGAACCTTAAGCCCCGCGGCCGCGAAATCCCCGTCGGAGGAAACGGGGACGGATCGCCGCCATGGCCTGGATCGACACGGCGCTCGATGCGCTCGGCAACCGCCTGGCGCGGCGGCTGGTGGCGCCGAAGACACCGCCCGCCCGCGCCCAGGCCGCGCTCGCGCCCTATGCCGCCACGATCCGCGCCGGCGACGTGCTGCTGATCGATGGCGGGGCCAGCAGCATCTCCTCCGCGATCAAGTACCTGACGCAATCCACCTGGTCGCACGCCGCGCTCTGCATCGGCCCGGACCCGGAGACCGGCGAGGTGATGCTGGTGGAGGCCGAGCTCGGCCTCGGCATCGTCCGCTCCCCGCTCGCCAAGTATGCCGGCTACCATATGCGGATCTGCCGCCCCGTCGGGCTGACCGAGGATGCGGTCGCGGAGGTGACCGACCACGCCCTCTCCCGCCTCGGCGGGCGCTACGACCTGCGCAACGTGCTCGACCTGGCCCGCTGGCTGTTCCCGACCCCGCCCATTCCCGGGCGGATGCGGCGGCGGATGATCGCGCTGGGCTCGGGGGAGCCGACGCGCGCGATCTGCGCCAGCCTGATCGCCGAGGCCTTCAATCGCATCGGCTACCCGATCCTGCCCGATCTCGGCGCGCTCGGCCCGGAGGAGGCAGCGGAGGCGCTGCATGTGCGCCACCACTCGCTCTACGCGCCGCGCGATTTCGACGTCTCGCCCTATTTCGCCGTGGTGAAGCCGACGCTCGAGCTCGGCTTCGACCATCGCTGCCTGCCCTGGGCCGGGCGCGCGGCGCCGGAGGATTGCCACATCTGCGGGCAGCACGTGCTGGTGCTGGAGCGGGCCTGACCCCGGCTTGACCCCCCCGCCTCGTGCGGAGCAGCATCGCGCCCGCACCGGATCGGGAGACCACGCGATGCGCCGCCGCACCCTTCTCGCCCAGGGGCTCGCCAGTGGGGCTGCCGCCGCCCTCGCCGGCCCCCGCCTCGCCGCCGCGCAAGGCGCCCCCGGCCGCCGCACCCTGCGCTTCGTCCCCCAGGCCGATCTCGCGCTGCTCGACCCGATCCACTCCGTCGCCTTCGTCACCCGCAACCACAGCCTGATGGTCTTCGACACCCTCTATGGCTGGGACGCCAACCTGAAGGCGCAGCCGCAGATGGCGGCGGGCCACACTGTCGAGAATGACGGCAAGCTCTGGTCCATCACGCTCCGCGAGGGGCTGAAATTCCACGATGGCGAGCCGGTGCGCGCCGCCGACTGCGTCGCCTCCATCAAGCGCTGGGCGACGCGCGATGCCTTCGGCCAGGCGCTCTGGGCGGTGACGGACGAGCTCTCGGCCAAGGACGACAGGACGATCGTCTTCCGCCTGAAGAAGCCCTTCCCCCTGCTGCCCGACGCCATGGCCAAGGTGGGGACGCATCTCTGCGCCATCATGCCCGAGCGCCTGGCCAGCCTGCCATCCAGCCAGGCGGTGCCCGAGATCATCGGCAGCGGCCCGTTCCGCTACCTGGCCGCGGAGCGCGTCCCCGGCAGCCGCAATGTCTGGGCGAAGAACGAGGCCTATGTCCCCCGGTCGGAGCCCGCCAGCTACATGGCCGGCGGCAAGGTCGTGCATTTCGACCGCGTCGAGTGGTCGACGATCCCCGACGGCGCCACCGCCGCGGCCGCGCTGCGCCAGGGCGAGGTGGATTGGTGGGAGCTGCCGAACATCGACCTCGTCCCGCAGCTCCGCCGCGCGCGCGGCGTGAAGGTCGACATCCTCGACCCGAACGGCTCGGTCGGCTTCTTCCGCCCGAACCAGCTCTTCCCCCCCTTCGACAACCCCGCGATCCGCCGCGCCGTCCTCCGCGGCATCCAGCAGAAGGACTTCATGATCGCCGCCGCCAGCGAGGACACCAGCCTCTGGCGCGTGCCCTACGGCTTCTTCGCGCCCGGCAGCATCATGGCCTCCGACGCCGGGCTGGAGGCTTTCCGCAACCCGACCAGCATCGACCAGACGAAGCGCGCGCTCGAGGCCGCCGGCTACAAGGGGGAGCGCACCAGCCTGCTCGCCGCGGCCGATTTCCCCGTCATCAACGCGCTGTCCGAGGTGATGGGCGACTATCTGCGCAAGATCGGCATGAACCTCGACTACGTCGCGACCGATTGGGGCACGGTGACGCAGCGCATCCTCAACCGGAACCCGCCCGCCCAGGGCGGCTGGAACAGCATGGTGAGCTGGACCGCGGGCAGCGCGCAGGTGAACCCGGCCGGCAACAACCTGATCCGCGGCCATGGCCAGGCCGCGATCTTCGGCTGGCCGACCGCGCCCGAGCTCGAGGCGCTGCGCAACGCCTGGTTCGAGGCCCCCGACGACGCCGCGCGCGCCGAGATCGGGCGGAAGATGCAGCTGCAGGCCTTCGAGGACGTGCCCTACATCCCGCTCGGCCAATTCTTCTCGCCGACCGCGCTGCGGGCGGACCTGGACGGCATGCTCAAGGGCGTCGCGCTGTTCTACAACATCCGCCGCACCGCCTGATCGGGGCGGGAGGGGCGCCGACGGGACGCCCCTCCCCTTTCGCGCCCCGCGCCGATCGCGCGGGACGCCCTCGCCGCCTCAGACGAACAGGAAGTCCGCGGCGGTGAAGCCGGTGGCCGCCAGCGCCTCGACGGAGGAGATGTCGGTGAAGCGCGCGATCGAGGTCGCGGTGTCGGGCGCCGAGACCACCAGCAGGCTGGCGACGCCGACGGTCGTGTTGAAGTAGACCACCAGGTCGCCGGCCTGCTCGCCGGCGACCGCCTGCACCGCCAGCGCGCCGGAGGCGAAGCCGGTCTCGGTCAGCACGACGACGTTCTCGCCGGCAGCGCCCGCCGCGCCGCCGGAATAGAAGCTCGCGGCCGCGCCGCCGGCGCCGCCCGAGAGGTCCATGAAGTTGGCCGCCGCCGAATCGCGCCCGAGGCCGGCGACATCGAAGGCCAGCACATCCTCCGCCGCGTCGAAATCGGTGATGGAGGCGAAGGCCGGCCCGGTGCCGGCGGCAAGCGGCGTCTGCGGGTTCATCTGCTTGAAGACGAAGGCATCCATGCCGTCGCCGCCGGTCACCGTGTCGAGCCCGTCGCCGATCACGAGAAGATCGTCCCCCGCGCCGCCCTCGAGCACGTCGCCCGCGAGGTCCGTGCCGCGCGCCGTCACGAGCCCGGCATCGCCCATCAGCGTGTCGGCGCCCTCGCCGCCATGCAGCAGGTCGGTGCCCGCCCCGCCGAACAGCGCGTCATCGCCGCCCCCGCCTTCGAGCAGATCGGCGCCGCTGCCGCCCCGCAGCATGTCGCCGCCGCTGCCGCCCCGCAGGATGTCGCCGTCGCCTTCGCCGAGAAGCGTGTCGTTGCCCTTTCCGCCCTGCAGCCGGTCCCGGCCATCGCCGCTGCCGTAGCGGTCATCGCCCTCGGTGCCGCGCAGCCGGTCGTCGCCATCCTTGCCCTGCATCTGTTCCGACATGGTCCTGCCTTCTCCCTCGGGAGGGCCAGATCCGGCCCCCGTCGCGCTACGGGCGGGCGAGCGGGGTGGATGCGGCGTCGCGACCACGTGATCGCCGCCGGCATCGGTCCCGGAAGCGTCGAGGCCCCCTGCTCCGGCCGGCACGTCCCCTGTGCCGTGGTCATGGACATCGCCGAGGGTTGCCTCGTCCCGCCCATGACCATGCGTCTCCCCTGTCCGCCAGGCCGGGGGGTGCCCCGCGTGTCCTGGCTCTCGCCCGATCTCCCACGAAGCTCTGCCATCAGAGGCCCGACGCGCCGCGAGCGGCGGGCACGCGGCCATGGGCACGCCGCGGGCGAGGCCAGGAGGCGCGGGACGCGACGCCGCGGGCCATCTATGATGCGCCGCAGCAGAACCGGATGTCCCCTGGCCGCATGAAACCCGCCCTGCCCGACCCCGTCCGCCTCGACGCGCTGATCGCCCGCGCCGCCGCCTGCGGCCCGCCCCTGCGCTGCGCCGTGGTGCATCCCTGTGATGCGGCCAGCCTCGGCGGCGCGATCGAGGCCGCAGCGGCCGGGATCATCGCCCCGATCCTCGTCGGGCCCGCCGCGCGCATCCGCGCCGCCGCGGCCGCCGCCGGGATCGACCCCGGCGCGCTGCCGCCGATCGAGGACACGCCGCACAGCCACGCCGCGGCCGAGCGCGCGGTGGCGCTGGCGCGCGACGGCGTGGCGGGGGCGCTGCTGAAGGGCTCGCTGCACACGGACGAGCTGATGGCCGCAATCGTCGCGCGCGAGGGCGGGCTGCGCACCGAGCGCCGGCTGAGCCACTGCTTCCTGCTCGACGTGCCGCTTTATCACAAGCTGCTGATGGTCACCGATGCCGCCATCAACATCGCGCCCGACCTCGAGACCAAGGCCGATATCGCGCGCAACGCCATCGACCTGGCGCGCGCCGCGCTCGGGATCGAGCGGCCGAAGCTGGCGATCCTCGCCGCGGTCGAGACGGTGACGCCGAAGCAGCCCGGCACGGTCGATGCCGCGGCGCTGTGCAAGATGGCGGAGCGCCGGCAGATCGAGGGCGGGCTGCTGGACGGCCCGCTCGCCTTCGACAATGCGATCAACCGGGAGGCCGCGGCCGCCAAGGGGCTCGGCGGGCCGGTCGCGGGGGACCCCGACATCCTGCTGGTCCCGGACCTCGAGGCCGGCAACATGCTGGCCAAGCAGCTGCAATATCTCGCAGGCGCCGAGAGCGCCGGGGTGGTGGTCGGCGCCAGGGTGCCGATCGCGCTGACCAGCCGGGCGGAGGGGATGCGGGCGCGACTCGCCTCCTGCGCGCTGATGCGCCTCGGCGCGGCGATGCGGCTGACCCGGCACGGGGCGGGGTGAACGACGCCCCGGCGGTCAGGGTGGGGCGGTGACCATCCCCTCGAGCGCCGCCCAGGCGGACGCGACCGCCCCCTCCTGCCAGCCGGGCAGGGCGGACAGGTGGTCGCCGGCGAAGTGGTAGGGCCCCTCGGGCCGGCGCAGCGCGGCGCGGGCCGAATCCTGCGCCGGCGTGCGCTCCCACTCCGCCCAGGCGCCGCGGGCGCGCGGCATGCGGCCCCAGGCGACGGAGACGGGCGCCGCGACCTCGTGCGCATGGCCGGCGTGCAGCGCCTCCAGCGCCTCGGTGGCGAGGGCGGCGCGCGCGGCGGGGTCGAGGGCGGCGAAGCGCTCCCCCACCGTCCCGCCCCAGATATAGGCGCCGACGAGGATGCCCTTCGCCGCGTGGAAGCCGTGCGAGGGGTACCAGATCTGCGTCGCGTCCCGCGCGGTGAAGGAGATGCCGCCATAGATCGCGTCCTCCTCCTCCCACCAGCGGCGCCCGGACTGGAAGGCGAGCTTGGCGGCCGGCGCCATCGGCACGGCGGCCAGCGCCGCGCGACGCTCCGGTGCCAGGTCGGTGTCGAGCGTGGCCAGGATCGGCGGCGGCAGGGCGAGCAGCACCTGGGCCGCGCGGGCTTCCTCGGCGACGCCGCCGCGCCGCCAGGTCACGCGCGCACCGCCCCCGGGGTCCCGGCGGATCCGGGAGACCTCGGCGCCGAGGAGCAGCGCATCGCCCAGGGCCACCGCCAGCGCCCGCGCGATCGCATCCATCCCGCCGACCGGTTGCAGCATTGTCGCGGCGTAGTCGATCCCCTCGGCGAAGCCCGCGCCGCGCCAGAAGGCCGGGTCGAGCAGCAGGCGCGGATCGAGCGGCGGCAGGGCGGTGCCGGGCTCCATCCCCGGCGGGTCGGCCCAACCGGCGCGGGGGGTGCCGCGCCAGCGCAGCCCGGCATCGAGCGCGCCGAAGCCCTGCAGCATGGCGCGCAGCGCCTCGAGGTCGGCCTCGGTCAGCGGCGCCTCCAGCGCGCCCGGGCTCAGCGCCTTCGCGGCGAGCTCGGCGACCACGCCGCGGAGCTCCGCCTGCACGCGCCGCATCGGCAGCGCCACGCCGCGGTTCGAGGCGTCGGATTGCAGCAGCGCCGCGCGGTTCTCGTTCACCAGCACCTCGAGCGGCACGCCGAGCTCGCGGCACAGGGCGAGGATGGCGCGGTGGTGGTGCGGGATCCGCGCGGGGCCCGGGTTGAAGTAGAGATGCGGCGCCGGGTCCCAGGCCACGCGCTGCGGCGGCGTGCCATCCGCCTCCTCGACCAGGTCGCCGGCGCGCAGGGTCAGGCAGCGCCCGCCCGGGCGGGGCGCGGCCTCGAGCACGCGCACCGGCCAGCCGGCGCGGCGCATGCGCAGCGCCGCGGCCATGCCGGCGATGCCGCCGCCGACGACGATCACGGGGTCGCGGCGCGGCGGCAGCGCGGGCGCCGACGCGGCCATGGCGGGCCCCGGCGCGATCGCGGCCATCGCCGCAATGGCCGCCGGCAGCCCGCCAGCGGCAGCGATGCCATGCAGCAGGTTCCGCCGGCTCAGCACCGACGGTGCCGCGACGTGGGCGTGGTTTCCAAAGGCCTTTCGGCCTTTGGCGGGGTGTCCAGAGGGGCAGCGCCCATCTGGCGGGGCGTGGGGCGGCGCCCCACGAGCTACGCCCCGATCCTCGCGACCACCGCCCGCACGACCGCCCCCGTGCCGTCCGCCCCCCCGACATCCGGCGTGCGCAGCCCCCCCGCGAAGGCCGCGTCCACCGCGCGCTCCAGCTCCGCCGCCGCCTCCGCGTAGCGCTCCCCGGCGCCGCGCGAGGCTGCCAGCCACTCCAGCATCATCGCCGCCGACAGGATCGTCGCCGTCGGGTTGGCGATGCCCTGGCCGGCGATGTCGGGCGCCGTGCCATGCGCCGGCTGGAACACCGCATGGGTGTCGCCGAGATCGGCCGAGGGCGCGAAGCCCATGCCCCCGATCAGCCCCGCCGCCAGGTCGGAGAGGATGTCGCCGAACATGTTCTCCGTCGGCAGCAGGTCGAACGCCCAGGGCCGGCGCACCAGGTCGAGCGCCATGGCATCGACGTAGTGGTGCCCGCTCTCGATCCCCGGATGCTCCCGCGCGATGCCGTCGAAGACCCCGCGCATGAAGGCGAAGGCGCGGAAGACATTGGCCTTGTCCACCAGCGTGACCTTGCCGGGCCGGCCGCGCCGCGCGGCCCGCCGCCCGGCGAGGGCGAAGGCGGTGCAGCACAGGCGCTCCGTGGTGCGGCGGGTGATGCGCAGCGTCTCCTCGGCGTAATCCTCCGTCACCAGCCCCTTGTCGCGCGAATGGAACAGCCCCTCGGTGCTCTCGCGCAGGATCACCAAGTCTATCCCCGCCGCGCGCGGATCGGCCAGCGCGAGCGGCACGCCGGGGATCGCGCGGAACGGCCGGACGCCGGCATAGAGGTCGAGGCGGAAGCGGAGGTCGAGCTGCGGCGCGATCTCCGTCCCGTCCGCGTAGCGGATGCCGGGCCAGCCCATGGCGCCGAGCAGGATCGCATCCGCGGCCTCGGCGCGGCGGAAGCATTCCTCCGACATCGCCGTGCCGGTGTCGCGATAGGCAAAGGCGCCGGCGCGCAGGCTCTCGAAGGACAGCGCCAGGTCGTGGCGCCTCGCCAAGGGCTCGAGCACCGCCAGGGTGGCGTCGATCACCTCGGTGCCGATGCCGTCGCCCGGCAGCAGCACCACATCCAGGCTGTTCGCCGCGCCGCGTGCCATGGTCCCTCCCCGGAAAGGTTTGCCGGGCGCGGCCGCGCGCCCCTATCCTCGCGGCCCAGGCGCCCGCGAAGAGGCGCCCGGTGGGAGGCCCCGTCACCATGCCATTCCCGGCAACCCGTCGCCATGCCCTGCTCGGCGCCGCCGTCGCGCTGCTGACGCCGCGGATCCTGCGGGCCGAGGCCGGCGCGGAGGCGTATCCGGCGCGCCCCGTGCGCATCATCGTCCCCTTCCCGCCCGGCCAGGCCGCCGACATCGTCGTGCGGATGGTGGCGGAGGCGCTGTCGCAGCGCTGGCCGCAGCGCGTCGTGGTCGAGAACCGCGCGGGCGGCGCCGGCGTGCCGGGGATCGAGGCCGGCGCGCGCGCGGCGCCGGACGGCTACACCCTGACCAACGGCACCTCCGGCACCTTCGGCATCAATCCCGGCGTGATGCCGCGCCTGCCCTATGATCCGGAGCGCGACTTCGCCGCGATCGGCAACCTCGTCGTCGGGCCGCTGATCTACATCTGCCACCCCGACTTCCCCGCGCGGACGATGCGGGAGCTGGCGGATGCGGCGCGCGCGAAGCCCGGCGGGATCGACATCGCGACCGCGGGCCCCGCGACGGCGCAGCACATGTCGATCGAGCTGCTGCAGCTGCGCACCGGGCTGCGCTTCAACCTGGTGCATTACCGCGGCAGCGGCCCGGCGGTGACGGACCTGGTCGCGGGCAACATCCCCGTGATGTGCGACAGCATCCCCTCCGCCCTGCCGCATCTGCGCGCCGGCCGGGCACGGGCGCTGGCGATCACCGGCGCCCGGCGGGTGCCGCCGCTGCCCGAGGTGCCGACGGTCGCGGAGACGGTCTCGCCCGGCACGGTCTCCGGCGGCTGGATCGGCCTCGCCGCCCCGGCCGGGACGCCGCCGGCGATCCTGCGCAAGATCAACGCCGATGTCGTGGCGGTCCTGCGCGATCCGGCGATCGCCGAGCGGCTGTCCGCCATGGGCTCCTTCCCCGATCCGGGCACGCCGGAGGCCTTCGCCGCCTTCATCCGCAGCGAGGTCGCGACGTGGCGCGAAGTGGCGCGCGCTGCCAATGTGCGGCTGGAGGGCTAGTGTCCTGCCCGGACTGCTCGCGGCACCTGGCCGCGACCGAGGCGGATGGGCAGGCCACGCACGAAAAGGGTGCCCTGCCCGCCTCGCCCGCGGTCCCTGGCCGGGAGCGAAGCGGAAAGGCAGGCCCAGGAAGATCCCGCTGTCCCGGACACCAACCCCGCCCGGCCCATGCCCCGGACACGACCGATCCGGCGGCGCATCGGCCGCCCGCTTCGAGACCAGGAGGAACACCGTGCCGAATCGCCGCTCGATCCTGCTCGCCGCCGCCGCCCTGCCGCTGGCCCGCGCCGCGCGGGCACAGGCGCCGTCCTGGCCGGAGAGGCCGGTGCGGATCATCGTGCCCTTCCCGCCCGGCCAGGCCGCCGACATCATCACCCGCTACGTGGCCGAGGAGCTGTCCCGCCGCTGGCCGCAGCGCGTCGTCGTCGAGAACCGCGCGGGCGGCGCCGGCGCCCCGGCGATGGAGACCGGGGCACGCTCCGCGCCGGACGGCTACACGCTGACCGCCGGCACCTCCGGCACGCTCGGGATCAACCCCTCGGTCCTGCCGCGCATCCCCTATGACGCGGAGAAGGATTTCGCGGCCATCACCAACATCGCCATGGTGCCGCTGCTGATCATCGCCCACCCCTCCTTTCCCGGGAACACGCCGCAGGAGCTGGTGGCGATGGCGAAGGCGCAGCCGGGCAAGCTGGACATGGCCTCGGCCGGGCCGGCGACCAGCCAGCACCTCTCGGCCGAGCTGTTCATGCACCGCACGGGGACGGAGCTGAACATCGTCCATTACCGCGGCAGCGGCCCCGCCGTGACCGACCTGGTCGCGGGCAACGTGCCGCTGATGTTCGACAGCGTGGCCTCGGCGCTCGGCCATCTGCGCGGCGGCCGGGCCAAGGCGATCGCGGTCGCGACGTCGCAGCGGACGCCCTGGCTGCCCGAGGTGCCGACCATCGCGGAGACGGTCGCCCCCGGCTACGCCTCCTTCGGCTGGACCGGGCTGGTGGCGCCGACCGGCACGCCGCCCGCGATCATCGCCAGGATCAACGCGGATGTGGTGGCGATCCTGCGCGAGCCGGCGGCCATCGAGCGGCTCCAGCAGCTCGGCGCGCTGACCGATCCCGGCACCCCGGAGCAGTTCGCCGCCTTCATCCGCGACGAGATCCGCAAATGGGCGGAGGTGGTGAAGATCGCCAACGTGAAGCTGGACGGCTGACCCCCCGCCCCCGATCCCGGAGAACGGCATCCCATGAGCCCGAAGGGCATTCCCTCGCCAGGCCTCCTCGCCGGCCGCCGCGCGGCGCTGCTGGCCGCGCTCCCGCTGCTCGGCCTCGCGCGCGGGGCGGCGCGGGCGCAGGATTTTCCCGCCCGACCCGTGCGCATCGTCGTGCCCTACGCGCCGGGCGGGGCGAGCGACATCGTCGTCCGCCTGCTGGCGCAGCATGCGGCGACGAAGACGGGACAGGGCTTCGTCGTCGAGAATCGCGGCGGCGGCGCCTCCATCCCCGGCACCCAGGCGGTCGTCGCCGCCCCGCCCGACGGCTACACGATCGGCAGCGCCGACAACGCCCTGTCGGTGAATCCCGGCATCCTGAAGGAGCGCATGCCCTTCGACGTGGTGCGCGACCTGGCCCCGGTCGGCGTGATGGTGGAGGCGCCGCTGATGCTGGTGGCGCATCCGTCCTCGCCGGCCCGCAGCGCGGCGGAGTTCGTCGCGGCCGCGCGCGCCGCGCCGGGGAGCGTGCCGCTGGCGCATGGCGGGACGGGGACGCCGACGCATCTCGTGCTGCTGCAGATGCGCTTCGGGCTCGATCTCGACCTGGCCATGGTCGGGTATCGCGGTGGCGGGCCGCAGATCGCGGGGATGGTCGCCGGGGACACGCCCTATGGCGTGATCGCGGTGCCCTCGGGCCTCGGGCATGTACAGTCGGGCCGGCTGCGGCCGATCGCGGTGACGGGCACCGCGCGCTCCGCCGCGCTGCCGGAAGTGCCGACCTTCACCGAGGCGGGTTTCCCCGCCGTGACCCAGGTGGGCTGGTGGGCGCTGATCGCGCCGGCCGCGGTGCCGGGGCCGATCCTCGACCGGCTGAACGCCATCCTGGTGGCCGAGGCGGTGCGCGACTCCGAGATCCGCGCCAGGCTGGAATCGCAGGGCTACCGCCCGGTCGGCGGCGGCCGGGAGGCGTTCGGCGCGCGCCTGGCGCAGGAGGTCGCGCATTGGCGCGACGTGTTCTCGCGGCCGGGGGTCTCGGTGGACTAGGGACCGGGGGGAAGGCCCCGATCGGGCGCGTCTCGCCGGGCTGGGTCCGGTCGGGTCGCTTGGGCGGGGGCTCGCGCCGCGCGCCGGTCGGTCCCGCCCGCTCGGCCTGCGCCGCCTGCCCGCCGCGAGGCCTCAGGGCGCGTGAAGAAATCGAACTTGCGAAAGAACACCCTTTGGAATCATTGCAGAATATCCCCCAACATCGGGGCTGACGGGAGTTCTTTCACAAACTCTCAGGGCGTGGGCGGGACCAGCCGGCACGCCTCGGCCGCGGCGCGCGCCAGGCGCAGCATTCGCCGCGCGGCGACCGCGCCCGCCGCCGTCTCCCCCGCCACATGCTGCAGCAGCGGGCTGGTCAGCAGGGCGCGCGCGGCGGTGTCGACGGCGATGTCGGTCGCCGCGACGGTGGCCGCATCGAACAGGGTCCGCCGCAGCAGCGACCAGGTGGCGGCGATCCCGGGGCGGATGCCATGCAGCGCGGCCACCTGGCGCACCAGCCGGACACCCCGCCAGGCGAAGACGATCGCGTCCAGCCCCGGCGACGGGCTGACCGCGCTGATCGCGAAGGCCTGCACCGCGGCGGTCCGTCCGAGCGCGGCCGCCCGCCCCTCCAGGGTGCGCAGCGGCCCGGCCAGCAGCAGGCCGCGCAGCTCCTCGACGCTGCGCGCCTCGCGGATCGCGGGCTGCAGGCCGGCCGCCTCCTCGACCCCCGCGGCCCAGCGCAGCGCCTCCGCCTTCGCCACCCCGAGGTCGCCCCGCGCGAAGGCGCTGCGGCCGCGATCCACCGAGCGCAGCGCGAACAGCCCCGTCACCTCCCGCCACCCGGCCGAGGCGATCAGCCCGAAGCCCGCCACCGCGATGCCGAGCGTCGCCCAGCCGAGGGCCGGGCCGCGCTGGAACTGGTCGGCCACGAAATTGGCGACGTCGAGCGCGGACAGGCCGAGCAGCAGCACGCCGGCGCCGGCGGCAAGCCGCCCGAGGCCGGACCAGCCTCGCCCCCCCGGGGCGGTCGGCATCGCCACCGGCACCACCGCCTGATCCCACCCGAAATCGAGGCGCGGCGCCGGGCGCGGATCGGCCCGCCGGCTCTCCTCCTCCTCGAGGATGACCCGCGGGCCGGAGGGCGGGATGGAGGGATCGCTCACAGCAGGTCTCCGATCAGCCAGGCGAGCAGCGCATCGAGGCCGAGATGCGGGATGCCGGAGCCGCCCTCCGCGTCGAGGCGCGGGGGCTGGAACGCCGGCATCTCGAAGATTTCGCGCGGCCAATGGCCGGGGGCGGGCGGACGGGTCGGGACCTCGCCCGGATAGACCTTGGCGCTGCGCCCGCCCTGCAGCAGCACGCCGCGCACCGCGCCGACCTCCCGCCCGCCGACGCGCGCCAGGTCATCCTCGGTGCAGCGGATGGAGGCGATGGTGTGCACGGCGGTCGCCACCCCGCTCGCGCCCGGCTGGTCGACCAGCGCGGACAGCAGGGTCGCCAGCGCCTGGCGGTGCGGCCCCGGCACATGGTCGGCCTTGGTGGCGACGAAGGCGACGCGCGCCGTGCCGAGGCCGAGCAGCCGCGCCAGCAGGCCGTTGCCGGATTCGAGCGCTCCGGCGATGGCGGCCAGCGATTCGGCCGTGTCCGCGAAGGCCGCCTCCCCCGCATGCAGCGCCCCGAGCACGTCCACCAGCACGGCCTGGCGCTGGAAGCGGCGGAAGAAGGGGTCGAAGAAGCTCTCCCGCTGATCCGCGACATAGGCGGCATGGCGCCGCCGCAGCAGGGAGGCGAGGCCGCCGCCCTGCGGATGCGGCAGCGGGAAATACCAGAGGATCGGCGCCTCCCCCCGCGGCCCGGGGTTCAGCACCCGCCCCGGCTGGAGGAAGCGCAGGCCGAGGCGGTCGCGGCAGGCGCGCAGCGCGTCGCGGTAGAGCGCATGGCCACGGCGGGCCAGCGCCTCCTCCTCCGGCGCGTCGGCGGGCAGCGCATCGACGAAGCCGAGGAAGTCGCGCGTCGCCGGCAGGCGCTCGGGCGCGCGCAGGCGGGCCAGCGTCTCGGCCGACCAGGTGGCGTAGTCCTGGCCGAGCATGGGCAGGTCGAGCAGCCACTCGCCCGGATAGTCCAGCAGCTCGAGCGTGACCGTCCGCCGGCCGAGCAGGCCGCCGAGCAGGCTGCCGCGGTCGAGCTCGAGCGTCAGCTCGAGCGTCGAGAGGTCCTCCGTGCGGTCCGGCCAGTGCGGCGGGTCCTGCGCCAGCGCCGAGAGATGGCCATGCACATCGAAGCGCGGCACGGCCTGCACCCCGGCCGGCACCAGGCGCACGGCGCGCAGCCGGAAGCCGGCCGCGGTCTCGAAGGCGGGCAGGGTGTGGCTGCCGCGGCCGGCGGCGATGAGGTTCGCGACGAGGGAGGTGAGGAACACCGTCTTGCCGGCGCGGGTCAGGCCGGTCACGGCCAGGCGGATCCGCTCCTGCCCGATCAGCGCGCGGCCCAGATGCTCGGTGCCGTCGGCGAGGTCGCGGAGCAGGCCGAATGGGTCCGGGAGTGGGGGCATGGAGGGTCCGTGCCGGAAGAGGCGGGGGGAAGACGCTTCCCCCCGAGCCCCCCAACGTCTTCCGGCACTTGGCCGCGTGCGTGTGGCAAGCCCGGGGCAAGGTCCCGATAACAGACAGAAAAAGGAGGGGGCTCGGGGGAGTTCACTCCCCCGCCTGACCTTTCCTACATGCGCTCGATCAGCTCGATCTTGTACCCGTCCGGGTCCTCGACGAAGGCGATGATCGTGGTGCCGAACTTCACCGGCCCGGGCTCGCGCGTCACCCGCCCGCCGCCCGTGCGCACCTTCTCGCAAGCCGACTTCACGTCGGGGACGCCGAGGGCGAGATGGCCGAAGGCGCTGCCCTGCTCATACTTGTCGACGCCGTAATTGTAGGTGAGCTCGATCTCGCCCTGGTTCTCGGCATTGCCCTCGCCATAGCCGAGGAAGGCCAGCGTGTACTTGCCGTCCGGCACGTCGCGCCGGCGCAGCTCGCGCATGCCGAGCAGCTCGGTGTAGAACTTCACGCTGCGGTCGAGGTCGCCCACCCGGATCATGGTGTGCAGGAACTTGGCCATGGCGTCGTCTCCTTGCTCGTCTCGTTCAGGAACTCGTCCGGACGCAGCGCCAGCACGAAGAGCCCGGCGGCCTCCGCGGCGGCCAGCGTCGCATCCCGCTCCACCAGGATGGTGCCCCCGGCCTCGATGGCAACGCCGCGCAGCCCGGCGGCGGCGGCTTGCGCGATCGTGGCCGGACCGATCGCCGGCAGGTCGAGGCGGCGATCCTGCCCCGGCTTCACCAGCTTGACCAGCACGCCGCCCGGCCCCTCGCGCCGCAGATCGCCGCAACGCGCCAGCAGCGCATCGGTGCCCTCGATCGCCTCCACCCCCAGCACCAGCCCCTGCTGCACCACCGCCCCTTGCCCGACATCGACGGCGCCGAGCGCGCGCACCACCGCAATGGCCCGGGCAATGTCGGCGCGCGCCACCGGGTCCGGACCCGCCCCCGCGGTCAGCAGGCCCGGCCCCGGCAGCAGCGTCGCCAGCACCGCCTGCGGCGCCACCACCTCGAACCCCTCCGCCTCCAGGGCCCTGGCGAGGGCGCGCAGCAGGCCGTCATCGCCGGTGAAATAGGCCCGGCCGATCCGCGCCAGCAGCCGCAGCCCGGCCGCATCCGGCCGCAGCGACACGATGGAAGGACGCTGCGCCCGCCCGCACAGCACCAATTGCCGCGCCCCGGCCCGCCGAAGCGCGACCAGGATCGTGCCCGCCGCGCCGGGGCGGGCGACGATGTGCGGGAAATCCGACCAGTCCGCCGGGTCCGCCCAGCCCTCCATGGCGGCGACGAAGACCTCGCGCCCCGCGGCGCGGGCCGTGCGGGCGATGGTCCGCGGCAGCTCCCCGCCGCAGGCGATCAGGCCGAGCGCGCCCGCCGTCACGCGCCGAGCAGCCTCCCGAGATGCGCGATCGCCTCGGCGGCGTTGCGCGCCGTGTGGGCGCCGGCGGCGGCCAGCGCGGCCAGCTTCGCCTCGCCCGTCTCATGCGCGCCGCCGACCAGCGCGCCGGCATGGCCCATGCGCTTCTCGGGCGGGGCGTGGCGGCCGACCAGCATGGCGACGAGCGGCTTGGCGGCGCGGCGGACGCTCTCGGCCAGCGCGTATTCCTTGTCGCCGCCGATCTCGCCGCAATACAGCACGGCGTCGGTGCGCTCGTCGGCGGCCAGCGCCTCGAACCATTCATGCGGGTTGCGTCCGCAGACCGCGTCGCCGCCGATATGGATCACCGCGCGCTGGCCGATGCCGGCGCGCGTCAGCAGCCGCGCCATGGTCAGGGTCAGGGTGCCGCTGCGGCAGACCACCGCCACCCGCCCCTCCGTGCAGAAGGACGGGGCGATCGAGCCGAGCAGCCCCTGCCCCGGCACGAAGAGGCCGAGCGTATTGGGCCCGACCATCCAGGACCCGGCCGCCCGCGCGGCCTGCGCGGCGCGCAGCGCATCGTGCAGCGGCACGTATTCGGCGGCGACGACGATCGCCGGGATGCGCGCGGCGGCGGCGGATCGCACCGCGTCCAGCACCCCCTCGGGCGGGGTGTAGACCACGGCGGCATCGACTGGCTCGTCCAGCTCCGCCACGTCGTCGAGCAGCCGCAGCCCGTCCAGGCTGCCGCCGCCGCGCCCGAGCGCGATGCCCGCGACGAGGTTCGTCCCCGCCTCCCGCATCGCCGCGACCTGCTGGGCGGCGTAGCGCCCGGTCGGGTTGTAGACGACGACGCG
>CAZMCV010000072.1:0-19710 GCA_964564645.1 uncultured Acetobacteraceae bacterium
TACGAGGAGGCGGGCCAGGGCCTGCCCATCGTCTTCGTGCACGAATTCGCCGGCGACCACCGCAGCTGGGAGCCGCAGCTGCGCCACTTCTCCCGCCGCTACCGCTGCATCGCCTTCGCCGCGCGCGGCTATGCGCCGTCCGACATCCCCGGGGATGTCGAGATGTACAGCCAGGCCATCGCCGCCGACGACATCGCGGCGGTGATGGATCATCTGGGGATCGCCGCCGCGCATGTGGTGGGGCTGTCCAAGGGCGGCTTCGCCACGCTGCATTTCGGCCTGCGGCACCCGGCGCGCGCGCGGTCGCTGGTCGTCGCGGGCTGTGGCTACGGCGCGCATCCCGACCAGGTCGCGAGCTTCCGCGCGGATTCGATCGCGCTCGCCGCGCGATACGAGAGCGAGGGCTCGGCGGCCGTCGCCGCCTGGTACAGCGAGGGCGCGGCGCGCATCCAGTTCCGCGACAAGGATCCGCGCGGCTGGGCGGAGTTCCGCGCGCAACTCGGCGAGCATGATGCGAAAGGCGCGGCGCTGACCATGCGCGGCGTGCAGGCGCGCCGGCCCTCGCTGTGGGAGCTGGAGGAGGGGCTGTCGCGCATGACCGTCCCCGTGCTCGTCGTGAATGGCGACGAGGATGACTGGTGCCTGGACCCCGGCAATTTCCTCAAGCGCACCATCCCCTCCTGCGGGCTCTGGGTGCTGCCGGTGACCGGGCACACGATCAACCTCGAGGAGCCGGACCTGTTCAACCAGGGCCTCGACCGCTTCTTCGCCACCGTCGAGGCCGGGCGCTGGCCGGTGCGCCAGCGCGGCGGCAAGGCCTCCGCCCTGCTCTCCTCGGATCCCGCCGTCAGGTCGTGACCTTGCCATCGGCGCGGTCGGCCTGCCGCGCCGCATCGCCGCGGCGCGCCGGATCGCCATAGCCGCCCCCGCCCGCGGTCTCGATCACCACACGGTCGCCCCGGTTCAGCCGCGTGACGATCTTCGACGGGATCACCTCCTCGGTCCCGTCGCGGCGATGGATCACCGACCGCGCCATCGCCCCCGGCGCGCCGCCGAAGAGCCCGCCGGCGGCACTGAAATGCCGCTCGCTGCGATGGGTGAAGCTCATCTCGTCGACCAGTGCCTCGTATTCGCGGATGGTGCCGAGGCCGCCGCGATGCGTGCCATCGCCACCCGAGCCGGGGCGCAGCGCGACACGGTTCAGGCGCAGCGGCGTCTCCAGTTCCAGCGCCTCGGCGGGCAGGTTCATGCAGTTGGTGGCGTCGGTCTCGATGACGTCGACACCATCCGCCGCGCGCGAGGCGCCGCTGCCGCCCGCGATGAGGTCGCCGGTGACGAAGGGCCTGCCCGCCGGCGTGCGCCCCCCGAAGGCGACGATCACCATCTGCCCGGCCGAGGGCGCGGGGATGCGGTCCGGCAGCACCTCCGCCAGCGCCGCCACGATCGTTCCCGTGATGCGCTTGATGGTCGAGGTGCGCGCATTCACCGGCGCGGGCTCGCGCGGATTGACCAGCGAGCCTTCCGGGAGATGCAGCGAGATGGGCCGGAAGCAGCCGGCGTTGGTCGGGATGCGCGGATCGGTCAGCGCACGCACCGCCCAGCAGGCCGCGGCGAGCGAGCCGGAGGGCACGCAGTTCAGCGGCCCGCGCACCTGGGGCGAGGTGCCGGTGAAGTCGATGTGGATCGCGTCGCCCCTGATGGTGACGGCGACCTCGATGCGGATGGGCTTGTCGAGCTCGACCCCGTCATTGTCCAGCCAATCGACGGCGCGGTAGGTGCCGTCCGGGATCTCCGCCAGCGCCAGCCGCGTCATGCGCTCCGAACGGTCGAGCAGCTCGGCGAAGATGGCGGTGAGCGCATTGTCGCCCTGCCTCGCCGCGAGCTCCGCCAGGCGCCGCGCGCCGATGCTGCAGGCGCTGACCTGGGCGTGGATGTCGCCCATCACTGTGTCCGGGATGCGCACGTTCTGGCGGATGATCGCCTCGAGCGTCGCGTTCACCACCCCGCGGTCGCGGAATTTCAGCGGCGGCAGGCGCAGCCCCTCCTGGAAGATCTCCGTCGCGTTCGTCGGCACCGACCCGGCGGACAGGCCGCCCATGTCCTGGTGGTGCGTCATCGCCGCGCTGTAGGCGATGATCCGGCCCTCCGAGAAGACCGGCTGGACGATCGCGATGTCCGGCAGATGCGTCCCCCCGCAATAGGGATCATTCAGCAGGTAGGTGTCGTCGGGCCGCATCGTCGCGGGTGGGAAGGCCTCGCGGATGCGCGCGACGGCCGGGATCAGCGTCGCCAGGTGGATCGGGATCGAGCAGGACTGCGCCAGCGTCTGCCCATCCGCCGTGAACAGGCCCGCCGAGGCGTCCAGCCCCTCCTTCACGATCGGCGAGAAGGAGGAGCGCAGCAGCGTCGCCTGCATCTCGTTCGCGATGCCCTCGAGCCGATGGCGCGTGACCTCGAGGGTGACGGGGTCGAGGGAATCGGTGCTGAATTCCGTCTTCATGCCGCTTGGTCCTTCCGGATCAGCAGGGCGGCGCCGTCCATGGCGAGGCTGGCGGTCCAGCCCGGCTCGACCAGCGTGGTCGTGTCGACCTGCTCGATGATGGCGGGGCCGGGGATGGCATCGCCCGGCCGGATGGCGGCGCGCTGCCAGATCGCGGCGCGCACCGGCGCGGCGCTCTGCCGCACCTGGATCAGGCGCGTCCCCGGCGGCGCCGCCTCGCCCCCGCCGTGACCGGCCCCGCCGGCGGCCCGCCCGGCGTGCGAGCGATGCACGCTGCGCAGGTTCACGAATTTCGCGGGCAGCGCCGGCGCATGGCCATAGACCCGGTCATGCGCGGCCAGGAAGGCCCGATACGCCGCGCCGACCGGATCGGGCGCGTCGAGATCGAGCGGCACCTCGAGCCAGTAGGACTGGCCGATGTAGCAGAGATCGGCGGCGTGGCGGATCGCGATCGCCTCCGGCGCCAGCCCCTCGGCCTCGGTCAGGGCGCGCGCCCGCGCATCCAGCGCCGCGAGCGCGGGGCGCAGCAGCGCGGCATCGAGGCCCTCGCAGGCCTGCGGGAAGGAGGCCGCGACCTCGTGCTCCACCGGCGCGCCGAGCAGGCCGGCCGCCGCCAGCACGCCCGGATGCGGCGGCACGATGATGGTCGCGATGCCGAGCTCCTCGGCCAGCGCGCAGCCATGCAGCGGCCCCGCGCCGCCGAGCGGCAGCAGCGCATAGCCCCGCGGATCGATCCCGCGCCCGATGGAGACCAGCCGGATCGCCTCCGCCATCTGCGCGTTCAGCACGCGGTGCACGCCGAGCGCGGCGCGCATCGGATCCATGCCCAGCGGCTCGGCGACCTCGCGCCGCAGCGCCGCCTCGGCCAGCGCGGGATCGAGCCGCATCGTCCCGCCGGCGAAGCGCGCCGGATCGATGTAGCCGAGCACCACGGAAGCGTCGGTGACCGTCGCGCGCATGCCGCCGCGGCCGTAGCAGGCCGGCCCCGGCTCGCTGCCCGCGGATTCCGGGCCGACGCGGAGCGACCCCGCGGCGTCGATCCAGGCCAGGCTGCCGCCGCCCGAGCCGATCGCCGTGACATCGACCATCGGCACCCGCACCGGGTAGCCATCGATCGATCCCTCCGCGCGGATCAGCGGCTGCCCGTCGCTGACCAGCGCGATGTCGCAGGAGGTGCCGCCGATATCGACCGTGATCAGGTCGCGGTATCCGGACGCGACGCCGACATCGAGCCCGCCCACCACGCCGCCCGCGGGCCCCGAGAGGAACAGCCGCACCGGTCGCCGCCGCGCCACCGCCGAGGACATCAGCCCGCCGCGCGACTGCATCACCTGCAGGGTCGCGCCGACGCCGGCGCGCGCCAGCCCGGATTCGAGATTCGCCAGGTAGTCGGCGACCAGCGGCTTGACATAGGCGTCGAAGGCGGTCGCGCAGGTGCGCTCGTATTCGCGGAAGGCCGGATCGACCTCGGAGGAGAGCGAGACCGGCAGGCCGGGCGCCAGCTCCGCCACGATCGCCGCGATCCGCTGCTCATGCGCCGGGTTGAGGAAGGAGAACAGCAGCGAGACGGCGATCGCCTGCGCGCCCTCCTCGAGCAGCGCCCGCACCGCGTCGCGCGCGCCGTTCTCGTCCAGCGGCACCAGCACCCGGCCCGCGGCATCGATCCGCTCGCGCACCTCCCTCCGCAGGCGTCCCGGCGCCAGGAAGGCCGGCGTCTCCGGATGCAGCACCAGGTCGTACATCTGGTGGCGCATCTGGCGGCCGATCTCGATGACGTCGCGGAACCCCTCGGTCGCGACCAGGCCGATCCGCGCCCCCTTCCTCTCCAGCACCGCATTGGTCGCGACCGTCGTGCCATGCGCGAAGCGCGCGATCGCCGCCGCCGGCACGCCCCATTCGGCGCCCGCCGTCCCGAGCGCGGCAAGCACCGCGCGGCTCGGATCCGCGCGCGTGGTCGCGACCTTGGTCAGCCGGATCGTCCCGTCCGGCGCGCGGCAGACCACGTCGGTGAAGGTGCCGCCGATGTCGATGCCGAACTCGTAACCCTCGCCCGCCACCGCCATGCCATCCGATCCCGTCGTGCCGAAGCGCGATCCTAGGAAGCTTCGGCGCCCGCGCCTACCGGCCGCCGCGCGCCTGCCGAACGGGCGGCGCTGCACGCCGGGCAGGCAGCTTCGGTCCGGCGCGGGCCGATGGTGCCGGGGGGGGCCTTGCGGCCTCGCGAAGGAGCATAGTCTAATCCGGCATGGAAAGGCGCGCGCCGCGACGCTTCGGCGATGCCCTGTCACGGCCATGGGGGAAGGCTTCCGATGCGAACACTCACGCGACGCCTGCTGACGCTCGCCGCCGGGGCGGTGCTGGCGACGGGCCTGCCCGCCGCGCCCCGCGCGCAGGAAGCCGCCGCGCCGGGCGTGACGGCCGAGACGATCCGCATCGGCTCCTTCGGCCCGATGACCGGGCCCGGCTACCTCTACGGGCGCCTCGTGATGAACGGGGTCGAGGCGGTGTTCGAGAAGGCGAACGCCGAGGGCGGCATCCATGGCAGGCGCCTCGTGCTCCAGCGCGAGGACGACCGCTGCGAGCCGGGCGCGGCGATCGCCGCGGTCCGCAAGCTGATCCACCAGGACAAGGTCTTCGCCATCATCGGCGGCGGCTGCAGCAACGCCGCCCTCGGCGCGCGGCAGGAGATCGAGCAGGCCGGCATCCCGACCGTGATCTTCGCCGCGGTCGCCGATGGCATCACCACCCCGCGCGCGCCCAACATCGTCTCGACCGCCCTCACCTCCTCGCTCGAGAGCCGGGCGCAGGTCGGCTATGCGGTGCAGCAGGGGGCGAAGCGCATCGCCGTGGTCTCCATGCGCGACGCCTGGGGAAGGTCGCGCTACCTGCCGCTGATGGAGGAGCTGAAGCGCCAGGGCATCACGCCCGTCGCCGACGAGGAGGTGACGCCGGACGCCAATGACGCGACGCCGCAGGTGCTGCGGCTGCGCCAGGCGAACGCGGATGCGGTGATCCTGCTGCTCTACCCGAAGCCCGGCGCGGTGTTCCTGCGCGACGCGGCGAAGTTCGGCTTCAAGCCGCTGGTCATCGGCCAGTCCGGCATCGCCGACCCGACCGCCTTCGAGGAGCAGGTCGGCGTGCCGGGCGCGACGGCGCGCTTCATCACCATCTCCCAGGTGCGCTACGTGCCGGAAAGCCCGGAGATGGCGCCCTGGCGCGACATCCTGCAGGCGAAGTATCCGGCGGACCGGCTGTCGACCTTCAACATGTTCGGCATCGGCTCCGCCCAGGCTCTGGTCGAGGCGCTGCGCCGCGCCGGGCCGCAGCCGACCCAGGCGACGCTCATCGCCGCGCTGAACGGGTTGCGCGACGTGAAGACCGACACCTATGGCGGCGGCATCACCTGCACGCCGGAGGACGGGCGCTGCAACCGCACCGTGGTCTGGATCCAGAAGGAGCCGGCCGGCCCGATCCGCATCCTCGGCACCACCACCGTCGAATAGCGCCCGGGCATTGCTCTCCTATCTGGTCCTCAGCGGGCTGACGACGGGCTCGATCTACGCCCTCGTCGCCCTCGGCATCGTGCTGGTCTACAAGGCGACGGGGACGATCAACTTCGCCCATGGCGACCAGCTGATGATCGCCGGCTTCATCGCCTACACGCTGCATGTGATGCTCGGCCTGCCCTACCTCGTCTCGATGGCGGGGGCGGTGGCGGGCGGCTTCGCGCTCGGCGCGCTGGCGGAGCGGATCGGCTTCCGCGCCGTGCTGCGCACCAGCCTGGTCAACGTGGTGCTGGCCACCCTCGGCCTCGCCTTCGTCCTCAAGGGTGTCGCGCGGCTGACCTGGGGCGGCATCAGCGACTACCTCACCTTTCCCCCGCTGGTCTCGCCGGAGCCGATCCTGATCGGCGACATGATCCTGCTGCCGCAGCAGCTCGTCGTGACCGGCGGCGCGCTGGCGGTGATGGGCGCCTTCGCGCTGTTCTTCCGCCTGACGACGATCGGCAAGTCAATGCAGGCCACCGCCGACAACCCGAAGGCGGCGCGCCTGGTCGGCATCCGGGTGGAGCAGGTGCACATGCTCGCCTTCGCCGTCGGCGCCTCCGTCGCGGGCGCCGGCGCGGCGCTGATGGCGCCGCTGACCCTGCTCTACCCCGATATCGGCTTCATGCTGTTCATCAAGGGCTTCGCCGCGGCGGTCCTCGGCGGCCTCACCAGCCTGCCCGGCGCGCTGGCGGGCGGCCTCGCCATCGGCATCGTGGAGGCGCTGGCGGCGGGCTACATCCACTCCTCCGTGCAGGAGGTCTCAGGCTTCGTCGCCATCATGGCCACGCTGATCCTGCGGCCGCGCGGGCTGCTGGGCGGCCCGCCGCCGAGGCGGGCATGACGATGCCGGTACCGCGCCCGCTCTGGGTCGGCCTCGCCGCGGCGCTGGCGCTGGCCACCCTGCCCTTCTACGCCAACGCCTACCTGCTGTTCGTCGGCAACCAGCTCGCGGTCTTCGTCATCCTCGCCGTCGGGCTGAACCTGCTGGTGGGATACACGGGGCAGCTCGCCTTCTCCCATGCGGCGCTGTTCGGGGTCGGCGCCTATGCGACCGGGCTGCTGAAGGTGCATTTCGGCCTGCCCTTCCTGCTGACCGTGCCCGCGGGCGCGCTGCTGGCCACCGCGGTCGGGCTGGCGATCTCGCTGCCGGCGCTGCGGCTGACGGGGCTGTACCTGTCGCTGGCGACGCTCGCCTTCGCGCAGTTCACCCTCTGGGTCTTCATCCACTGGGAGAGCGTGACCTTCGGGGCCGGCGGCTTCCGCGTGCCGCGGCCGGACTGGCTCCTGCCCGGGATCGGGACCGAGATCGGCAGCTTCTACGTCGCCCTCGCGCTGGCGGTGCTGCTGACACTCGCCGCGGCCTCGCTGGTGCGCTCGCGCACCGGGCGGGCGATGATCGCCGTGCGCGACGGCGAGGTGGCGGCGGAGGCGCTCGGCATCGACCTGCTGCGCACCAAGGCGACGGCCTTCGGGCTCTCGGCCTTCTATGCCGGCGTCGCGGGCGGGCTGCAGGCGATGATGCTTGGCTTCGTCGCGCCGGAGAGCTTCGACCTGTTCTACATGGCGCTGATGAAGGCGATGATCGTCGTGGGCGGCCTGGGCAGCATCGCCGGCTCGGTCGTCGGCGCGGCCGCCGTGCTGTTCCTGCTCGAGGGGCTGCGCGCCTTCAAGGGGGCGCAGGAGATCGCCTTCGGCCTGCTGCTGATGGGCGCGGTGATCTACGCGCCGAAGGGCATCGCCGGCCTGTTCCGCCACCTGCCCGGCTGGGGGGAACGCTACCTGCGCATCGCGCCGCGCCCCACCCCCACCGCGCCGCAGCCCGGCGCGGCGCGCGAGGCGAAGCCGTGACCGCGCGCCTGGCGGTCGAAGGCGTCGGCCTGTCCTTCGGCGGCGTCGCGGCGCTGTCGGGCGTCACCATGTCCGTCGCGCCGGCCGAGATCCGCGGCATCATCGGCCCGAACGGCGCGGGCAAGACCTCGCTGCTGAACGCGATCTGCGGCATCGTCCCGCCGAGCGAGGGCCGCATCTGGCTCGACGGCCAGGAGGTGACCGGCCTCAAGCCCTCCGCGATCGCCGAGCGCGGCCTGCGTCGCACCTTCCAGACCAGCGCCCTTTTCGCCGGGCTGACCGTGCTGGAGAACGTCGTCACCGGCCTGCACACGGGCATGCGCGCGGGGCTGCGCGAGGGCATCCTCGGCAGCCGCCGCCTGCGCGAGGAGGAGGCCGAGGCGGCGGAGAAGGCGCGCCGCGTGCTGGAGTTCGTCGGCATGGCCGCCTTCGCCGAACGCCCCGCCGGTGCGCTCTCCTTCGGCCAGCAGCGGCTGGTCGAGATCGCGCGCGCCCTCGTCTCCGACCCCACGGTGGTGCTGCTGGACGAGCCCGCGGTCGGGCTCAGCCTGAACCGACTGGCCGATATCGACCGGCTGCTGCGCCGCATCCGCGACGAGCGTGGCGTCACCCTCCTGCTGATCGAGCACGTCATTCGCCTGGTCATGGAGGTCTCGGACAGCATCACGGTGCTGGCCGCCGGGCGCGTGATCGCCGAGGGGAGGCCCGAGCAGGTGCGGCAGGACCCCGCGGTGGTCACGGCCTATCTGGGGACGAACGTGCATGCTTGAGGTCGAGCATCTCGCCGTCTCCTACGGCCCGACACGCATCCTCGAGGATGTCAGCTTCGCCGTCCCCGGCCAGGCCGTGGTGGCGCTGCTGGGCGGCAACGGCTCGGGCAAGACCACGGTGCTGAACGCGCTGATGGGGATGGTGCGTCCCGAGGCGGGGCGCGTCGCTCTGCAGGGCGAGGCGATCGCCGGCCGTCCGCCGCACGAGATCCTGGCCCGCGGCCTGGCGCAGGTGCCGCAGGGGCGCGAGGTCTTCGCCACCATGACGGTCGCCGAGAATCTCGAGATGGGCGCCTATATCCGCCGGCGCGACCGCGCGGGCGTCGCCCGCGACACGGAGCGCGTGCTGGCGCTGTTTCCCCGGCTGCGCGAGAAGGGCCGGCGCCGCGCCGGCACGCTCTCGGGCGGGGAGCAGCAGATGCTGGCCGTCGCGCGCGCGCTGATGTCGGATCCGCGCATGCTGCTGATGGACGAGCCCTCGGTCGGGCTGGCACCCGCCGTGGTGGGCGATATGGTGGAGGCCATCCGCGCGCTGCGCGACGAGGCGGGGCTGACGATCCTGCTGGTCGAGCAGAATGTCGGCGTCGCCGCCGCCGTCGCCGACACCGCGCATGTGCTGCAGGGCGGGCGCATCGTGCATTCCGGGCCGGCGGCCAATCTGCTCGGCGACGAGGAGGTGCTGCGCAGCTATCTCGGCTGAGCGCGCCAGGGGGGAAGGCATGGAAGGCATCGAGGTCCGGCGCGACGCGACCGGCGTGGTGACCGTTTCGCTGGCGCGGCCGGAGAAGCGCAACGCCGTCAACCTGGCGATGTGGAGGGCGCTGAAGCCGCTCTTCGACGGGTTCGGCGAGGATCCGTCCGTCCGCGTCGTCATCCTGACCGGCAAGGGCGGGCATTTCTGCGCGGGCGCCGACATCTCCGAATTCGCCACCGTCCGCACGGGGCCGGAGGCGGTCGCCGCCTATGAGGAGGCGGGCGATGGCGCGACCATGGCGATCCGCGACTGCCCGAAGCCGACCATCGCCGCGGTGTCGGGCTACGGCGTGGGCGGCGGCTGCGGCATCGCGCTGGCCTGCGACCTCCGCGTCGGCGACGCGACGACGCGCATGGGCATCCCCGCGGCGAAGCGTGGCCTGGTCTACGGCACGCTCGACACCGGCCTGCTGATGCGCGCGGTCGGCGCGGCGGGTGCGAAGATGGTGCTGTTCACGGCCCGCGCCTTCGCGGCGCCGGACTGCCTGCGCATGGGCCTGCTCGACCTGGTGACCGAGCAGGGCACGGCCCTGGAGGCGGCCGGGACGCTGGCCGCCGAGATCGCGGCGAACGCGCCGATCTCCGTCGCCGGCTCCAAATTCGTGATCGAGACCATGGCGGCGGGCCAGGAGGAGGCGCGGATGGAAGCGATCCACGCCTGGCAGGAGAGGGCGACCGCCTCCGCGGACTATGCCGAGGCCTCGCGCGCCTTCGTCGAGAAGCGGCCCGCGCGCTTCGTCGGGGCCTGACCGGACATGCTCTGGCTCGGCATCGATGTCGGCGGCACCTTCACCGACCTCACCCTCTACGATTCCGCCACGGGGCGCCTGACCACGGCGAAGACGCCCTCCACCCCCGCCGACCAGTCGGAGGGGATGCTGAACGGCATCCGCGCGCTTGGCATCGATCCGGCGCAGCTCTCGCGGCTGGCGCATGGCACGACGGTCGCCACCAACACGGCGCTGGAAGGGACCGGCGCGCGGCTGGCGGCGCTGGTGACCGAGGGGCATGGCGACGTGCTGGTGGTCGGCCGCGGAAACCGCACCGTGATGTACGACATCAAGGCCCCGCCACCGCCGCCCGTCGTGCCGCGCGACCGCATCTTCGGCGTGCGCGAGCGCATGCTGGCCTCGGGCGAGGTGCTGCGCGCGCTGGACGAGGAGCAGGTCGCCGCGATCGCCGACCGGCTGAAGGCCGAGGGCGTGACGGCGATCGCCGTCTGCTTCCTGCACAGCTACGCCAACCCGGCGCATGAGCAGGTCGCGGCCGCCCTGCTGCGCACCCTGCTGCCCGATGCCGTCGTCGCCACCAGCGCCGAGGTGCTGCCCGAATACCGCGAGCATGAGCGCTTCAGCACCACCGCGCTCAACGTCGCCGTCGCGCCGCGCATGCGCCGCTACCTCGCCGGGCTGCGCCGGCGGCTCGCCGGGATCGGCGCGGGGGCCGAGCTATCCATCATGACCTCGGCCGGCGGCACCCTGCCCTCCGAGCGCATCGAGGAACTGCCGGTGCTGTCGATGCTCTCCGGCCCGGCGGCCGGAGTGATCGCGGCACGCTTCCTCGGCGCCGCCTGCGGCTATCCGAACGTGATCACCTGCGACATGGGTGGCACCAGCACGGATGTCGCGGTGATTCGCGACGGCGGCTTCGGCATGACGCAGGATGGGAGGGTCGGACCCTATCCGGTGAAGCTCCGGCAGATCGACATCAACTCGATCGGCGCCGGCGGCGGCTCGATCGCGGCGGTGGATGCGGCCGGCGTGCTGACCGTCGGGCCGCGCAGTGCCGGGGCCGTGCCCGGGCCGGCCGCCTATGGCAAGGGCGGCACGGAACCCACCGTGACCGATGCGAATCTCGCGCTCGGCCGGCTCGGCACCGACAAGCTGCTCGGCGGCGAGATCCGGCTCGACCGCGACAAGGCAAGGGCGGCGGTGACGGCGCTCGGCACGCGCCTCGGGCTCGGCACCGATGCGATGGCGGAGGGGATCCTGCGCATGGCGGTCGTCGGCATGACCGGCGCCATCAAGGAGGTCTCCGTCATGCGCGGACTCGATCCGCGCGACTACGCGCTGCTGGCCTATGGCGGCGCCGGCCCGCTGCATTCGGCGGAGATCGCGGAGGAGCTTGGCATGCGCACCGTGCTGATCCCGCCGCGGCCGGGCAATTTCTCCGCCCTCGGCCTGCTGGTGGCCGATATCCGCCGCGACCTGGTGCGCACGAAGGTCGGCACCACCGCTGCGACCTCCGTCGAGGATCTGCGCGCCATGCTGGCGGCGCTGCGTGAGGAGGCCGCGGCGGAGCTTGCAACCGCCGGCGTGGCGGAGGCCGACCGGCGCTTCGAGGCGACGCTCGACATGCGCTTCACCGGCCAGGCCTTCGAGCTCGGCGTGCCCATCCCGCTCGCGCCCGCCTCCATGGCCGAGATCGAGGAGGCGTTCCGCGCCATCTACGCCGCGCGCTACGGCGCCGCGCCGAAGGGCCAGCCGGAGATCGTGAGCTACCGCCTCGCCGCCTTCGGCGCCAGCGCGAAGCCCGTGCTGCCAGGCGTGGACTCGGCGGGTCGCGGCGCCGCGCAGCAGGGCACGCGCCCGGTCGTCTTCGGCGGCACGACGGTCGAGACGCCGGTCCTGGCGCGCGACCTGCTGCCGCCCGATACGCCGATGCCGGGCCCCGCCATCGTCGAGGAGGACGGGTCCTGCACCGTCATCCCACCCGGCTGGTCGCTGCGCCTGCTGCCGCAGGATGTCCTCGTGCTGGAAAGGGGCTGAGCCATGCCCGGCGTCGATCCGATCACCCTCGAGGTCATCACCCAGGGGCTGATCAGCATCGTGCGCGAGATGCGCGCGACCGTGATGCGCACGGCGAAATCCGTGGCGATCTACGAGGCGAAGGATTTTTCCTGCGGCCTCTTCGCCCCCGACAGCCAGGTGGTGGCGCAGTCGAACGACATCGGCAGCCATGTCGTGCCCATGCCCTGGTCGGTGCGCGCCGCGATGGCGAAGCTCGGGCACGATCTCTCGCCCGGCGATGTGCTGCTGATGAACGACCCCTATGCGGGGGGCACGCATCTCAACGACGTCACCGTCATCGTCCCGGTCTTCCGCGACGGAAGGCTGGCCTTCTTCCCCGCGGTGCGCGCGCATTGGCCCGATGTCGGTGGCATGGTCCCGGGCAGCATGTCCGGCAAGGCGACGGAGATCTACCAGGAAGGCATCCGCATCCCGCCCATGAAGGTGATGGAGGCGGGGCGGCTGAACGGACCGGTCCTGGAACTGCTGCTCGCCAACATGCGCGTGCCGGAGGAGCGGCAGGGCGATTTCGACGCCATGCTCGCCGCCTGCCGCGTCGCCGAGGCGCGCATCCAGGAAATGCTGGCGCGCTGGGGCCTGAGTCTCGTCGAGGAGAGCGTCCGCCTCGATCTCGACCGCTCCGAGGCGCGGATGCGTGCCGCGATCGCCGCCCTGCCCGATGGCGATTACCATTACGAGGACTACCTGGAGACCTTCCCCGACGGGCGCTTCGAGCCGCTGCTGGTGCCGCTGCTTCTCTCGATCCGGGGCGAGCGCATGGTCGCCGACTTCACCGGCGCGGCGCGGCAGGTGCCGGTGCCGGTGAACTCGACCTTGGCCGTCACGGCGGGTTCCGTCTTCATCGCGGTGAAATCGGTGCTCGACCCGGCGCTGCCGCTGAACCAGGGCAGCTTCCGCAGCATCGAGGTGATCGCACCCCCCGCCACCGTGCTGAACGTCGAGCGCCCCGCGCCCGCGGGCAGCCATGGCGAGGTGCGAAAGCGCGTGATCGCCTGTATGGTCGGCGCGCTCAGCCAGGTGACACCGGACAAGGTCGCCGGCGATCTCTGCCGCACCAGCTTCCACAACCTCATCGGCGGCTACGATGCGCGCGCGAAGCGCGAATGGGTCCACTACGAATGGTCCGGCGGCGGCAATGGCGCCTTCCGCGAGGGCGACGGGCCGAGCGCGATGGCCCCCTTCGACTGGGGCGACCTCGTCACCGTCCAGCCCTCGGAGGTGCTGGAGACGCGCTTCCCGCTGCTGGTCGAGGAATCGCGCCTGCGCACGGATTCCGGCGGCGCCGGCACGACGCGCGGCGGGCTGGCGATGCAGCGCCGCATCCGTCTGATGGCGGAGGAGGGGCGCTATTCGCTGCTCTCGGACGGCGCCGTGGTGCCGGCCTTCGGCGTGCTCGGCGGCCGCGGCGGCCTGCCCGTCGCCTCCTGGATCGAGAAGCCGGACGGCGCGCGCGAGGATTTCGACACGCCCGGCAAGGTCGGCGGGCATCTGATGCGCCATGGCGACATCGTCGTGCTCCGCTCCGCCGGTGGCGGCGGCTATGGCGATCCGCTCGACCGCCCGGCCGATCGCGTGGCGGAGGATGTGCGCCTCGGCCTCGTCTCGCCGGAGGCTGCCTTGCAATTCTACGGCGTCGTGCTGCGCGGGGATGGCGAGGCGGACACGGACGCCACCGCCGCCCGCCGCGCCGCGATCCGCGCCGGGCGCATGCCGCTGCTGGCGCAGCCCGCCGAGCGCGCCGCCGTGTTCGAAGCCGGCGATGTCAGCCAGCGCCGCATCTGCCGCCTGCACCCCGAGGACGCCGCCGCCCGCGGCCTCGCCGCCGACACGCTGGTCGAGCTCGACACCGGCCGTGCCGCCGCGCTGCGCGGCTGGGTGCGCTACGATCCGGCCGTGCCGCGCGGCGCGCTGCCGATCGATCCCATCGGCCTCGCGATCCTGAAGACCGGCGCCGGCGAGCCCGTCGAGCTCCGCGCCGTGCAGGCGCTGCCGGCATGAGCGAGGCGGTCCTCCTCACCGGCATCGGCGGCCTGATCGGCCATGCCGTCGCGCGCATGCTGGTGGCGCAGGGGCGCGAGGTCATCGCGCTCGACCGGATCCCGGTCCCGGACGCACCCTGCCCTGTCCTGCCCTTCGAGATGGGCGAGGTGCACCGCCTGCACGAGCTGGTCCGCCGCCACCGCATCGGCCGCATCGTGCATGCGGCCAGCATCTCCGGCCCCATGGTCGCGCCGGACCAGCCGGCGAAGGTCCTCGCGGTCAATCTCGGCGGCCTCGTCGACGTGCTGGAGGTCGCGCGCATCCACGGCATCGCGCGGATCGCCTGGTTCTCCTCCATCCTGGCCTACGACCAGGTCGGCGGCGACGCGCCGGTGGCGGAGGACGCGCCGCTCGGCGCCGACGAGGCCTATGGCGCGAGCAAGGTCGCCGGCGAGGCGGTGCTGCGCGCCTTTGCCGTCGCCCATGGCGTCGATGCCGTCGCCTTCCGCGTCGCCTCCTGCTACGGGCCCGGCCGCACCACGTCCTGCTTCATCCGCACGCTGGTCGAGAACGCTCTCGCCGGCCGTGCCACGCGCGTACCGGACGCGAAGCGCCGCGACCGGCAGCACGTCTATGTGGACGACGTGGCGCAGGCGGTGATCGCCGCGCTCGACGCACCCGGCGCGCTGCCACGCCGTGCCTACAACCTCGCCCCGGGCGAGGCGCTGACCGCGGCCGAGGTCGCCGCCCGGGTCGGCCAGGGCGTGCCCGGCGTGATGTTGGAGGAGGATCCGTCCGTGCCGCTCGCCAACAGCTTCCGTCTCGGTCCGTTGGCGATCGAGGCCGCCCGGCGCGATCTCGGCTTCGCGCCGGGCACCAGCCTGGCGGAGGGTGCCGCGCAGGTCGCGGCGTGGCTGCGCGCCGGCCGCACGCGCGGCGCGCCATGATGGGCAGCGACCTCACCCGCGCCCTCGACTTCACCGGCCGCCGCGTGCTGGTGACCGGCGCGGCCAACGGCTTCGGCGCCGCCACCGCGCGGCTGTTCCGCGCCCATGGCGCGCGCCTGGTCCTCGCCGACATCGAGGCCGACACCCTCGCCCCGCTCGCCGCGTCGCTCGGCGCGGAGGCCATCCCCTACGACCAGGCCGATCCCGCCTCGATCGATGCGCTGGCCGCGCGCGCCGGCGAGATCGACGTGCTGGTCAACAATGCCGGCATCCTGGTGGCGAACCCCCTGCTCGAGACCGACCCCGCCGACATCCTCCGCCTGATCCAGGTGGACCTGATCGGCGTGATCCTGCTGACGCGCCTGATCGGCGCCGGCATGGTCGCGCGCGGGCGGGGCGTCGTTCTCTCCATCGGCTCGCAGACGGCGTTCTGCGGCGGGGAGAACCGCGCGGTCTATGCCGCGGCCAAGGCGGCCATCGCGCAGCTCACGCGCTCGCTCGCCGTCGAATGGGGGCCTTCCGGCGTGCGGGTGGTCAGCCTCGCCCCGGGTCGATCGTTGACGCGCATGACCAGCGTCACCGCCGCTCCGGGCTATGCCGGCGACCGCGGCCTTGCCCGCGTGCCCCTCGGCCGCTGGGGGACGGCGGAGGAGGTGGCGCAATCCGTCGTCTTCCTCTGCTCCGACGCCGCCTCCTATGTGACCGGTGAGACCTTGATCGCCGATGGGGGCTATGCCATCGGCTGATCCTCGGCCCGTCGCGTCCCGACCGGCAGCCGATTGTCCGCTCCGTCGCGCATGGACCAAGGGTGGACACGCCGATCCGCCGCCCGCGGCATCCGTGCCTTCCCACGAAGGGCTGGGGCCGGACCGTGATGACGGCGGGCTGTCGGGGTAAGACCGGCCCTCCTCCCCCGCTCCGATGCCCCTCTTGCCGGATCGCGGCTTCCGTCGGACATTCCCCCTGCGCCATGCCCCCGCATCCCGGGGGCACCGGGCAAGCCCACGCGCGGGGCGGGCTCCGGGCCAGGAAACGACCATGGGAGCGGACATGAGCCAGCTGCAATATCTCGCGCCCAACACCATCGACGATGCCGTCGCGGCGATGGCCGCCGCCGGCGAGGCCGGCCGCGTCCTCGCGGGCGGGACCGACCTCATCGTGCAGATGCGCGCCGGCACGCGGAGCCCCGGCGTGATCGTCGACGTGAAGAAGATCGCGGCGATGACGACGATCGAGGGCAGCGCCGGAAGCGGCTTCCGCATCGGCGCGGCCGTCAGCGGCGCCGCGATCGGCGAGCACAAGGCGCTGGCCGAGGCCTGGCCGGGCGTGGTGGAGGCGACGAACCTCATCGGCTCGAAGCAGGTGCAGGGCCGCGCCTCGATCGGCGGCAATCTCTGCAACGCCTCGCCGGCGGCCGATTCCGTCCCCGCCCTGGTCGCGGCCGGGGCGGTGGTCACGATCCACGGCCCGAACGGCCGGCGCGAGGTGCCGGTGGAGGCCTTCCCCGCGGGCCCCGGCCGCACCACGCTGCGGCCCGGCGAGATCGTCGTCAGCCTGACGCTTCCGCCGAAGGCCCCGAATTCGGGCGACGCCTATCTGCGGCTGATCCCGCGCACGGAGATGGACATCGCCGTCGTCGGCCTCGGCGTCGCGCTGACGCTCCAGGGCGGCACCTGCACGGCGGCGCGCATCGGCCTCGGCGCGGTCGCGCCCACGGTGCTGCTGGTCGAGGACGCGGCGCGGGCGCTGATCGGCTCGACCCTCGACGAGGCCGCGCTGGAGAAGGCCGCCGCCGCCTGCCGCGCCGCCTGCAAGCCGATCGACGACAAGCGCGGCACGATCGCCTACCGCACCAGGATCGCGGGCGTGCTGCTGAAGCGCACGGCCCTGATCGCCGCGCGGCGTGCCGGACAGCTCGCCACTGGGGGGATCCACTGAGATGGCCAAGATCCACGTCACCACCACGATCAATGGCGAGCCGGTCGAGTATCTCTGCGATCCGTCCCAGAGCATGCTCGACGCGCTGCGCGACACGCTGGGGCTGACCGGCAGCAAGGAAGGCTGCGGCTCCGGCGATTGCGGCGCCTGCTCGATCACTGTCGATGGCCGCCTGGTCTGCGCCTGCCTGATGCTCGCCGCCGAGGCGGAGGGGCATGCGATCGGCACCATCGAGGGCCTGTCGCAGGGCGGCGTCCTGCATCCGCTGCAGGAGAAGTTCATCCAGTTCGCGGCGCTGCAATGCGGCATCTGCACGCCGGGCGTCCTCGTCGCGGCCAAGGCGCTGCTCGACAAAAACCCGGACCCGACCGAGACCGAGGTGCGCTTCGGCCTCGCCGGCAATCTCTGCCGCTGCACGGGCTACGACAAGATCGTCCGCGCGGTGCTGGAGACGGCGGCCGATCTGCGCCAGGCCAAGGCGGCGGCGTGATGCCGCCGGCGCTGCGGCGCCGGGCCCTGCTTGCCCTGCCCGCGTCGCTGCTGCCGATCTTGGCGGCGCGCGCGGCCGAATGGCCGGACCGACCGGTGCGGCTGGTCGTGCCCTTCGCGCCGGGCGGCAATGCCGACATCACGGCCCGCGCCGCGGCGCCGCGAATGGCCGAGGCACTCGGCCAATCCGTCGTGGTGGAGAACCGCGCGGGCGCCGGTGGCAGCGTCGCCGCGGCGCAGGTGGCGCGCATGCGGCCGGACGGCCTGACCATGCTGCTCGGCTCCAACGGGCCGCTGGCGATCAATCCGGCCGTGAAATCCGATCTCGGCTATGACCCGCTGAAGGATTTCGCGCCGATCGGGCTGTTCGTGCGCACGCCGATGGCGATCGCCGTGCATCGCAGCCTGCCGGTGCGCAGCCTGGCGGAGCTGGTGGCCTATTCCAGGGCGGAACCGGGCAGGGTCAGCTTCGGCTCCTCCGGCATCGCCAGCGCGGCGCATCTGTCGCTGGAGATGTTCAACGCCGCGACCGGGGCGGGCATCACGCATGTGCCCTATGGCAGCGGCGGCGCGCTGACGCCCGACCTCCTCTCCGGCACCATCGCGGGCGCGATCACGGAAATCGTCACGGCCCTGCCGCTGCATCGAGAGGGCGCGGTGCGCATCCTCGCTGTCGCCGCGTCGCGCCGCCTGCCGGTCGTGCCCGAAATCCCGACGGCGGACGAGGCCGGCGTGCCGGGCTTCGAGGCGGCGGCCTTCGTCGGCATCGTCGTCCCCGCCGGCGTGCCGGAAGGGCCGATCCAGGCGCTGTCGAAGGCGGTCGCGGCCGCCGTCGCCGATCCCGCGATGCGCGGCCGGCTGGAGGCGATGGGCAGCATCATGGCGAATGCGGAGGAGGCGACGCCCGCCGGCTTCGCCGCCTTCCTCCGCCGCGAGACCGCGTGGACCCGCGCCGCGGCCGAACGCGCCGGCCTCAGGCCGGGGTGATCCCGGCGGCGGCGCGCCCGATCGCCCGCTCCGCCTCCGCGACGATGCGCAGGACGATCTCGCGCGCGGAGGGGATGTCGTGGATCAGCGCGGCGGCCTCGCCGGCAATCACGGCGGCGGTGTCGAAATCGCCGGCCTCGCGCGCGGCATCGTACTCCGCAGCGACCGTCTCCGTCGCCGCCATCTCCGCCTCGCGCCCCAGCCAGCGTTCGGCCAGCGCGTTCCGCAGCACCCGGCCCGTATAGGGCTCCGGCCAGCGATTTCTGCGCGCGATGTCGAAGACGACGGAGCGCACGGAATCCCCCGGCCCGGCGTCCAGGATGCGGCGCTTCGCCGCCGGATGCGCCTCGGCTTCCTCGGTCGCGTAGAAGCGCGTGCCCAGCAGCACCCCTTCGGCGCCCAGCAGCATCGCCGCCGCCATCCCGCGGCCATCGGCGATGCCGCCCGCGGCGAGGATCGCGGTCCCGGGGCAGGCATCGGCGACCAGGGGCAGCAGCGTGTTGAGCGGCAGGGACTGGCCGTGGCCGCCCGCCTCCGTCCCCTGCGCGACGATCACATCGGCGCCGGCCTCCACCGCCTCCCGCGCCTGGGAAAGTGTCTGCACCTGGCAGATCAGCCGCGCGCCGGATGCGCGGATCGCCGGCGCGAAGGGGCGCGGATCGCCGAAGGAAAGCATGACCGCGGCCGGCTGCCGGGCCAGCGCGCGGTCCAGCAATTCGGGGCGCTTCGCCAGGGACCAGGTGATGAAGCCGCAGCCGATGCGCGCATTGCCGGCGCGGTCCCATTCGCGGCCGAGCCAGGCCTCGTCGCCATAGCCGCCGCCGAGCAGCCCGAGGCCGCCCGCCTGGGTCACCGCAGCGGCGAGGCGCCCGCCGGAGACATGGTCCATCGGCGCCAGCAGCACCGGATGCTCGATGCCGAGGCGTTCGGTCACGCGGTTGCGGAAGGCCATGGCGCTGCTCCTCACTGGGATGCCCGGTTATAGCAGCGCCTTGACCGGCTCGCGCCGTCGCGGCCAGGCTGGCGGCGGATCGAAGGAAGGAACGGGGCATGCTGCCGCTCGCAGGCGTGAAGGTGCTGGAGATCGCGCAGAACCTTGCCGGCCCCTATGCCGCGGAGATCCTGGCCATGCTCGGCGCC
>CAZMCV010000073.1:0-19319 GCA_964564645.1 uncultured Acetobacteraceae bacterium
CGCGTGCACGTGGACACCCCACGCCGCGGCCCGGCCCGCATCGGCGCCGCGCGCCATCAGGCCCGCGATCAGTCCCGCCAGCGTATCGCCCGAACCGGAGGTCCCGAGCCCGACACCGCCGTGCCGGTTCACCCAGGCGGAGCCCTGCGGTCCGGCGATCCAGGTGGTTTCTCCCTTCAGCGCCACCACCACGTGCAGCATTTCGGCCACCCGGCGGGCGATCCCGAGCGGATCCGCCTCCACCGCCGCCTTGTCCATGCCCAGAAGACCAGCCATCTCGCCGGCATGCGGGGTGATCACGACCCGCCCGCCATGCCGTCGAAGCAGCTCGCGCGCGTCGCGCACACCCGACAAGGCCGCCGCGTCGAGGACGAGGCCCGGCCCCGGCGGGATCTGCAGCAGCGCCGCGGTGAAACCGGCGGCCTCCGCCTCCGCAAGCATGCCCGGACCGATCAGCACGGCGTCGCAGCGGCCAATGGTCTGGCGAAGCGCCTCCGCGGCAGACAGTGCGATGTCGCCGGCCGGCGTCTCCGCAAGCCCGATCACCCGCGCCTCGGGCATGGCCAATGCCAGGTAGGGTGCCAGGCTGCGGACCGTCGCCATCTGGAGCTTGCCGGCGCCCGCGCGCAGCGCTGCGGTGCCGGCGAGCAGCACGGCGCCCGGCACCTCGGCGCAGCCGCCCACGACCATCACCCGCCCGCGGCTCTCCTTGTCGCCGCCCGCCGCCTCCGGCAGCGGCATGCGGCGCAGCGTCTCGGGCGTCAGTTCGACGACGTCGATCATCGTACGGCGACGTTGGCGTCGGGCGACGCGGTGACGGGTGCTCCCTCGCGCTCGAGCGGGGCGACGACGTTGTAGCGGTGCAGCCGCAGCGCCCCGTGCCGGCCGTGGCCGGGGTCGAGGCGGTACTCGGTGACCGCGCAGTTGGCGACGTCGGCCTCGGCGTCGATGGCCAGAAGTCGCTCCTCGTCCAGGCGCTCCAGCAGGTACCGCAGGCAGAGGACAACGACCTGGTGGCTGACGATCAGCACCCGACAGCCGTCATGATGCAGGCTGATCGTGTCGAGCGCGCTGCGCAGGCGCAGGATGACGTCGCACCAGCTCTCGCCGCCCGGAGGACGATGATAGAATTTCCCCAGCAGGCGCCGATGTTCGGCCTGCTCGGGAAACCGCGTCGCGATGCCGGTGCGGGTCAGCCGGTCCAGGATGCCGAACTCCTTCTCCCGCAGCCGCTCGTCCACGATGAACTCCGATGGATCGAGCGGGAGGCGCCCGGCGTCGCGCACCAGGGCGGCGGTCTGGCGCGCCCGCAGGTAGGGAGAGGTGAGCACCACGTTCGGCCGCTCCTCCTCCTTCCCGGCGCCGAACCAGCGCCCGAGGGCTGTGGACTGCCGCTCGCCCAGGGGGCTCAGCGGCACATCCGCATCGCGGTGGGCGATGTCGATCACCGGAAGCCCGGCCGCCTGGGCCGCATCCCGCGCGACGTTGCCGGCGCTTTCGCCGTGTCGCACGACCCAGAGGCGTTGCGGCCATCGCTGCTGCATCGGAACACCCACCCCCGTTCGAACGGATGATGCCTGAGGCCGGCAGGCGTTCCCGGCACGGCCCCGGTGCGGACGCCGCCCCCCACCCTGGTCGACCCACAACGCGCGGGGCGCAGGGCCGGAGGCGTCGCGCGGCATGGCGGAAGACCGGCGTCATGCACCCTCGAGCAGCCGGATCTTCAGGGCACGGAAGGCGCGGCTGGCGCGCGAGGCGCGCTGCTCCTCGAGCATCGCCTCGATCCGTCCGCCGATCTCCCGCAGCCGCGCCTCGCCGAGGCGCTGCGCCTCCCGGAACATGGAGCGCTCCTCCGAGCCCGCGTGGTGGTCCACGGCCGCGCGCAGGGCACGCAGGTGCTCCTCGAAGGCGGCCCCCGAAGTGTCGAGCTTCAGGGTCCTGGCCAGGAGGTCGGAGAGCTGCCGGTGCTCGGAATGCGCGATGGCGACGTCCTCGCTGACCGGGCGGACGGCGGGATAGAAGAGATGGTCCTCGACGTGCTCGTGGATCTCGAGCTCCGAGGCCAGCACCCGCAGGAGGTCGCGGCGCTCGGGCTCGCCGCGCGGCGTGCTCTCGATCGCCGCGAAGAGGCCGCGCAGCAGCCGGTGGTGCTCGGCCAGCACTTCGTCCGCCTTGCGGGCATGCGCCGGCGCCTGGGGCTCGGCGCCCGCCGTCGCCCTCCTGACGTCCTCGGCGGAGACGACCTCGTCGCCAGGTTCCTGCTCGCGCCGGACCTCCACCATGCCGGCCCTGACCCGGACCTCGTATCGCGGCTGCGGGCAGGTGGACGGGCCGCTCCGCGGGCGCCCGGTCTCCAGGTCGAAGCGGGACCCGTGCCATGGGCAGACCAGCGTCCCCTCCAGCACCCAGCCCTGATCGAGCGGGCCGCCCGCATGGGAGCAGCGGGCGCCCAGGGCGTGCACGCGCTCGCCGCGCCGGACGAGCACGATCCCGATGCCCTGGCGATGGACCTCGTCCCACACCTCGACCCGGCGTGGCCGGTCCTGCTGCAGCGCCGCGAAGGGCAGCACCGCCTGGAAGTCCCTCGGCTCCGGGCTGCGGTCGGCATGGTCGGTCCCGACGCGCCGCCGGTAGACCAGATGGCCGCCGAGATACCCGCCGACGAACATGCAGGCCCAGGCGGCGCCGCTCACGGCCCGCCCTGCGCCAAGGCGCCCGCGCCGGCGCAGCACGATCGAGGCGAGATTCAGCGCCAGTGCGGAGCCGTTGGCGACGGCGTGCACCATGCCCACCCGCCGGTCGCGGCCGTTGAGATGCTGCCAGTCCGCCGCCCCCGAAGCCGCCGCGGCGACGGCCCCTGCCGCACCGGCCTTCAGCGCGGTGTCCGCCGTGCGCTCCGCGCCGTGTCCCCGCAGCAGCCCCAAGGCCGCCAGCAGGTCGAGGCCGAGGGCCAGCGTCCAGGTCCCGATCGGTATGGTGGCCAGCATCGGATGGACGGGATGCCCGTAGCCGGTCCCGTGGAGCGCGTTGCCGAGCCGCTCGGCTGGGCGGCCCAGGATCTGCGCCGGCCGTGCCATCGCGGTCTCGGCGGCCCGTCCCGCGGCGTCCAGCGCGGTGGCCCTCTCGGCGCGGGCGATGCCGGCATCCGCGGCGGGCGCGAAGCCGGTCGGGCGCCGGACTGGGCCGCGCGGCGCGCTCAATGGTACCTCAACTTGAAGTAGAGGATGGTGCTCGCAAGCATGAGCGTCGTGCCGTTGGCCAGGATCAGCGGCAATTCGCCGCGCCAGATGCCGTAGGTGAGCCAGAGGCCGAGACCCGACACCAGCACGATGAACATCCGGAGCGAGATGTCCTTCGTGGAGCGGGTCCGCCAGACCCGCAGCACCTGAGGCACGTAGGCGCCAGTGGTGCACAGTGCCGCCGCGTAGCCGGTGTAGTCCAGGAGCTGCATGCCATCGATCTCGTTGAGGCCTGCGAACGCCCGGTCCCAGGCGCGGTTGCGCTCGAGCGTTGCCGCAGGCGGGCGTTCAGGCCGGGCCTTCGCCCTGTCGCCCGGCCCGATTCCTCACCGGCGCTCGGGCTGAAGAGATCGGGCCAGGAGGCCCGCCGCCGGTGGTTTTCCCGCAGGGCGAACGACAAGGCGCCTCGGCTTGCACCCCCGGTACGTCTTGTCAGCGCCGATGGCCGCCAGACTTCATCTCATCCTTCGCATCCCAGCGCCGCCAGCTTGACATCTGCGGGGGATCGCGGGTGGAGATCTTTCGTTTCCCGGACCACTCTTTCCGCCAGTTCTCCCTTTCGTCCTTGTCCGGCGGCTGACACATGCGCCTCGGCCGCGGCCGGCGCTGCTTCAACCGTCACCCTCCTTCCCGCCCAGCGCTGGCCTTCGGTCGGCAAGGACGCGCGTTGGCAGTGTGATTGTCGCGCGCAGTCCCGCCGCGGCGTAGTCGACATCGATGCTGCCTGCGAGATCATGCCGCAGCATCCGCTCGATGAGTTCGGAGCCGAAGCCCCCTTCCCCGGGAGGCACGCGCACTTCCGGACCGCCTTCCTCCGTCCAGCGCAGGACGAAGCGCGCCGCTGCCCCCGCCTCCTCTTCGGACCACTCGATGCTGACGCGGCCATGCTCCGCCGAGAGCGCACCGTGCTTGGTCGCGTTCGTCGCCATCTCGTGCAGGACCATGCCCAAGGACAGCGCCGCCCTCGGCCTCAGCTTCACCGGGCGACCGCGCGTGATGAGCCTGTCTGTTCCCGACGTGTAGGGCTGCAGCTCCTTCTGGATCAGGTCGAGCAGCGACACGTCGCTCCATCCGCCCAGGGAGACCAGCTCATGGGCCCGGCCCAGCGCGCGAACCCTGCCCAGGAAGGTGGTCTCGAAGTCTTCCAGGGTGGTGGCGCGGCGCAGGGTGTGGGTCGCCACCGCCGACACCACCTGGAGCATGTTGCGGACCCGGTGGTTGAGCTCGTCGACGAGGGTCTTGAGGACTTCGCTCTCGACCACCTTCGTGATGTCGAAGAATGTCACCACGACGCCATCGATGGCGCCTTCCGCCGTGGTGTAGGGCAGCATCCGCATGAGGTAGTGGGCGACGCCGCCGCTCGCCGTAACGCGCCGCTCGACGACCAGCCGCTCATCCAGCACGCGGCGCGCTTCCTGCCGAACATCAACCCGGTCGAGGCGGCTGGCGAAGCTCGCCAGCGGACGACCCCGGTCGGTGGGCACGAGATCGAAGATCCCGGTCACCGCAGGCGTGAAGTTGCGGATCACGAGATGCCGGTCGAGGAAGACGGTCGCAATCTGCGTGCTGTCGAAGAGGTTGCGGAGATCGGTATTGGCGAGGTCAAGCTCCTCGATCTTGCCCGAAAGCTCGAGATTGGCGGTCCGCAGTTCCTCGTTCACCGACTGGAGCTCCTCCTTCGAGGTCTCCAGCTCCTCGTTCGTGGACTGCAGCTCCTCGTTGACCGAGACCATCTCCTCGTTGGCGCTCTTCAACTCCTCGGTCGTGCTCTCGTACTCCTCGGACATGGACTGAAGGCGTTCGCGGGCATCGCGCAATTCGTGCTCGAGGGCATCGTCGCGCGGCGCCCCTGCGCTGGCCGTCGCAGACGCGTCCGATCTGGGAACCGAAGGCCCTTGGTCGGCGAACAGCACCATGAAAAGCGGCTCCGCCCCATGGCGCGATGGCATCGCGGCGACGGTCAGCGCGATCATCAGGCGACGGTCATCGAACTCGATCTCGACGCGCGGCCGTATCGCCTGGCGCCGTGTCTCGATCGCCTCCCGCAGCGCCGACCGGACATCCAGCCGAAGCCTGCGATGGATCATCGAAAGCAGTTGGCGGCTCGGCGGGCCTGGCGTTGGATCCAGGTATCTGCCAAGGTTCGCCGATTGGTGGACGACCTCGCCATCGCCGTTGACCACGACATGGGGTGGGGCGAAGTGCGTGGCGGCGAAGGCGTCCACCTCGTGTCGCAGTTCTGCCGCACCGCTGAGGCGTCCCTGAAGCGGCGGCAGCGTCGACGACCAGCCGCGCACGCCCGCCTGCGCCACGGTCTGGAGCTGCGGCGGGACGACTGAGGAGGAACCCCGCCGGCGGCGAAAGATACGCTGGCCCCTGTCTTCGGGGGTGAACAGGTCGGCGTAGCGCGTGACGGTCTCGGACACGCCGAGGAACAGGAAGCCGCCCGGGCGCAGCGCGTAGTGAAACAGCGGGATTACCTGGTCCTGAAGTTGGCCACCCATGTAGATCAGGAGATTCCGGCAGGACACCATGTCGATGCGCGAGAACGGCGCGTCGCGGATCACGCTGTGCGACGAGAAGATGCAGAGTTCGCGCATCTCCCTCGCCACGGAATAGGCAGAGCCGTCGGCGGTGAAGAAGCGCGCGAGCCGCTCCGGCGAGACGCCATCCATCATGGCGGCGGGATAGCGGCCGCTGCGCGCCACGCCGAGCGCCGTCTCGTCGATATCGGTGGCGAAGATCTGCACGCGCGGCGCCGTCGTCCGATGTTCCAGATGCTCGAGAACCAGGATCGCGAGCGAATAGGCCTCCTCGCCGGTGGCACAGCCAGGCACCCAGATGCGCACCGTGTCGTCCGCGCTGCGGTCCTTGAAGAGGGCGGGAACGACCCGCTCAGCCAGTACGGCAAAGGCGTCCCGATCGCGAAAGAAGCCGGTGACGCTGATCAGGAGGTCGCGGAACAAGAGGCCTGCCTCGTCCGCATCCTCCCTCAGGTGCGCGACATAGGCTTCGATGCTGCCCAGACGCAGAACCTGCATGCGCCGCTGCACCCGGCGGAAGAAGGTCTTATCCTTGTAGCCGGAGAAGTCGTGGCCCACGCGCGCACGAAGGATCTCGCAGATCGTGCCCCGTGGACCGGCCCTGCTCCCCGCATGCACGGCGGCTGAATCGTCGCCGACCTCGATGTCCGGCCCGACGAGACCCCGGGCGAATTCGACCAGGCTGGCCGGGATCGCCTCGACAGGCAGGACAAGATCGACGACGCTTCCCGCAATGGCGCTGGCGGGCATTGCCGGATAGCGCGGCGCCGTGCCATCGGCACCTTGCGCCAGGGTCAGGCCGCCGGCTTCCTTGATGGCCTTGAGGCCGAGGGTGCCATCGCTGCCGCTGCCGGACAGGACGATGCCGACAGCAAGGGCGCCCTGGTCCGCCGCGAGCGAAGCGAAGAACAGGTCGATCGGCTGGCGCTCGCGATGGGCACCGGGGGGTTGGCTGCGGAGCACGAGCCTGCCGGCCGTGAGGTTGATCAACGCATCGCTCTGCAGCACATAGACGTGGCCCGGCCGAACGGTCTCGCCGTCGCGCGCGGGCAGCACGGTCATCGCGGTGGCGTCAGCCAGGATCGCCGGCAACGAGCTTTCGTGGTTCGCGCGTATGTGGGTGACGACGACGAACGCCATGGAAGCCGGCGGATCGGGCATGGCGCGGAACAGCGCCTGCAGCGCCTCGACCCCGCCGGCGGAGGCGCCGATGCCCACGACAACGAAGGGCGAGGGTCGTTCCGTCACACTGACCGCCCGGAACAGCCCGAGGGAGGGCCTGCCAGCGGCTCCAGCATGAGCGGATACGCAGCGGTTTCGTGTGGTGTCGGTATGGTCTGGTACGCCCACCCTGGATTTCACTCGCCCTTACCACGAACCGACGGACAATCAAGAATGACAACGGGCGCCCTCGGTTACCCGCACCTCGGAATGATCACGTTTGCGTGGGTTCCCAGGGCTGCATCGAGGATTCCGGTCGGCGCCGTTGTATCGCGGCGGATGCCCTTGAAGATCGGGTATCGTGGCTTGAGCTCGAGCTCGGACAATGATGTGCAAGCCTGATCCGCAAGTCGCCCGAGGCAAGCCATGGACATCCCCAGCTCCCCCTGCTTCGTCGCGATCGGCGCATCGGGCGACGAGGGCCTGAAGGACATCAAGGACCTGCTTCGGGCCCTCGGGGCGGCGGCGGGGCTTGTCGTCATGGTGGTTCTGCACCGGCCGAGCGACAGGCTCAGCGCACTGCGCAACGTGCTTGCGCGCAGTTGTTCGATGCCGGTTGTCGTGGCCGAAGAGGCGGAGAGGTTCGAGGCAGGCACGTGCTACATCGGCGAACCGGATCAGCACCTGACGCTCGTGCCGCGTGACACGGCGGGCCTTGTTCCGGGGGGTGGGAACAGGCTGCGCAACAGGACGATAGACACGCTGTTCATCTCCCTCGCGCAACACGCAGGTCCTCGGTCGATCGGCGTCGTGCTGTCCGGTTCCCTGGATGATGGCTCGCGCGGCCTCGCCGCCATTCACGAGGCGGGGGGGGTAACGATGGTGCTCGATCCCGGCTTCAAGACGCGCGGGATGCAGCAGAATGCGATCGACTACGACGGCCCGATCAGCTTCATTGGAACATCTGAGGAAATTGCAGCGGCCGTGATGCAGCTCGTGTCGAAGCGTCGTGACGGAAGCGATCACGCCCAGGCAGGCCGCACCGCACTCATCGACGAGCGCGGAGCGTAGCCAATTCGAGCCGAGCGCCGTGCGGCGGGATCAACCACGCCGGGGTCTCCGCGGGATTCGACAGCACATGTCTCGGCGAACGGACGGGTAAGCTGCCGGGAGTTGCCGCCATCCCGACGAGCTCGGTGGCGGCAAGCGGGATGTGTTGTGCCGATCGAAGCACGGAAGCTCCTTGGCCGACGCGATGCCGATCGAGAATGCGACAGCGAAGTGCGGCTTGCGCCAGCCCGCGGGTCCGGACCCACGTGGGCGTGCAGGATGCGGCCCGATGCTGTCGAGCGCCAGATCGAGCCGGCCCCCTTCGGAGGGAGCGACGGAGCTTTCACGGGTTCCGACGCTGCCCCTCGGCGATGGTGGCACGGGCGGCGGTGATCTGTTGGCGCGGCTTGTGCGCGAGCAGGCCGATGCGCAGGAGACGAGGAATGCGACGGCGCGAGGCGAGCGGATCCCGCGTTGCGACGTGGTCGCGGGAATGCAGGGGATGATCGCCAACGCCAGGGCACGGCGCCTGGCGATCCCGAGCAAGGCGGCGCCGCTGGTCGCCACCCAGGCCGATGCACGCGCGGTCCAGGCGATCCTCGGCGCGCTGGTCGAGGAGGCGCTGCTCGAGCTGGCGGCAACGCGCGTGGTGCCGGCGGCGTCCGGGGTGGAGGCTCGGGGCTCTGTCGCCGGGCGCTGAGGCCAGGCGCCGTGTCCTTGGCGTCGACGGGCGATCGCCGCCGGATAGCCAGTGGAGCGCCCCTTCTGCCATGCTGGCCCGCACAGCGGAGCCCCTCGCCATGCGATTCAACCACGTCGCCCAGCGCGTCGATGCGCGGCACTTCGAGACGGTCGTGCAGATGCTGGCGGAGCGGCTCGGCTTCGTCCTGCTTCGTCGAACCGAACGCTCCGCATGGCTACGCCAGCCCGGAACGAATGTCGACCTGCAGCTCAGCCGCAGCGACACGGCCGGGCGGGACGCCGACAAGTCCCGATCGCAGGTCTCCTTTCTGAGCGAAACCCCGCAGGCCGACCTGGAGCGGCTTGCCGCGTGGGCGCGGGAGCGCGGGCTCGACGCGCATGTTGGCGCCTACTCGGGGCGCGAGTTCTACCTCGACCTGCCGGAGGCCTTCGTGGACTTCGTCGTCGAGGCCATGCTGCCGGAGCTGGCCGATTACGACGTGGACGTCCCAACGCACCGCCCATGACGGTGGTGCGGCCGCCCCGCGACCCTGCCGGAGGCAGCGATGGAGGGAGGCTGGCGACGGCGTCAGTAAGGGCCAGGTGAGCCGCCTCTGCGCCGAGATCGACGAACGCGTCCGCGACTTCCTCGCCCGCCCCATCGAGGGCGACTGGCCCTATCTCTGGCTGGTTGCCACCTACGTGAAGGTCAGGGAGACCGGCCGCATCGTCCCCGTGGCCGTCACCATCGCGGTCGGCGTCAACGCCGACGGCCGGCGCGAGGTCCTCGGCATGGCGGTCGGCAGTTCGGGGGCGGAGCCCTTCCGGCTCGACTTCCTGCGCAGCCTCAAGCGGCGCGGCCTGGCCGGCGTCAAGCTGGTGATCTCCGACGCCCATGAGGGGCTGCAAGCGGCCGTCACGAAGGTGCTGCGCGCGACCTGGCAGCGCTGCCGCGTTCACTTCGCCCGCAACGCGCTCGCGCATGCCGGCAAGGCACAACGCCGCATCGTCTCGGCCGTTGGACGCATACGTCCAACCGGCACCGCCTATGCCGAGGGCGACGCTGCCGCCGCGCACGCCCAGTGGCGCACCGTCGCCGACCAGCTCCGCCCCAAGGTGCCCAAGCTCGCCAACCTGATGGACGAAGCCGAGGAGGATGTCCTGGCCTACATGGCCTTCCCCGCCGCACACCGGCCGAAGCTGCACTCCACCAACCCGATCGAGCGCCTCAATGGCGAGATCAAGCGCCGCACCAACACCGTCGGCATCTTTCCCAACGAGGCTGCCGTCGTCCGCCTCGTCGGCGCCATCCTCCTCGAGCAGTCCGACGAATGGGCCACCCAACGCGCCCGTTACATGACCCTGGAAGGCATCAGCGCCGTCAGCGATACCGGGCCCGCCAGGCTCTCCGCCGTGACAGCCTGACACGGCGGCTCACCCCGCCAGGAGCCATCGCTTCTACACCACGCCATGGGACACGATCCGGCCTACCATCGACGCCGGCCAAGCCACGGCCGCTGGCGCCGGACCATCGGCACTCTTTGATGCAGCACGGTGGAAGCCGGTGGGGACCGCGTCGCTTCCGCTCCGCGTTCAGCGCCGGGCGCGGCGGCGCGCCTTGCGCTTGACCGGTGCCTTGGACTGCCTGGCCGCAGGAGCCGCGAAAATGTGTTCTGGTGCGGGGACGCCGTCCGTTCCGACATAGCGCTGGAGCGTCGCGCCGGCGGCGAGATGCGGATAGGTCTGCGCGCCCTTCGGCCATGTCCTCGCAAAGGCGGCGACTTCGGCGTGATCCTGGCTGCGGATGGTCTGCACGAGAAAGGATGTCGCCTGGGCCGGCCGCAACCGCTGCTGGCGCAGCAGGTGAAGGTGCCATTCGCGGGCACGGAGCGGGCACCAGTCCACCAGGGCTTCCTGCAGGGCTCGGCGCACCTCGACGGGCAGTTCCTCGTACGCGCGGTAGCGGTCGCCCTTGAGCTTGCTGTAGGGCGTGGTCGCTGTGCTGTTGTCCATCGCCGGCTTCTACCGGAGGGAGTATTTCGGGGAAACCGTAGCGCCATCCGCCAGGTGCTCGGCACCCATGCCGCCGCGTTGGACGAGGTCGCGGTTCCGCTGCGGCTGGTCACCCCCATGACCGTTCGGCAGAGCCCCGAGCCCACCGCTTGAGAGCACGAGTTCCATTTCGACATTCCGTTATGCGTTCGGCCATCCGCCACAAAATTCCCTAGTCGTTGCCCAGATCTCTCCGACATCCTTGAGGGTGCGCTAACGGACCGAGGTCGCTCGACGCGCTCCGGGCGGCGGAGATCCTCCGAACCTTGAGTGTAGGGCGGTTCGACCGGCAAGATGTCACGTATCGATATTTGGATCTCTCGAGCCGATCGACTGCTTGACTTCAATAATCTCAGCGCCCGACCGCAGGGGAACAGCAAACACGCGCGGTTCTCCGCGACGCGATCCCAATGCGACTCGGGGGCGAAAACCCGCTCCTACGCTCGGGTCAGCGCGGACGCCATCCGTCGGAGGCGGGGACGAAGGGCACGGTCCCCTCGGGCAGCGACAGGATGTGGTCGGCGATCTCGGAAGGTCGCGTAAACCAGACCTTGTCCGCCTTCGGGTGGTTGCGGATGTAGAGCAACGCCTCGCGCAGCGGCTTGAGCCGATAGGGCTGGCCGACCACCATCATATGCGTCGAGACGCCCATCACCAGCGGCCGCCTCTCCGACAGCTCGAGCATCATGTCGAACTGGTCACGGATCATCTGCCCGAACTCGACGGCCGTCAGCTGGCGGTTCAGCATCTGCGGCACGTCGTTGATCTCGATCGGGTAGGGCACGGAGAGCATCCGCCCCGCGCGCGTCTCCATCCAGAAGGGCTGGTCGTCGGCAGGCCAGTCCATGAGGATGTCGTAGCCGGCCTCCCGCAGCAGGTCGGGCGTCGTCGCCGAATGCGACATCCAGGGCGACATCCAGGCGCGCGGCGCCTTGCCCTCGTGGCGGCGGAAGGTCTCGGTGACCTCCCGGATCAGCCGCGCCTCCTCCTCCTCCCACAAGGTGCCCTGGCGCTCGGCATTGGTGCGGCCATGGCCGATGATCTCGTCGCCGCGTTCGCGGATGCGGTCCATGATGTCGGGCGCGTAGTTGTAGAGCAGCGAGTTGGCCAGGTGGTTCGCCGGCAGGTCCAGCTCGTCGAGCATGTCGAACACGTTCCACGAGCCGACGCGCAGCCCGTAGTCGCGCCAGGCATGGCCGCGGTGGTCAGGCGGCGGCGTGACCGCGGCCGGCGCGTGGCCGAGGCCGGTGCCGAAGGCGAAGATCTCGATGTTCGTGGCGAAGTGGAAGGCGAGCCGCTTGCCGCCCGGCCAGTCGTAATCCGGGCGCTTGTGAATGGCGGAGTATCCGTAGCGGCCATGGTCGGGCAGGCGCGTCAGCATGTGTGGTCTCCTCCCAGTTTCAGCCGATCATCAGGCCAGGCAGCCACAGCGCGATCCCGGGGAGGGCGTAAAGTGTGAAGATCACGGCCATCACCACGAGCCAGAATGGGATGGCGCCCATGTAGACCTTGTGCAGATCGATGTCGGGCAAGGTCGCCTTGATCGCGAAGAGGTTCAGTCCGACCGGCGGCGTCACCGCCGCGATCTCCATCAGTAGCACGATGATCACGCCGAACCAGATGGGGTCCCAGCCGACGGCGATGACGATCGGCAGCACCAGTGGGATTGTCAGCGCGAGGATGGAGGTGACCTCCATCAGGCAGCCGAGCACGAAGTAGATCCCGACCAGGATCAGGAACAGCGTCAGCGGCCCGAACTGCTGGCCGATGATCCATTCCGCGAAGCGATCGGAGAAACCGTTTAGCGCCAGGAACTGCCCGAAGGTCAGCGAGCCAATGATGATGATGAAGATGGAGGAGGAGGTCATCGCCGCGTCGCGGCAGGCGCGGATCAAGTCGGCGAAGCTGATGGAGCGCCGCCACATCGCCAGCAGCAGCACGAGGATCGCACCCCCTGCGCCGCTCTCCACGGGCGTCCAGATGCCGAGAAGGATGCCGGCGAAGACCAGGAAGACGATCCCGAAGAAGGGCAGGAACCAACCCAGGCTCTCGAACTTCTCGCGCCAGGTGAAGGCCGGACCGCGCGGTCCGAGCGCGGGGTCCAGCTTGCAGCGCACCACGATGAGCAGCGCGAAGGCGGTCGCCGTCAGCAGACCCGGGATCAGGCCCGCGATCAGGAGCCGCCCGATCGACTGTTCGGCGAAGATTCCGTAGAGGACGAAGGTGATGGAGGGCGGGATCATAATCGCCAGCGTCCCGCCCATGGCGATGCAGCCGAGCGAGAGCCGTTCGTCGTAGTTGTAGCTTCGCAGCGCCGGCAGGGCGACGCGGGTCATGGCGGTCGCCACCGCGACCGAGGAGCCGGTGATCGAGGCCATGGCGGCGCAGGTGGCGATGGTCGCCACCGCGACGCCGCCGGTCAGCCGCCCGAGCCAGCGGTAGAAGGCGTTGAACAGATCGGTCGTGATGCCGGAGACGGCGCCGAGCGAGCCCAGCAGCACGAACATCGGAATGACCATCAGCGTGTAGGAGGCGGTGACGTCCGTCGCCTGCAGCAGCACCATGTTCATCCCGGCCGTCCAGTTGCCGAGGAAGAGGTAGGTGCCGAGGATGCCGCCGAGGCCGAGGCAGACGCCGATCTGCACGCCGAGGAACATCATTCCGAAGATCACGACGAAGCTGGCGACGAGGGAGAAGACCTCCGGGTCGGCGATCCATTCGGGCATGCGGTCGTTCCCCGGTCCCTCAGTGCGGGCTGTCGGCGACGCCGCCGACCCGCGCATCCGTCATCGGCACGCGGTAGGGTCGCCCCGTCACCAGGCAGGCGAGCGCCTTGCCGAAGCCCCACAGCGCCGCCACCAAGGTCAGGGCCGCGCCGGCCACCAGCAGCCCCATCGGGATGACGATGGGGATCTCCACCATCCCGCGCCGCAGGTACCAGCCGTTCCAAGCCTTCAGCCACTCGGCCGCTGCCATCGCCATCAGCACGCCGATGAAGATCGAGGCCATCGCCTTGTCGAGGACAAGGAAGAACAGCGCGGATCGCCCGCGCGCACGATGGGTGAAGACGTCGACATTGAGCTGGCGCTGCTGCCACTCGACCAGGCCGAGCACGCCCATGGTGACGGCGACCAGCATCACCTCCACCGCCTCGAAGACGCCGAGGATCGGCTTGCCGGTGATCCAGCGCTTGAGCACGTCGGTCGTGACGATCACTGCGATCAGGAAAAGCAGCGTGCCGGCCAGAAGCGCGACCGCGTTCAGCACCCGCCCGATCAGGGCCTCGATCCGTGCGGCCATCAGCGCAGGCGGCCGGCGGCGTAGTCGGCGACCAGCTCGCGGTAGCGCGCCATCATCGCGGTGCCCGGCCCGCCGAGGCCATTGATGGTCTCCTCCGCGACCTTGGTGAAGTCGCCGGAGCGGCGGGCGAGTTCGGCCGTGTCGGCCTCCGACAGGTGCCGCACCGTCGCCCCGCGCGCCTGCATCTCGCGCAGCGAGGTCTCGCCGTCCTCCTGCATGCGCTTGCCTGCCGCAAGGGTGAAGTCCCGGCTGACCCGCCGGATGATCTCCCGGTCCGCGGGGCTGATGCGATTCCAGGAATCGCGGTTGAAGAAGTAGCCGTCGCCGATGCCGAGCACCTGCGCGCCCCAGCGCGGGCCGGTGGTGAGGATGTTCTTGCCCTGCTCGTACCAGCGCTGGCTGTACATCGCGGCCGGCGTGGTGAAGGCCGCGTCGATCACGCCGGTCTGCAGCGAGGTGTAGATCTCGGCCGCCGCCACCGAGAGCGGCGTCATGCCTGCCGCCGCCAGCAGCCGGGGCAGGTTCGGTCCGAAGGCGCGGATTTTCTTGCCCTGCAGGTCGGACAGCGTCGCCACCGGCGTGCGCGACATGATGGCGAAGGTGAAGGCCGGCACCCAGACCACGGGGACGAGGTTGATGTCCTCGAACTCCTTGGTGATCTGCGGGAACTCCTCGAGCAACTTCTGGAACACCGCGGCCAGCCCGACCGTGTCGAGCTGGTTGCCGAGCGTCATGTCGGCGGTGCCCGCCAAGGTCGCCACGATCGGCAGCTGGCGGGCCGAGGCCGCGACGTTGGTGGAGCCGATGTCGGCGACGCCGCCGCGCAGCCCCTCGACCATGTTCTCGATGCGCAGCAGCGATCCACCCGGAACGTGGCGGATGCGCACGCGGTTCTCGGTCGCACGCTGGACCTCCGCGATCCATTCCTCGGCCAGCACGCCAAACTGGAAATGCCCGCGGGAGAGCGGGTTGGCGTAGACCAGGTTCTGCGCCGCGGCCGGCGCCGCGGCGATCAGCAGCGCCGCCACTGCCAGGAAGAACGCCCTTCGGATCACCCCCGACCTCCCCTTGTTCGCGGCGGTCAGCGCGCCACGGTCCAGCCCCCGTCGATCACCAGCGTGTGCCCCGTCACGAAGGCGCTGTCCTCCGAGGCCAGATAGAGGATGGCGCGCGCCACCTCCTCCGGTCGGCCGAAGCGGCCCAGCGGATGGCGCGCCGCCCATTCCTTCGCCGTCGCCTCCGGGTCGGCATGGCGTGTGGTCAGCGAGTTGCGCGGCATCGGCGTGTCGATCACCCCGGGCGCGACGGCGTTGACTCGGATCTTCTGCGGGGCGTGGTCCACCGCCATGGTCTTGGTCAGCGCCAGGATCGCACCCTTGCTGGCGATGTAGCCGGCATTGCCACCGAGGCTCGTGAAGGCAAGCTGCGAGGCGACCATCACGATGGTTCCGCCGCCCGACTGCGCGAGCGCCGGGAGAGCCGCGTGCAGCCAGGTGTAAGTGCCCTTCACGTTCACCGCGAAGACGCGGTCCCAGGCCGCCTCGTCCATCGTCGCCACGGTGCCCCCGGGCGAGATCCCGGCGCAGGTGACGACGGTGTCGAGTCGCCCGTGCCGCGCCATCAGCTCCGCCACCGCCGTCTTCGGCGGCGCCGCCTCCGTCACGTCGGCGACCAGGATTTCCGCCGCAGGACCGCCCGAGGCCGCGATGGCGTCGCGCGTCGCGGCCAGGCCCTCGGCGTTGCGATCCACCAGCAGCAGCCGCGCCCCTTCCGCGGCCATCAGCCGGGCGGTCGCGGCCCCGATGCCGGACCCGCCTCCGGTGACGATGCCGACCCGACCTTCGAGCTTCATTCCGGCCTCCTGCCGATGGGCTGCGGAACGGGTGGCCGTCAGGGCTTCAGGCGGCCCGCGGCGAAATCCTCGACCAGCTCGCGGTAGCGCTTGATGATCGCCGTGCCGGGCTTGCCGAGCTCGTTCATCCGCGCCTCCGCGACCGCCGCGAAGTCGCCGGTCCGCCGCGCCAGCTCGGCCGTATCCGCCTCGCTCAGGCTGCGCAGCGTGACGCCGCGGTTGCGCAGCTCCACCAGCGCCTGGTCGCCGGTTTCCTGCATCCGCTGGCCGGAGGCGAGGGTGACGCGCCGGCTGATCTCGAGGATGGTGGCGCGGTCCGCCTCGCTGATCTTGTTCCAGCTGTTCAGGTTGATGATGTAGGCGACGCCGATGCCAAGCGTCTGGGCGCCGACACCGGGGCCGGTGTGGATCACGTTCTTCGCCTGCTCGTACCAGCGGCCCGTCACCATGTTCGGCGGGTCGGTCATCGCCGCGTCGATGACGCCGGTCTGCAGCGAGGTGTAGACCTCGGCCACCGCCACCGAGAGCGGCGTCGCGCCGGCCGCGGCCAGGATGCGCGGCAGGTTCGGGCCGAAGGAGCGGATCTTCTTCCCCTGCATGTCGGCGAGCGTCACGATCGGCTCGCGCGCGATGACGGCGAAGGTGTAGGTTGGGATCCAGACCAGCGGCATCAGCCCGACGTCGCGGAACTCCTGCGTGATCTGCGGGAATTCCTCGAGCAGCTTCATGAACACCAGCGACAGGCCGATCGTGTTCAGCTTGTTGCCCAGGGTGATGTCCGCCGTGCCCGCCAGCGTCGCGGTGATCGGCAGCTGGCCCGGGAAGCTCGAGACGTTCGTCACGCCGATGTCGGCGACACCGCTGCGCAGCCCCTCGATCATGTTCTCGAGCCGCAGCAACGCGCCGCCGGGGACATGGCGGATACGCACGCGGTTGTTCGTGGCCTTCTGGATCTCGTCGATCCATTCGTCCGCGACGACGCCGAACTGCACGTGGCTGCGCGCGAGCGAGTTTGCATAGACCAGGTTCTGCGCCTCGCCAGAGGCGGCGAACCCGCCAAGACCGCAGGCAAGCGCGAGCGCGCCGAGCGCGCGCGTCCATCGACGTCGCATGGCCGTCTCCTTCGATCCGCCGGTGGCGAGGTTTCCCGATTTAGTGAACGACTATGCCACATGTCCCCGCCCACGCAACCCGACCGGCCATGCGCCTTGACCATGCGCGGCGCGCAGCCTGCAATCGGAAGCGGGCCGAGGGATCCGGGGGGGCAGCGATGGCGGTGCTGGTGACAGGTGGGGCCGGTTTCGTCGGACTGAACGTCGTCGAGCAGCTGCTCGCGCGCGGCGAGGAGGTGGTCGTCTTCGGGCGGGAGGCGCTGCCCGCCGCCGCCGCGCGGGCCTTCGGCACCCTCCCGGGCCGGTTGACCGTGGTGCAGGGCGATGTGCGCGACCAGGCTGCGGTCGCGGCGCTGTTCGGACGGCACCGCATCGACCGCATGTTCCCGCTCGCCGCCGTCACCGCCGGGCCGCGGCGCGAGTCCGAGGACACGGAGGCGGTCCTCGACGTCAACTTGCGCGGCATGGCGATCCAACTCCGCGCCGCGCGCGACGCGGGGGTCGGACGGATCGTCTTCCCCTCCTCCATCTCGGTCTACGGCGAGAGCCTGAATACCCACGGCCTGCTGCGCGAGGATACCACCCCGCCGGTGCCGAACTCGATCTACGGCGTCACCAAATACGCCGGAGAGCGGATGGCGCTACGGCTGAAAGAGCTCTGGGGCCTCGACCTCGTCTGCGCGCGCATCGCATCCGTCTTCGGCCCATGGGAGCGCGACACGGGCGTGCGCGACCTCTGCGGCGCACCGATGCAGATCGCGATCGCGGCGCTGAAGGGCGAGCAAGCGGTGCTGCCGGCTCGCCTGCTGCCGCGCCCCTGGATTTACGCGCGCGACCTGGCGCGGGGCCTGATCCTTCTCCTCGACGCCAAGACGCCGCGCTGGCCGGTCTACAATATCGGCTCCGGGCTCGACTGGGCGCCGGCCTTGCCGCGCTGGCCGGCGTTGCTGGCGGAGGCGTTCCCGGACTTCGCCTGGTCGCAGTCGGAGGACCCCGCCACGGTCACCATCGACTTCCGCGAGCCGAAGCCACGCGGCGTCGAGGATATCTCCCGTATTGCCGAGGAGATGGGCTATGCGCCGCGCTTCCTGCCCGAGGCGGCATTCGCCGACTACCTAACTTGGCTCAAGGCCCATCCAGACTATCTCGGGGGCTGATGTCCGGCCGAGCCGCACCTGCCGAACCAACGCACGTAGCGCCGCAGGATGGTCCACGATCCGCCCACACCGGTACGCATGCAACTCGCCGGGTTCACGCCGTTGAGCCGCAGTCCCACACGGCACGCTGCTCCATCCATGCCATCGGGAACGGCTCCCGGAGCCGCGGCAGCGCCACGCCCTCGGGCTGCCGCCCGTCCAGGATGGCCTCGACGACGTCCCGCGCTAGCAGTGTCATCCGGAGCAGCGTGCCGAGGTATCCCCGCTCGATCCGCTCCGCTGCCGCCATCTCGCCGATCGAGGCGTTCCGCGCCTCATCCAGCAGGCGCTGGTACCGGAAGGTCCGCGCCATCCCGCCCGGCCTGCTCGCGGCACAGCACGTAAGGCGCATGGTGGATGCGATCGAGCGTCCGGTTCTCGTCCCGACGCCGCAGGTCGACATTCACCGTGCTGCGTGGCGGCAGGTCCTTCGGCAGCGCCACCCACTGGCAGCCGGTGGAAAGGATGTACATCATCCCATTCAGCACCGCACGCGGGTCGATCGTCCGCTTGTTGCCGCCACGCTTCGTCGACGGGACAGCGAGCCCATGATCGGCGATTCCTCGTCGGCCAGATCACTCGGGTAGCGCAGCTTGCTGCGGTCGTAATTCGGTCGGTTCCTGGGCGTCCACATGGATGCACGTCTTCCAGTACCGGCCGCTGGGAGACAGTCAAAACCGATTCAGATGACTCGCTCTGTTCCCGGACAGGCTCTAACGCGTCGGAACCCACTCGCACAGCCATCTTGTCAGAACCGCTTGAGAGCCAGCGCCTCCGCGCTGCGCCTCGATGCCATGACAGCCCGCTCCCCCATCGCCAGCGCGGCGTGGCTGACGAGCGCATCCACGACGGCGAGCTGCGCAATGCGGCTCGTCATCGCCTCGGTGCGCGTGCGCGTCTCGCGCGCCGCGGTGTGCAGCAGCACCTCCGCATGGGCGGAGATCGGGCTGCGGCCGAGATTGGTCACGACGATGGTGCGCGCCCCGGCCTCCCGCGCCAGGCGCGTGGCTGTCACCGTCTCCAGCGTGCTGCCGGAATGCGAGATGGTCAGCACCGCGACCTCCGGTCCGGCGAGGGTCGCGGCGACGGCCTGGTGGTGGCTGTCCACCAGCAGACGGCTGTCGAGCCCGATC
>CAZMCV010000074.1:0-19267 GCA_964564645.1 uncultured Acetobacteraceae bacterium
CGGTGCGCGCCGGGCCCGACCGGTCCGTGGGGCCCCCCCCGGCCGCCGACCCCCAACCGGCCGACACGCAGGCCGCGGCCGTGACCGCCGCGGCCGCCGCCCTGGCGGATGTCCAGCCCGCGCGGCCCGCCATCGCGCCGCCCGTCCCGCAGCGCCCGCTCTTCATCCTCGGCGCCGCCCGTTCCGGCACCAGCGCCATGGCCCAGGCGCTGTTCCGCAACACCCGCTACGCCGGCCATGGCGAGGGGCATCTCCTCGACATCGCCCCGCGCCTGATGCAGGTGATCGAGAAGCACTACGCCGAGCGCGCGACCGACCGGCGTCCCGGCCTCAACACCATGCTCGCGCATGTGCCGCAGGATTTCCTCGCCTCGGCGATCCGCGACACGCTGGCCGGCCTCACGCGGGAGCTCTTCCCGAAGGGCCACTGGCTCGACAAGACCCCGCGCGCCTCGATGATCGAGGCGGTGCCCGTGCTGCGGCAGATCTGGCCGGAGGCGCGCTTCATCTTCATGCGCCGCCGCGCCATCGAGAACCTCGCCTCCGCGGGCCGCAAATTCCCGCAGGAGGGCTTCGAGACCGCCGCGCGGCGCTGGGCGCATTGCCTCGAGGCCTGGTCGAAGGTCGCCCCCTCCCTCGCCGGCCGCGCCGTCGAGGTGGACTGGCTGCTGATGGCCCGCGAGCCGGAGCGCGTCGCCAGGGCCGTGGGGGAGCTGATCGCGCTCAACCCGGGCGAGCAGCGCCAGCTCCGCCAGGCCCTGCAGGTCGACCTGCCCGAGCGCACCTCCGACCGCTTCGCCGAGGTCCATTCCGGCCTGCCGCCGGAGATGACCGAGGAGCAGCGCCGGCTCTTCGCCGAGATCTGCGCCCCCTGGATGGACAAGGTCGGCTACGACACGACCGAGCGCTACTGGCGCGCGGGTCAGGAGGAGAAGGCGCTGGTCGTCCTCTGACCGGGCCCGGTCGCGCGCAGCCGCGCCGGGGCGCCGGCGCGGACGAGCACGATCGCATGCTGGCCGAAGCGGCGCGCCAGCACCCCGACGCGGCGCGGATCGGCGGCGAGCAGCAGGTGGCGCTCCGCCCAGCGCCGCGCCGCGGGGGCGCGGCGGCCGGCGATCGGATCGGCCGCGCCGCCCCAGCCCTCCTCCCCGGGCAGGCGGGCGGCCGCCTCGCGCAGCCGCGCGAGCGCCCGCTCGTTCCAGCCGCGCGGGCGCGGGCGGCTGCGGGGGTTCCAGGCGGTCACGAAGGCCCCCTCGGGCCGGGCGATGCCGGGGCGGAGGCGCCGCAGCACCGCATCCACCGCGCGGCTCCGCCGGCCGATGCGCGCGACGGCGCCGGCCGCCTCGTAATCCGTGCGGAGATAGGCCGCGCGGAGGCAGGCGGGCAGCGCCGCCACGGCCCGATGGCCGCGCCCGCCGGTCACGCCAGGTGGAACAGCATGGCCTTGAGGTAGGCGCTTTCCGGCAGCAGCGGATGCACCGGATGGTCGGGGCCGGCGCCGCCCTGGAACAGGATCCGCGCCTCGCGCCGCGCCCGGAAGATGCCATGAAGGACCGCGTCGGCGAACTCCCCGGGCGCCACATGGTGGCTGCAGGAAGCGAGGAACAGGAATCCCCCCGGCGCCACCAGCGCCGCCGCCAGCCGGGCGAGCTTGGCATAGCCGCGCACCGCCTGGGGCTGGTCGCGCCGCGCCTTGGCGAAGGCCGGCGGATCGGCCACCACGATGTCGAAGCGCGCCGCGGAATCGGCCGCCATCCGCTCCAGCGCCTCCAGCGCCTCGGCCCGCATCGCCGCGACCCGTGGCGCGATGCCGTTCTCCGCGGCACTCGCCAGGGCCAGGTCGAGCGCATGCGCGCTGCGGTCGAGCAGGGTGACCCGGGCCGCCCCGGCGGCGGCGCAGCGCAGCCCGAACCCCCCGGTGTGGCAGAAGGCGTCCAGCACCGTGGCGCCCGCGGCCAGGCGGGCCACGCGGTCGCGGTTCTCCCGCTGGTCGTAGAACCAGCCGGTCTTCTGCCCGCCCAGCAGGTCGACCGTGAAGCCGAGGCCCGCCTCCTCGACCCGCGCCGCGCCGCCCGTGCCGCGGAGCGCGGCGACGCTGTCCTCCAGCCCCTCCAGCCGGCGCACGGACGCGTCGTTGCGGGCGACGATCAGCGCCGGGGCGAGCAACCCCTCCAGCGCCTCGACCAGCGCCGGCGTCAGCGCCTCCATCCCCGCCGTGTTGGCCTGGAGCGCCAGCGCGTCGCCGTAGCGGTCGATGACCAGGCCGGGCAGCCCATCCGCCTCGGCATGCACCAGGCGGCAGAAGCGGGCATCGCCGAACAGCCGCGCGCGGAGCGCCAGCGCGGCGCCGAGCCGGGCGCGCAGCCAGGACGCTTCGACCGCGGCCCCGGGGTCGCGGTCCAGCCTTCGCGCGGCGATCAGGCTGTGCGGGTTGAACTGCCAGGTGCCGTGGCGCCAGCCATCATCGCCCTCGAGCCGCACCAGCCCGCCGGGCGGCAGCGCCCGGGCCGCCTCGGTCATCGCGATCTCGTTCGAGAAGGCCCAGGGGTGGCCCGCCTTCACCCGGCGGTCATGGCCGGGCAGCAGGCGGATCAGCGGGCGGGAAGCGGCTTCGGCGGCATCGGGCATGGTGCGGCGGGGAATGGCCCCGCCACCGCCCCCGCGCAACGCGCCGCAGCGACCTGGCCCCCGCGCGCCGGCGCGACCCTGGCCCCCGCGCGCCGGCGCCACCCTGACCCGCGGCGGGCCGGCTTGCCGCGGCGCCCGCGCATGCTTCCATCCGCGCCGGCGCCGCGGCGGAGACCGCGGCCGACCGCGAAGGACCCAGCCCATGCGCATCGCCCGCGACCTCCCCACGCTCCGCGCCGAGGCCGACCGCCTCGGCCCGCCGGGGCGGCGCGCCGTCGTCCCGACGATGGGCGCGCTGCACGAAGGCCATGTCTCCCTGGTGCGGGCGGCGCGGGCGGCGGGTGCCGAGACCGTGATCGCCTCGATCTTCGTCAACCCGCTGCAATTCGCCGCGAGCGAGGATCTCTCCCGCTACCCGCGGGACGAGGCGGGCGACCTCGCCGCGCTCGCGGCCGCCGGCTGCGACCTGGCCTGGCTGCCGACGCCCGAGGCGATGTACCCGCCCGGCCACGCCACCGGCATCGAGGTCGCCGGCCCGACCGAGGGCTGGGAAGGCACGGCACGGCCCGGCCATTTCCGCGGCGTCGCCACGGTCTGCGCCAAGCTGTTCCTCCAGACCGGCGCCGCGATGGCGATGTTCGGGGAGAAGGACTGGCAGCAGCTCCAGGTGGTGCGGCGGATGGCGGCCGATCTCGACATCCCGATCCGCGTCATCGGCTGCCCGACGGTGCGGGAGGCGGACGGCCTCGCCCTCTCCTCGCGCAACCGCTTCCTCTCGGCCGAGGAGCGGTCGCGGGCGCCGGCGCTCCATGCCGCGCTGGTCGCGGCGGAGGCGGCGCTGCGGGCGGGGCGGGACACGGCCCCGGCGCTGGCGGAGGCCACGGCCTCGCTGGTCCGCCAGGGCTTCGCGGTGGACTACCTGGCCCTGGTCGAGCCCGAGACGCTGCGCCCGGGCACGGCGCTGCCGGGGCGGCTGATCGCGGCGGCGCGGCTGGGCGGGGTCCGGCTGCTCGACAACATCGCGGCGGGGGGGTGAGGCGGGGGGAAGAAGACACTTCTTCCCCCCACCAACCCCCCATCATCGTTTTCTGGCACCTTTCCCTGGTGGTGCGGGATGGGTGCCGGAAAATCGTGGTGCGGAGGGGGGGGAGAAGGCAATTCCTTCAGGGGAGGAGCTGCGGCGCGCCTGTCAACAAGCCGCCACGCCGGAGATCAGCATCCGGCCGGCGCCGGCCGGTCCGCGGCGCCGATCAGCTCGAAGCCGAAGGGCGCCGCCGCGTCCGGATCGACGCGCACCAGCACCGCGCGGATGTCCTTGTCGCCCGGCACCATGACCCGCTCGAGGTTCGGCGCCTCCGGCATCGGCCGGTCGCGCAGGAAGAAATGGCTGTCGCCGTTCAGCAGCAGCACCGGCCGCCCGAACCGCCGCGCCGCCTCGGCCAGCACGCGTCGGGTGTCCGCATGGCCCTGCCAGGTGCCCCGCCCGCAGCGGTCGCGGTAGAACATGTCGGCCTGGATCGCCACCACCACGGCAAGCGCGCCCTGCCGCGCCGCCTCGGCGAACCCGGCCTCGATCCAGGCGAGGTTGGCGGCGTTGCGCGGGGGGAATTCCTGCGCCGAGCCCGGCGGGACGGGCCCGCTCTCCGGCGGGAGGTTGTTGTCCGAGCCCGGGACGTGCGCCGTCAGGAACATCACCCTGCCCTGCCACCAGCGGGCATTCTCGACGAAAATCGCGTGGGCGGGGTCGATATCGGCCTGGCGCAGCACCGGGATCGGCGCGCGGCCGAGGCTGACGGCGCGGGGAAAGAAGCGCTCCCGGATGCGCGCCAGCAGCACCAGCGGGTCGTAGCGGCCGGCGCGGTCCTGCCAGCAATCCGTCCATTCATTGTCGCCCGGGGTGTAGACCAGCGCACCCTCCGTGCGGCCCATCCAGGCCAGCGTCCGGTCGAAGACGATCGCATCCGTGCAGGCCTCCGACCCGCCCTTGGTGTCGCCGAGGAAGATCGAGAAGGCGGGGCGGGCGGCGTTGATCGCATCGACCAGCGCCTCGACCCGCGCGGCCTCGGCGGCGCAGGCGGCGGCGCTGTCCCGCGGGGTGCAGTAGGGCATGTCGCCATAGGCGGCGAAGGCGAAGGGCGCGGCGGGCTGCGCGACGGCCGGCGACGCGGCGAGGGCGAACAGGGCCGGCAGGACGAACGCCACCGCGGCGAGGCGGCTGCGGAGGCAAGGGGTGGGGCGCATGCGGGGTCGTTCCGTTCGGCGCGGGACGACGCGCCGTGCGCCCGGCCTAGCGGAACGCATCCCCGGCCGCCACCGCGCCACGGTTGCGCAAGCCGGTGGCGGATCGCGGCTGACAGCCGGTGCGGCCTGGGCGAAGCTGGCGGCGCCGCGCAAGGAGACATCCGATGAAGCTGCCAGGCCCCGACCATCCGATCGCGATCGTGCCGAATCCCCATCGCCTGCGCGTGACCTTCGGCGGGACGGTGATCGCGGAGACCACCCGCGCCCTCACCCTGACCGAGGCCAGCTACCCGCCGGTCCAGTACATCCCGCGCGAGGATGCGGACATGGCGCTGCTTCGCCGCACGCAGCGCTCGACCCACTGCCCCTACAAGGGGGATGCCAGCTACTTCACGCTCGCGCTCGGCGACGGGCGGACGGCCGAGAACGCCGTCTGGAGCTACGAAAGCCCCTATCCGGCCATGGCGGCGATCGCCGGGCACCTCGCCTTCTATCCGGACCGCGTGGACGCGATCGAGGCGATCCCGTAGCGCGCGGAGCCGCGCGCGCCCTGGGGTGGACCCTGGGGCGGGCCCTGGGGCGAGGTGGCGCGGCGCGGCCGGCGATGCGCCGGGACGGGCCCGCGGGTGGAGGGGGCGATGGAAGTCTACCGGAAGCTGGCGGAAGGCCTGGCGCAGCCGGTGTCGCGCGAAGCGGCCCTGGCGCGGCTGAGCGCCGATCTGGAGGAGTTCTGGGCATCGGCCTACCCACCGACGGGCGGCGAGCTTCTCACCGTGACGCTCGGCGGCAAGCCGGGCGAGGAAGGCGCCGTGTCCACGCTGTTCGACCTGCAGCCGCGCGGATCGGCCCGCGACGACCGCGTGGTGGCCGTCTGGGGCGTGTCCCGGCGCGAGCCGGCCGGCACGCGCGACCGGGGGCGCATGGGCGGCTATCTGTCGGGGGTGTGGTCCGCGACCTATCCGGGCCGCGACCGCGGCCATTTCTTCGCCCACACCATGGGCGGCGGGACCGACATCAACCTCTTCCCCCAGCTGGCATCGGTGAACCGGGGCGGCGAGTGGCGACGGATGGAACGCTTCGCGGCCGAGCATCCCGGGACGTTCTGCTTCATCCGCCCGATCTATGCCGGTTCGGGCTGGGTCCCGTCGGAGCTGGAATACGGCCTCTACAGCCTGCCGGCCTTCGTCTTCCGGGGGTCTCGCTTCCCGAACTGAGCGTGGGCGGGGCGGCACCCGATGCCCGTGTCGGATCGCTTGCCTCGGCGGGGGCCGCCGGGCTACCGCCCCGCCGTGCCCGACACCCCCCTGCCCTTCCCGCCGCTCCGCACGGAGGATTTCGACTTCCACCTGCCGGAGGACCTGATCGCCCAGGCCCCGGCCCGGCCCCGCGACACCGCGCGGCTGCTGCGCGTGACGGCCGGGGCGATCGAGGACCGCACCGTGCGCGACCTGCCCGGGCTGCTCGGGCCCGGCGATGTGATGGTGGTGAACGACACGCGGGTGATCCCGGCGCGGCTGCGCGGGCGGCGCGGGGACGCCGCCGTCGAGATCCTGCTGAACCGTTGCGACGGCGCCGGGCTGTGGCAGGCGCTGGTGCGCAATGCGCGGCGGCTGCGCCCCGGCGAGCGCGTTACGATCGAGGGCGCGCCGGGCCTCTCCGCGCTGGTGGTGGAGAAGTCGGGCGACGGGATGGTGATGCTGGATTTCGGCCCCGACCAGGCGGCGCTCGCCGCGGCGCTGGAGCGCGCGGGCGAGATCCCGCTGCCGCCCTACATCGCCCGGCCGGAAGGCCCGACCGAGGAGGACCGGGAGGACTACCAGACGGTGTTCGCCGCCCGCCCCGGCGCCGTCGCCGCACCCACCGCGAGCCTGCACTTCACGCCGCGGCTGCTGGATGCGCTGGCGGCGCGCGGGGTGAAGCGCGCGACGGTGACCCTGCATGTCGGCGCCGGCACCTTCCTGCCGCTCCGCGCCGAGGATCCCCGCGCGCACCGGCTGCATGCCGAGTGGGGCGAGGTGACGGAGGAGGCCGCGGCCGCGATCAACGCGGCGCGCCCGGCCGGCGGCCGGATCGTCGCGGTCGGGACCACCGCCCTGCGGCTGCTGGAGACGGCGGCACAGGGGTTCGAGGATCCGCTTCGCCCCGTGCGGCCCTTCCGCGGCCTGACCGATCTCTACCTGCTGCCCGGCCACCGCTTCCGCGCCGCGGACCTTCTGATGACCAACTTCCACCTGCCGCGGAGCACGCTGTTCATGCTGGCCTCGGCCTTCGCCGGCACGGCGCGGATGCGCGCCGCCTATGCGCAAGCGATCGCCGCGCGCTACCGCTTCTACAGCTACGGGGATTCCTCGCTGCTGGACCTCGCGCCGTGACCCTGCGCTGGGAGAAGGCGGGGCATGACGGCGCGGCGCGCGCCGGGGTGCTGCGCACGGCGCATGGCGAGGTGGAGACGCCGGTCTTCATGCCCGTCGGCACCGCGGGCACGGTCAAGGCGATGACCGCGGATGCGGTGCGCTCGACGGGCGCGCGCATGGTGCTCGGCAACACCTATCACCTGATGCTGCGCCCGGGGGCGGAGCGGGTGGACCGGCTCGGCGGGCTGCACCGGTTCATGGACTGGCACGGGCCGATCCTGACGGATTCCGGCGGCTACCAGGTGATGAGCCTGTCGGAACTCCGGCAGATGGATGAGGGCGGCGTCACCTTCCGCAGCCATGTCGATGGCTCGAAGCACCGCCTCACGCCCGAGCGGAGCGTGGAGATCCAGCGCCTGCTCGGCGCCGACGTGACCATGTGCCTCGACGAATGCACGCCCTTCCCGGCGACGGAGGAGCAGGCCGCGGTTTCCATGCGGCTCTCCATGCGCTGGGCGGCGCGCTGCCGCGAGGCCTTCTTGCCGCGCGACGGGCACGGGCTGTTCGGCATCGTGCAGGGCAGCGTCTATCCCGGGCTGCGCGCGGAGAGCGTCGCGGCGCTGACCGCGATCGGCTTCGAGGGCTATGCGATCGGCGGCCTGGCCGTGGGCGAGGGCCAGGCGGCGATGTTCGCCGTGCTGGACGTGACGGCGCCGCTGCTGCCCGAGGAGGCGCCGCGCTACCTGATGGGCGTCGGCACGCCGGCCGACCTGGTGGGCGCCGTCATGCGCGGCGTCGACATGTTCGACTGCGTGATCCCGACGCGCTCGGGGCGCACCGCGCGGGCCTACACCAGCCGGGGCGTGCTCAACCTGCGCAACGCGCGGCACGCCGAGGATGCACGGCCGCTCGACCCCGCCTGTTCCTGCCCGGCCTGTACGCGGCATTCGCGCGCCTATCTGCACCACCTGTTCAAGGCGGAGGAGATGCTCGGGCCGATGCTGCTGACCTGGCACAACATCCAGTACTACCAGGATTTGATGCGCGGCCTGCGCGCGGCGATCCTGGAGGGGCGGCTGGAAGCGCATGCCGCGGCGCTGGCCGAGGGCTGGGCGGCGGGCGATGCGGAGGGAGCCGAGGCGGCATGAGCACCGGGGCGACGACCGATACCAGCGGCCTGACCCTGCTCGGCCGCCCCGCTGGCCTGCCGGAGAGCCCGGAGAAGGCGGCGCTGGAGCGCGTGCCGAACCCGCATCCGGGGCAGCGCTACTGCGTGCGCTTCACCTCGCCCGAGTTCACCTCGCTCTGCCCGCTGACCGGCCAGCCGGATTTCGCGCATCTCGTCATCGACTACGTGCCGGCGGACTGGCTGGTGGAGAGCAAGTCGCTCAAGCTCTACCTCTCGGCCTTCCGCAACCACGGGGCGTTCCACGAGGCCTGCACGGTGGCCATCGCGCTGCGGATCGTGGGGACGCTGGCGCCGCTGTGGCTGCGCATCGGCGGCTACTGGTATCCGCGCGGCGGCATCCCGATCGACGTGTTCTGGCAGTCGGGCGAGGCGCCGGCGGGGGTGTGGATCCCGGACCAGGGGGTGCCGCCCTATCGGGCGCGCGGCTAGGCGTGGAAATCTGGCCAGGGAATGGCTAGATCCCGCGGCATGGGCGAGCACAGCATCGTCGAGGCGAAGAACCAGCTCTCCGCCCTGATCGACCGGGCGCTGGCGGGCGAGGAGATCGTCATCACCCGCCATGGGCGCCCCGTGGCGACCCTTCGGCCGGTGGAGGCGCCGAAGCCGCCGCGCATGACGCCGGAGGAAAGCATCGCCTGGCTCCGCGCGCACCGGGTCGGGCGGATCGTGCCGGCGGAGGATGCGGGCAGCCTCGTCGGACGCATGCGCGACGAAGACTGGGAGCGGTGAGGATCTACCTCGACGCCAGCGTCCTGGTGCCGCTCTTCGTCACCGATGCGCTCGCGCCGCGCGCCGAGGCCCTGCTGCGGGGGACGGAGGACGCGCTGGTGCTGAGCGACTTCGCCTCCTCCGAGGTGTCCTCCGCGGTGGCCCGCCGGGTGCGCAACCGCGAGATCACGCCGGAGGAGGCGCAATCGGCCTTCCTCGCCCTCGATGCCTGGGCGGCCGCCGCGGCGGAGCGGATGGAGACGCTGACGGCCGACATCCGCCTGGCGGAGGGCTTCGTCCGGCGCCTCGACCTGCCCCTCCGGGCACCGGACGCGATCAACATCGCGATCGCGCTCCGGGCGCAGGCGCGGCTGGCCAGCTTCGATGCGCGCATGCGGGTGGCTGCCAGGGCGCTCGGCCTGCCGGTGCTCGACGCATGACGGGGGCCGACGCAAGCGACGCGATCCGCCATGAGGCCCGGCGCCTCGGCTTCGATGCGGTGGGCTTCGCCGAAGCCGTGTTGCCCGACGAGGTCCGCGCCCGCCTCGACGCCTTCCTGGCCGAGGGCCTGCACGGGACCATGGGCTGGATGGAGGACCGCGCCGCGCAGCGCGCCCAGCCGCGCGCCCTGTGGCCGGAGGCCGTCAGCGTCATCTCCCTCGGCGTGAACTACGCGCCCGGGGAGGATCCGCTGGCGGCGCTGGCGCGGCGCGACCGCGGCACGATCAGCGTCTACGCCCAGGGGCGCGACTACCACGATGTGGTGAAGTCGCGGCTGAAGACGCTCGGCCGCTGGATGCACGGGCGCTTCGGGCGGGAGTTGAAGGTCTTCGTGGACACGGCGCCGGTCGCGGAGAAGCCGCTGGCGCAGCGGGCAGGGCTCGGCTGGCAGGGCAAGCACACCAACCTGGTCAGCCGCGCGCACGGGTCCTGGCTGTTCCTCGGCGAGATCTACACGACCCTCGCCCTGCCGCCCGACCCGCCGGAGGCCGACCATTGCGGCCGTTGCCACGCCTGCCTCGACATCTGCCCGACGGGGGCCTTCCCCGCGCCCTACCGGCTCGATGCGCGGCGCTGCATCTCCTACCTGACGATCGAGCATCGCGGCCCGATCCCGGAGGCGCTGCGCCCGGCCATGGGCAACCGCATCTATGGCTGCGACGACTGCCTGGCCGTCTGCCCCTGGAACAAATTCGCCCGCGCGCATGAGGAGCCCGCCTTCGCCCCGCGCGCCGCGCTGACGGCGCCCCGGCTGGCGGAGCTCGCGGCGCTGGACGATGCCGCCTTCCGGGCCCTGTTCAGTGGCAGCCCGATCAAGCGCATCGGGCGCGACCGGTTCGCGCGGAACGTGGCCATCGCCCTCGGCAACAGCGGCGATCCGGCGCTGCGGCCGGCGGCGGAGGCGCTGGCGGGGGATGCCGATCCGGTGGTGGCGGAGGCGGGGGGGTGGGCTCTGGCGCGGCTGGCGGAGGTGGCGGCCGTGCCCGGTGCTGCCGTGGCGCTTCCATGACGGACACCGCCCTCGTCCTCTTCTCCGGCGGCCAGGACAGCGCGACCTGCCTGGCCTGGGCGCTCGCGCGCTTCGACCGCGTGGAGACGATCGGCTTCGACTATGGCCAGCGCCATCGCGTGGAGCTCGACCTTCGCGCGCCCTTCCGCGCGCGGATCGCCGCGCTCTTCCCCGCCTGGGCGGCGCGGCTCGGCGAGGACCATGTGCTGCGGCTCGATGCGCTTGGCGCGCTGTCCGACACGGCGCTGACGCGCGAGACGGCGATCGCGATGCGCGAGGACGGGCTACCCAACACCTTCGTGCCCGGCCGCAACCTGGTCTTCCTCACCTTCGCCGCGGCGCTGGCCTATCGGCGTGGCGCGAGGCACCTGGTCGCCGGCATGTGCGAGACGGATTATTCCGGCTACCCGGACTGCCGCGACGACACGCTGAAGGCGCTGCAGGTGGCGCTCAACCTCGGGATGGAGCGGCGCTTCGTGCTGCACACGCCGCTGATGTGGCGCGACAAGGCGGCGACCTGGGCGCTGGCCAGGCGGCTCGGCGGCCAGGCGCTGGTCGAGGCCATCGTCGAGGACACGCATAGCTGCTACCTCGGCGACCGGACGCGCCGCCACCCCTGGGGATTCGGCTGCGGCACCTGCCCCGCCTGCGAGCTCCGCCGGCGCGGCTGGGAGGGCTGGCAGGCGGCGGGCGCGCCGGGGAGTTCCGATGATGACGCATGACGCGGCCCGCCGGATCGAGGGCGCGGCCTTCCTGGTGGCCTTCGCGCTCTGCATCCCGGCGGCCAATTGGCTGATCGGGAATGCGGGGACGGTCTGCGTGCCGAACGGTCCGTGCCTGATCCCGGTGGCGCCGGGGCTGATGGCGCCTTCGGGCGTGCTGATGATCGGGCTGGCGCTGGTGCTGCGGGACCTCGTGCAGCGGCGGCTCGGGGTCGGCTGGGCGGCCGGCGCGATCCTGGCCGGCGCGGCGCTTTCGGCCCTGCTGGCGCCGCCGGCGCTGGTGCTGGCCTCGGCGCTTGCGTTCCTGCTGAGCGAGGCCGCCGACCTTGCGGTCTACACGCCGCTGCAGCGGCGCGGGCTGGTGCGGGCGGTGGCGGCGAGCGGCGCGGTCGGCCTCGTGGTGGACAGCCTCGTCTTCCTCTGGGTCGCCTTCGGCAGCCTGGATTTCCTTGCGGGCCAGGTGGTGGGCAAGGCGTGGATGGTGCTGCTGGCGCTGCCCCTGATGCACTGGCTGCGTCGCCGCGACGAGAGGCGAGGCCTGTCGGTTGCGTAGGACGAGTGCCAGAAAACGGTGATGGGGGGCCGTGGGGGGAAGAGGTGTCCTCTTCCCCCCACTTCGCTCAGACGATCGCCACCGGCCTCACCGGCGCCCCCGTCGCCCCGCGGATCTTCGGCGGCAGCACGATCAGGCAGAAGCTCCGCACGCCGTCCGCGGCGAGTTCCTCCAGCATCAGGTTCTCGATGATGTGGACGCCCGCCTCGGCCAGGCAGTGCGCGTGCACCGGCAGGCCCTTGGTGTGGTCCGGGTTCGGCAGCACCTCGAGCGCCATGTTGTCCGCGCCGATCGCGGTGACGCCTTGCGATGTCAGCCACTGCGCGCCGGGCACGTCGATGCCGGGTTCGCCCGAGAGGTAGCGCGCGTTGTCCACGTCGAAGTAGCGGCCCCAGCCGGTGCGGATCAGCACGAAGTCGCCGGGCTCGATGGTGATCCCCGCCGCCTCGGCGGTGCGGGCAAGTTCCTCCGGCGTCACCGTGCGCCCGGGCGCGAGATGCGGGCCGCCATCGAGGCCGGCGACGTCGAGCAGCACGCCGCGGGTGATCATCGGCGGCGTGTGCTCGATGCCGAGCTTCGAGAGGCCCCAATCGGTCAGCACCTCGGCGGCCTCAAGCCCGTTGTAGAGCTTGTCGCCGCTCGAGACATGGCCGAGCGCGTCGATATGCGTGCCCACATGGGTCGTCATCTCGATGCGCTCGACATTCGTGCCGGCATCGTTGGTGAAGCCCATGGCGCGGCGGCGGCGGATCGCATCGCGCCAGGTCGCCCACATCATCATCAGGAAGGGCGGCTGGTTCGGCACCATGGCCGGCGCGCCGGCGCCGAAGACATGCGCCAGGTCATAGACCTTGCCCGACCGGATGGATTGCAGCGCGGCCAGCCGCTTGGCCGGCGTCAGCAGGTTCGCCGCGCCGAGCTGGTCATCCTTGCCCCAGCAGGCGCAGCCCCATTTGCCGTGGTTGTGATTCACCGTCGTTCCGCTCCCGCCCTAGGCCGCAGGATAGGCGGCCGCGCGGGCGGGCGGCAAACCGCGGGCGTGGCCTTGCGGATCGCGTCCCGGCCCCCATCCCTCCGGCTCGAACGGGAGAAGGTCGGGCCGATGGGTGGATCATGGCGGCGTCGCGTGGGGATCCTGGCGCTGCTGCTCGCGGCGGGCCTGCTGGCGGGATGCGGCGCGATCGAGCCTTACGACGGCCCGCCGCGCTACGGGAATTTCCGCGGCACCCACGGCGCCTGACGTATCCCGGCCGCGGATTCCGGCGAAGCACGCCGCCAGCATGGCCTTGCCCGGCCGGAAGGATCCCCCTGCGATGCGCCTCGGAATTCTCCTCCTCCTGCTGCTGCTCGGCGCCTGCGGCGCGATCCGGCCCGAAACCGGCGAGCCGGTCTACAACCTGATGCGGCAGGAGGATGGGATGTGATGGCGGGCGCCGGGTAACGCCAACGGGAAAGTTCGGGGGCGAAGCGGCGGGGGGAAGAAGACACTTCCTCCCCCCGCAAGCCCCCCATCATCGTCTTCCGGCACTTGTCCTTCGGGGGGCGCGGGGCGGTCACCCTGGCCAGCGTGGGGTCACGTAGAGCCAGGCCATTCCCTCGCGTGCCGCGACCGGATCGCGCCCGGCCAGCCACTGGTCGCGCAGCTCCGCCCGCACGCCGGCGGCGTGGTAGATCTCGCCGAAGAGGCGCGCCGTCGCCTGCACGCGGCCCGCGCGCAGCACCCGCAGCGCCTCGTAGTCGGCGAAGGCGGCGGCGATGTCGCCGCCGCGCGCGCCGATCTGGTCGGCCAGGCACACCGCGTCCTCGAGCGCCATGTTGGCACCCTGCGCCAGGTATTGCAGCATCGGATGCGCCGCATCGCCGAGCAGCGTGACCCGCCCCTGGCTCCAGCCGCGCCTCGGGTCGCGGTCGCACAGCACCCAGAAGCGCCAGGTCTCGATCCTGGCGAGCAGCGCCCGCACCTCCGGCCGCGTGCCCTCGAAATGCCGCCACAGCAGCGCGGTGTCGCCCGCCTCGTCCCAGCCTTCGGCGTAGTGGTCGGAATGGAAGACGGCGACGAGGTTCATCATCTCGCCCCGCCGCAGCGGGTAGTGCACCAGGTGCAGCCGCGGCCCGGCCCAGAGCTGGACGATGTCGCGCGGGATCCCCTCCGGCACCTGGTCCATGGGCAGGACGGCGCGATAGGCGATGTGGCCGGAGACGGCGGGCGGGCCATCGCCGATCACCTGCTCGCGGATGCGGCTCCAGAGCCCGTCGGCGCCGACCAGCGCCGCGCCGCGCACGCCCTCGCCGTCCTCGAGGCGGAGCGTCACCCCCTCGGCGTCCTGCTCGAAGCCCGTGGCGGCGCGGCCGGTCTCGAGGGCGATGCGGTCGGGCAGCACGCGGCAGGCAGCGAGCAGGATCTGCAGCATGTCGCCGCGATGGATCACGGCATAGGGCTGGCCGTAGCGCGCCGGCATGCCGTCCAGCGGGATGCGCGCGACCTCATGGCCACCGATGGCGCAGCGCATCACCAGCGCGGTCGGCCGCGCCGCCTCGGCCAGCATCGCCTCCTTCACGCCGAGGCGCTCGAACATCGCGAAAACATTGGGGCCGAGCTGGATTCCGGCGCCGGCCTCGCGGAAATCCGGGGCGCGCTCGAACAGCCGCACGGAATGGCCGGCGCGGGCGAGCGCGAGCGCGGCGCCGAGGCCGCCGATGCCGCCCCCCGCGATCAGGAAGGGTCGGGCGGTGCTCATCGCGCCTGGCGTCGCATCACGGCGGTCCCCCTCCCTCACCCTGCTGCGACGCGCAGGATCGGCCGCCCCTCGCCCCCCGGCAAGCCCGCCGCTTTCCAGGGTTGCGGCCGGCGCGGCGCTTCCGGCACTCTCCCCGGCGCATCGGGCCGGAGGCTGGGATCCATGACGGGCATCACCGACACCGCGAAGGCATTCTTCGAGGCCTGCGAGACCGGCAAGGGCTGGGAAGGCTGCGCCGCCTACTGCACCCCGGACGCCACCTTCCGCGCGCAATCCGAGCCGCTGGCGGAGATCCGTACCCTCAAGGACTATGCGGAGTGGATGAAGGGCATCCTCACCGTGCTGACCGACGGCCACTACACGCTGAAGGCCTTCGCGACCGACGCCGCGCGCAACAGCGTCGTCGCCTACGCCGTCTTCCACGGCACGCATCTCGCCGGAGGGCCGATGCCGCCCACCGGCAAGACCACGAACACCGACTATGTCTACGCCATGGAGTTCGACGAGCCGACCGGCAAGATCGCGCACATGACGAAGATCTGGCACTCCGGCCTGGCGCTGAAGGAGCTCGGCTGGGCCTGAGCCGGCAGGGCCCGGGCCGCTACCACGCCATCCAGTCCGGCGGGTCGATCCGCTTCCAGGCCTCGCGCAGCGAATCCGACCAGGCGGTGCGGACGAAGCGGAAATACGGGTCGTCCTCGGTGATGCGCCGGCGGAGCGTCACCGCCAGCGCGTCGGTGCGGATCACCGCCAGGTCGATCGGCAGGCCGACCGTCAGGTTGGACCGCAGGGTGCTGTCCATGCTCACCAGGGATAGCTTCACCGCCTCGGCCAGCGGGGTCGCCGGCATCAGGCCGCGGTCGAGCACCGGCTTGCCGTACTTCACCTCGCCGATCTGCAGGAAGGGCGTGTCCTCCGTCGCCTCGATGAAATTGCCGGCCGAGTAGACCATGTAGAGCCGCTGCGGCCCGCCGGCGATCTGGCCGGCCAGCAGGAAGGAGCAGTCGAAGCCCACCCCCTGGTTCGACAGCGCCTGGGCGTCGCGCTGCCAGACATCGCGCACCGCCGCCCCCACCAGCTGCGCGGCATGGAACATCTGGTCGACGTCGAGCAGCGTGCGCAGGCTGCCATCCAGCCACACCCCCTCCGTCAGCCGCGCCACCACCGCCTGGGTGATCGCCAGGTTGCCGGCGGTCAGCAGCGCCAGCACCCGTTTCCCGGGCTCCTCGACGATGTGCATCTTGCCGAAGGTCGAGATGTGGTCGACCCCGGCATTGGTGCGCGTATCGGCCAGCAGGACCAGCCCTTCCTGCACATGGAGCCCGAGGCAGTAGGTCATGGGGTTCCTCCGCGGCGGCGTGTCCGGCGGCTGGCTTAGGGCGGAACGACGTCGCCCGGAAGCCGCCCGCCGGACCGCGCGCGGGCCGTCAGTGCCGGATGTAGAAGCGCTCGATCTCCTCGCCGAGCGCGGCGGTGCGCGCGATCATGGCGGTGAGGAAGGCGTGCAGCCCCTCCTCCAGGATCGCGTCGATCCGCCCGAAGCGCAGCTTCGCCTGGATCTCCCCGGCCAGGCGGTGGCACTCCCCGCGCCGCCCGCCCTGGCCGGCGGCGATGCCCTCCAGCGTCTCCGCCACCTCGCCCAGGCAGGCGACCAGGCTGCGCGGCAGCTCCGGGCGCAGGATCATCAGCTCGGCGATGCGCCGCGGGTCCAGCCGGTCGCGGTACATGTACTGGTAGGCGCGCAGCGCCGAGACCGAGCGCAGCACCGCCTGCCACTGCATGTAGTCGACCGTGCCGTCGACGGTCGGGGCCAGCAAATGGTGCTTCACGTCGAGCAGCCGCGCCGTGTTGTCGGCGCGCTCGAGCATGGTGCCGAGATGGATGAAGCGCCACGCCTCCTCGCGCAGCATGGTGTCGGCGGCGGCGCCGTTGAACAGCATCACCCGCTCGCGCACCCAGGAGCAGAACTCGAGCAGCCCCTCCCCCTCCGTCGCCGCCGGGCCAAGGCCGCGCAGCCGGTTCCAGCTGTCGTTCAGCGCCTCCCACATGTCGACGGTCAGGGCGGTGCGCACGGTGCGCGCATTGTGCCGCGCCGCCTCGATGCTCGGGATGATGCCGGAGGGGTTGTCGGGGTCGTGCACCAGCCAGTGCACGACCTGCTCGGGCGTCGGTTCGCGGTGCTTGGCGTAGAAGCCCTCGTCGCCGCCCGAGGCGGTGAGCAGCGAGCGCCACTCGGCCCCGTCATCGCCGAGCCGGGCGGAGACCGCGGCCATGCGCGACGTGACCGACAGGCCGCGCGCGACATTGCCCGCGCGCTCGGTGTAGCGGGCCAGCCAGAACAGGCAGTCGGCGGTGCGGCTCAGCATCCGGCGCCACCCCCCTGGGACTGGGATTGCGATGCGGATCGCGGCGGGAACTCCGCCGCCCCCGGCCCCTCATCCTCCAGCACCCAGGTGTCCTTGGTGCCGCCGCCCTGCGAGGAGTTCACCACCAGCGAGCCCTCGCGCAGCGCGACCCGCGTCAGCCCGCCGGGGACGATGCGGATCCCCTCGGCCGTGGTCAGCACGAAGGGGCGGAGGTCGAGGTGGCGCGGCGCGATCCCCTGCGCGACCAGGGTCGGGCAGGTGGACAGCGCGAGCGTCGGCTGCGCGATGTAGTCGCCGGGCCGGGCCAGGATCCGCGCGCGGAACTCGTCGCGCAGCGCCTGCGTCGCATGCGGGCCGACCAGCATGCCGTAGCCGCCCGAGCCCTTGGTCAGCTTGACGACGAGCTTGTCGAGATTGGCCAGCACATGCGCCCGGTCCGCCTCGCGCTCGCAGAGGAAGGTCGGCACGTTGCCGATCAGCGGCTCCTCGCCGAGGTAGAAGCGCACCATGTCCGGCACGTAGGGGTAGATCGCCTTGTCGTCGGCGATGCCGCAGCCGGGCGCGTTGGCCAGCGCGACATTGCCCGCGCGATAGGCCGCCATCAGGCCGCGCACGCCGAGCTGGCTGTCGGGCAGGAAGGCCTCGGGGTCGAGATACTCGTCATCGATCCGGCGGTAGATCACGTCGACGCGGCGCGGCCCGGCGGTGGTGCGCATGAACACCCGCCGGTCCTCGACGAAGAGATCGGCGCCCTCCACCACCTCCACCCCCATCTCGTCGGCGAGGAAGCAGTGCTCGTAATAGGCGCTGTTGTAGGGGCCGGGGGTCAGCACGACGACCGTCGGCTCGCCGCGGCAGCCCGGCGGCGCGGCGGCCTTCAGGGTCGCCAGCAGCTCCTCGGGGTACTGGGCGACGGGGGCGACGCGGTGCCGGGCGCAGAGCCGGGGGAACAGCCGCAGCATCGCCTCGCGGTTCTCCAGCATGTAGGACACGCCGGAGGGGGTGCGGCAATTGTCCTCCAGCACGTAGAACTGGTCGGGGCCCGTGCGCACCACGTCGATGCCGCTGATATGGGTGTAGATCCCCCCGGGCGGCGTGAAGTCGCGCATCTCCGGGCGCAGCAGCTCGTTGGTCAGGACCAGCTCCGCCGGGACCTTGCCGGCCTTCAGGATCTCCTGCCCGTGATAGACATCGGTCAGGAACGCGTTCAGCGCGCGGACGCGCTGGCGCAGCCCGGCCGAGAGCCGCTCCCACTCGCCGCGGGCGATGATGCGCGGGATCAGGTCGAAGGGGATCAGCCGCTCCGGATCGCCGCCCTCGCCATAGACGGCGAAGGTGATGCCGATCCGGCGGAACAGCAGCTCCGCCTCCTGGCGCTTGCGCTCCAGCTCCTCCCGCTCGGTGGTGGCGAGCCAGCGCTCGATCTCGCGGTAGGCGGGGCGCACGCCGCCCTCCGTGCCATGCATCTCGTCGAAGGCCGTCGCCACGCCGATCCGTCCCCTTTGACACCGTCGCCCGTCCCTGCGGTGCAGGCTGCATGCCGCGCGGGTGCGGCGCAAGCGGAACGGGATGCCGCCAGCACGGGGCGGGCGGGACCTGCCCATGCGCACGCCAGCCGGCCGGGGGCGATGCCGGTTCCGCGGGCAGCGCCGGCGGGGCTTCCCGGCCCCCGGCCGCGCCCTATGCTCCGCGGCGGCAAGGCGGGGGATGGACGGGATGACGGGGGCCGAGGCGGTCATCGAGGCGCTGGCGGCGGCCGGCATCGCACGGATCTTCGGGGTGCCGGGCGGCGGATCGAGCCTCGACCTGATCGCCGCCGCCCGCGCACGCGGCCTGCCCTTCGTGCTCGCCCGGCAGGAGACGGCCGCGGTGATCATGGCCGCGACCACGGCCGAGCTGGCGCGGACGCCCGGCGCGGCGCTGGTCACGCGCGGCCCCGGCGTCTCCAACGCCGCCAACGGGATGGCGCAGGCCTCAGTCGACCGCGCGCCGGTGCTGCTGCTGGCCGACGCCTTCACCGAGGCCGAGCGAGCCTATTCGAACCACCAGTTCTTCGACCATGCCGGGCTGCTGGCGCCGGTGACCAAGGCGGCGGCGAAGGTGACGGCGCCGCAGGGCATGGCGGCGGCGGGCGCGATCGCGGCGGCGCTGCTGGACCGGGCCATGGCGGCTCCGCGGGGCCCGGTGCTGCTGGAGCTGTCGGGGGTGGCGGGCCGCGCGCCCTCCCCGCCCCTGCCGCTGGCCGGCGCGGCCGCCAC
>CAZMCV010000075.1:0-11165 GCA_964564645.1 uncultured Acetobacteraceae bacterium
GCCGACGGGCGCCGCCGCGCCGGCGGGCGACCAGGGGCGGTGGCCGGGCGGCGAGGAGGTCGCCCCGCCGGCGCGCCCGCAGGCCGCGCACGACGCCCCCGCCGATGCCCTGCCCGCGACGGCCCATGCCGAGGCATCCACCGGGGCGCCTTCCAGGCCCGAGCCAGGACCGCCGGCCGGCGGGGAGGATCTCGCGCCCGGGCCCGGGCCGGCGATGGGCGGCATCCTCGCCAGGGGAACGCTGGCCGCGGCCCCATCGCCGCCGATGCCCGCGACAGCGCTGCCCGCCGCCGCGCCGGGATCGGTGCTGACGCCGGAGGGCATCACCCAGATCGCCGTCGGCTCGAGCCAGCACATCTGGGCGCTCGACGGGACGAGCAACCAGCTCTGGCGGCGCAACGAGGTCACCCAGAACTCGGACCCGGTCACGAGCAACATCCCGCTCTCCTGGATCGATGTCGGCAGCGAGGGCGACCTGGTCGCGCTGAACCCGCAGGGCGTGCTGTTCGTCTGGGATCCCGCGACCGGCCGCTTCGTCCGCCACGAGGCGGTGGGCGAGACCTTCGACCAGGTCTTCATCGGCAAGGAGAGCCTGTGGGGCCTGAGGGAGGGCACGGCCTTCCTGTGGGACAGCGCCAGCCAGGGCTTCGTCGCCGTCCTCGACGGCGTCGCGGCCCTGGCCGTCGGCAAGCAGGATGATTCCGCCTTCGTCATCGACGCGGACGGCAACCTGCTGCAATTCGATTCGGCCAGCTTCGCCAATGGCGACGACCCGGGCGACTGGTGGGACCTGCTCTCCTCCGCGCCCGGCGTGACGGATCTCGTCGGCCTGAGCGCGGTCGATGCGAGCCATGTCTGGGGCCTGGCCGCGGATGGCGGCCTCTACCAGCTCAACCCCGTCGATTTCGCGCCGGACAGCGCGGTGACCGGCTTCGTGGCGAAGTCGCAGGCGCTCGGCGTCGCGGGCGAGAGCTTCCGCCAGATCCAGGTCGACGAGAAGGGCGTGGTCTACGGGGTGACGGACACCGCGCTCCGGGCCATCCCCGCGGCCGAGGCCGCCATCCAGGGAGCCTTCGACGAGCAGACCTACGACGTCGAGATCGCCAAGGATTCGAACGGCATCCTGCACCTCGTCTACTCGACGGAATCGGCCCTCTACCACAGCTTCTACTTCAACGGCGAATGGGTCCGCGCGCAGGCGATCCCGGGCTCCACCCAGGGCAGCGAGATCCGCATCGACGCCGACGATGCCGGCAACATCTACGTCTCCTGGATCGGCGGCTACGGCAATGCGGCCGAGGTCTACGCCTCGAAGGGCGCGGCGAGCACGGGCTATTCCGGCTACGTGTTCAGCGAGGCCGTGCAGGTGACCGACGACGAGGTCGAGGACCGGGACCTCGCCCTGGCGGTCACGCCGGACGGGATCGTCACCCTGACCGCGGCCAAGAAGGACGCGAACGACCCGCACGACGATCTCGACGTCTACGCCCATTCGCTCGACGGCCATGGCAGCCGCTTCGCGCTGCCCGGGGCGGCGGCGGCCACGCGCGACGACAGCCGCTTCGTCGCCGAATACGATCCGCTCGACCTGTTCCTGGCGAGTGCCGGCACCGGCGCCGCGCCGCCCGACGCGCTGCTGTTCACCCCCCTCGCCACCGCCGGCTTCAAGTTCAAGGTGGCCGATCTGGTCGAGATCAGGGTCCTGTTCCGCCCACGGCTCGACTTCGCCGGGGAGGATTTCCAGGGGGATGAGTTCCGCCTCGATTCCCAGGTGAAGGCCGGCTTCGACCTGAAGGGCATCCTCAAGAAATTCGGCTATGCGCCGACCTTCCTCGGCGACCTGAAGCTCTCCGCCCTGCTCATCCCGCAGGTCAGCCTGGGCTTCGCCGACGATCTCGGCAGCAACGGCTTCTCCTTCAAGGCCGGCCTGGTCAGCGATGTCGCGGTCGATCTGCTCGGCGCCATGCTCGGCACCCTCACCGGCTCCACCTACCAGCTGGTGCAGAAGAGCGGCGCCTTCGACCTGCAGGCCGGGCTGTTCAACCAGCTGCAGCTCACCTGGACGCTGGCCGATGTCGATTTCAGCGACGGGACGGCGGACCCCGCCGCCGCCTCGATCCCGCCGCCGCCGGGCGAGCTCGTGACGCTGTCCGGCGAGCCCGTGACGGAGCGCACCCCGGCGGGCGACCTGGCGCTCGCGATGCCCTTCGCCGACTATTTCGAATGGGCGATCGGCGCGTTCCTGTCGCAGCTCGGCACCGTCTTCGGCGAATCCCCCGGCGTGGGCGGGGCGGCGGCTGCCTCGGATTTCAGCCTGCAATTCTATGGCGGCGTCTACGCCAAATACTCGGTCAAGGGCCCGAAGGGCTTCCTCTCCTACGACGTCACCAGCGGCAATCTCCGCGCCGGCCTGCAATTCCAGACCGCGGGCGGCGAGATCCAGAAGATCGGCGAGCGGACGACGCTCGACTTCACCGCCGGCCCCTGGGCCTGGCGGCCGATCGACACCTTCGTCTCCTGGTCGCTCGATGACGGGTCCACGCGGACCGCGCAGGCGCCCGGCACCGCGCAATACGTCGTCGGCGGCACCTCCGGCGTGCATGGCAACGGCACGCTGGTGCTCGGCGGCACCGGGGAGGGCAGCCTCTCCGACAAGCTCGACACCGAGGGCTTCAACTACGTCCTGCTGCCGGATGGCCGCGCCTTCGGCGTGTTCGTGCAGGAGGTGATCGACCAGGCGCAGGCCAGCCAGAACACGGTCAACACGATCGAGGGCGTCTACGACCCGGTCTCCCGCACGATCCTCTGGAACGAGGCGTCCATCGCCACACTGCCCGGCAGCGCCGGGCTGAACCTGGCGCCGCGGATCGCCCTGCATGGCGACGACCAGCTCGTCATCACCTGGGGCAACACGCCGAGCGACGATCCCAACCTCGTCGCCCTGAACGCCACGCCCCCGGGCAAGGCCTATGTGGTGTTCGGCGGCCCCGGGCGGGCCGGCGCGACGATCGATCTCGCGGGGCTCGGCACCACCCCGGTGTCGGCAGGCGATGGCTTCGCCCTGACCAACGACCAGACGCTGTTCGGCATCGGCGCCTCCGTCGCCGCGCTCGGCGACATCAATCCGGGCATGCAGGGCGGGGGGCGGCCGGATTTCGCCTTCGGCGCACCGGATGCCGAGGCCGAGGCGGGCAAGGTCTATGTGGTGTTCGGCGAGAACTACCTGCAGGCCGGCGCCATCGACAGCCTGTCCGGCAGCACCGGCTTCACCTTCCTGGGCGAGACGGATGACGAGCTGGGCTACCAGGTCGTCGACGCCGGCGATGTCAACGGCGATGGCATCGCCGATGTCGCGGTCTCGGCGCCCGGTGCCTTCAACCAGCGCGGCGCGGTCTATGTCCTCTATGGCGGCGACTGGTCGCTGAAGGGGCCGGGCCCCCTTTCGGTCCGCGACATCGGCACCCTTCATGCCGGCACCGTGCTGCAGGGCAGCGCCGAGGGCGACCGCTGGGGCACGGCGCTCGGCGGCGGCCAGGACGTCACCGGCGACGGCCGGGCCGACCTCGCCATCGGCTCGGCGATCGCGCAGACGATCACCATCGCCAGCCTCGACGGCCACCGGATCACCATCGACGTCAACGCCGAGAGCGCGGCGACGACCACGGGCAGCGATGTCGGCGCGGAGGATATCGGCGGATCGGTGGCGATGCTGCCGGACCTGAACGGCGATGGCGATGCCGACCTGGTCATCGGCAGCTCCTACGGCACGGCCTATGTGCTGCTCGGCGGCGAGCGCTTCGCGGCCTATGGCGACCATTACGTCGCCTCGCTGCTGCTCGGCCCCGACCACCAGGTGCTGCTCAGCTTCGACGGCACGGATGCGAATGGCGACGGCATCCTCTCGACCGCGGGCGACGAGATCACCGCCTGGCGCATGGAGGTGTTCGACCGCGGCGTGCTGGCCGCGACCTACACGCTGGAAGAGCAGGCGGCGGTCACCGGCTTCGAGTTCAGCTTCGACCTGGCCGGGCGGCAGGTGCTCGCCAATGCCGGGGCCGGCGCGACGGATCCCGCGAAGGAGGTCTACGGCCTCGATGTCGGTCTCGACCGGCAGGCGCAGCCGACGGGAAGCTTCTGGTCCCTCGCCTCCGACGCGGCGGAGCAGAGCATCGAGCTGCGCTTCGTGCCGGAGGGCGTCGATGCCGGAACCGTCGTGGCGCGGACCGACGCGCTCGACGGCGCGCTGTTCACGACGGTCTCGACGCCCGGCAGCTTCGACCTGCAGGCGCTGGATGCCTTCCCCGGGCTCGGCTTCGCGCTGTCGGTCGATTCGCCGCTCGCGCTGACCGGCGCCGCGGCGGGCGACGTGAATGGCGACGGCATCGAGGACCTGATCCTCGGCTACGGCCAGTCCACCGATGCGGAGGGCAATCCGGTCGATGGCCGGAGCTACGTCCTCTATGGCCGACCGGAGCTCGGCAGCCGCTCGGGCATCGTCGACCTCGACGCGCTGCTGCCCGAGGAGGGCTTCGTCATTCCCGGGGCCGGCGGCCGGGTCAGCGGCGCCGGCGACATCGATGGCGATGGCCATGACGACCTGCTGGTGAGCGCACCCGACGCCACCGGCCCGGACGGCGCCGAGAGCGCCGGCCTCAGCTACATCGTCTTCGGCAGCCCGAGCGGGCCCGGCGCGATGGCCTTCACCCTGGCGGATTCGAAGGCGCGCGAGACCAGCGGGTCGGCGCTCGCCCCGCTCGGGGACCTGAATGGCGACGGCTATGGCGATGTGCTGGTCGGCGCGCCGCAGACGATCGATGTCGATGCCGCCCAGCAGGCCCAGGGCCTGACCCGCCTGCTCGCCTCCATCCGCGACCTGGCGGGCGGCGGCTGGAGCGAGGGCCAGGCGGTGAATGGCGGCGTGCAGGGCGAGTACCCGGCCGCCCTCGCCGACACGCCGCGCGGCACGCTGCTCGCCTGGGTGGACTACGATCCGGGCAACCAGGCGGGCCCCTACATCCTGCGCGGCGCCTTCTTCGACGGCACGGCCTGGTCCGCCGACGGGCTGGGCGGCGGCGGCGTCAGTGCCATCATCCGCCAGTCGGACCGGCCGATGACGGATGTCACCATCGCCTCGGCGAAGGCGGAGTCGGGCAGCACCACCGTGCCGCTCATCGTCTGGATCGAGAAGGACATCGCGCAGTCGCAATCGGCCGCGATCTTCCAGTCCGAATACGATCCGAAGGTGCGGCTCTGGCGCACGCCGGAGGCGGTGAACCCGACGCCGAGCGAGGTGCCGGCCGTCATCGCCGATCCCGCCCCCTCCGCCTTGCGGAGCGGCACGGACATCCTCACCGTCGACGACATCGTCGCCTCCGAGGCGGACGGGACCGCCGCCTTCCACGTCACGCGGAGCGGCGACCTGAGCAGGGAAAGCGGCGTCTACCACTACCGCCTGTTCGACCACAGCGCGACCTTTGGCAGCGACTATGGCGGCGCCCATGCGGGCAGCTTCCGCTTCGCCGCCGGCCAGGACAGCCAGGCGATCCTGGTCGAGCTCCTGTCCGACACGCTCTACGAGGGCAGGCCGGAGCGGGTGCGGCTCGAGATCTGGAGCGAGGAGGAGGGCGCCTTCGGCATCGCCTCCGGCCTCGCGACCCCCGGCGACGACCGGATCGCCGCCTCGCTGCTCATCACCGAGAGCGAGCCCGTGCTGAAGCTGGCCAGCATCCAGAGCGGCTTCCAGCTCGACGGCGCGCCGTCGGTGTCCCTGGGCTACGCGCTGCAATCGGCCGGCCGGTTCAACGGCGACGCGCTTGCGGATTTCATGGTCGCCGCGCCCGCCGCCGGCGTCGACGGGGCGGGCAAGGTCTATCTGCTCTACGGCGCGGAGGGGATCGAGATCTCCGCGCAGGATCTCGACCTCGACACGCTGAGCGCGGCGGAGGGCGTGATCCTGACCGGCACCGTCGCGGAGGGCGCGGCGGGCGCGGCGCTGGCGCATTGGGAATCGGCGCAGGGCGCGGGTGTGGTCGCGATCGGCGCGCCGGGCAGCGCCGCGGAGGACGGGCCCGACGGCCGCGTCTACCTCGTCCGCACCGCGCAGGTGGCGGGGCAGCAGAGCGTCGCCCTCGATGCCACCCGGGTGCTCGAGGTGGTGCTGGACGGGCAGGAGGCCGGCAGCCTCTTCGGCCGCAGCGTGCGGCTGGCCGACCTCAACGGGAACGGCAAGGTCGACCTGATCGTCGGCGCGCGCGATGCCGTGCGCATCGCCTACGACATCGACGACCAGGCCGGGGCGACGGGCCGGGTCGATTTCGCCAACCTGGGCAACGTCACCACCATCACCAATGGCGAGGGCACGGGCTTCGGCACGGGCATCGCCGTCCTCGACTTCGACGGGGATGGCGTGCTGGACCTGGTCCTGGGATCGACGCAGGGCAACCGGCTGGACGCGTCGGGGATCGATCTCGGCGCGGGCGGCTTCGTGGCGGTGATCCGCGGGCGGTCCGGCAGCAACACCTTCGGCGCCAGCGTCGATGTCGCCAATCTCGGCGCCAGCGGCTTCCGCTTCCTGGGCGAGGCCGGGTTCGTGCCGGAGGACCAGTCGGAAGTCGCCGGCCAGGATGCCGACACCCCGGTCACCTCCGGCTCGCCGCTGGTCGATGGCGTGGGCGGCGCGCTGGCGACGCTCGACCTCAATGGCGACGGGGCGGAGGAACTCGTGATCGGCGCGCCGGGCGCCTCGACGCCGGATGCGGACGGGCTCTACACGCTCGACAACGCCAGCGTCGGCCGGGTCTACGTGCTGTTCGGCGGCGATGCGTCGCTGACCGACTGGCGCACCCTCACGGGCGACTACCTCCTCACCGATCTCTATGGCGGGAACACGAGCCAGGCGGCGCGCTACCGCGACGGCCTCGTGCTCGAGGGGACGGTCCCGGGCGGGCTGGCCGGGTGGTCGGTCGCCAATGCCGGCGCCTTCCGGGGGACCACGGACCTCGCCGCGGGTGTCGAGGATCTGGCGATCGGGGCGCCGGGCGCCTATGGCGGCGCCGGGGCGGCCTATGTGGTGTTCGGCTCGCAGACCAATTACGACGGCCTGGGCAGGGGCCAGAACGTCTTCGCGATCGATCCGACCGGGGATGGGACCCGCGCCGGCACCCTGCCCGTCTTCGGGTTCCAGGGCGATGCCGCCGCGCTCGGCGCGCTGAACCCGCAGAACACCGGGGCCGTCGGCGCCGGGCTGGCCGGGCTCGGCGACATCAACGGGATCGGGTCCGACGATCTCGGCGGCAGCGATCTCGGCCTCGGCGCGCCGACCTCGGACCAGGACGGGGTGGCGAAGGTCTACATCGCCAACGGGCATCCCTGGCTGCAGCCGGGCGATTCGCTCGACGTGGCGGATCTCCGCTCGGACAACGGCTTCGTGCTGCCCGGCGCCGATCCCTTCGTCGCCCCGGTCGGCGACTTCAACGGCGACGGCTATGAGGATTTCGGGCAGGCGACGGCGGATGCGACCCGCTTCACCGTCACCCTCGGGGCCTCGGTCTACGACGCCGCGGCGTCGACCAACCGGGTGGTCACGCTCGACGCCCTGCAGGGGCTGCTCGGCGGGACCTTCGCGGCGGGCGATTTCGACGGCGACGGGGTCAACGAGATCCTCGCCGCCCTGCGCAGTACCGGCGCGCCCGAAGGGGAGATGGTCTTCTACACCCCCGACGCCCTGGCGGATCCGGAGACCCGCTCGCTCGCGCCGCAATCCCTCATGGCCGGCTCCGCCCTCGACGACCTGGCCGAGGTCGCCGCGCAGACCGGGCTCGCCCTCGATGATCTCTACACCGCGACCGGCGACCTGAACGGCGATGGCTATGACGATCTCCTGCTCAGCTCCGGCAACGACGTCACGGTCGTCGCCTTCGGGACCGCCGAGCTCGGCCGCTTCTCCTGGGGCGGCGGCCGGACCAGCCCGGCGACCAGCGACGCCATCCTCGTCGGCGTGGCCGATCTCGACGGCGACGGGCGGGACGAGGTGCTGCTGCAATCCCGCTCCTCGCCGACGCGCGAGATCCGGGTGCAGCGCTGGAACGCCGCGACGGAGCAGCTGGAGACGGCCGTCACCTATCCGGTCGGTCCGATCTTCCAGCGCTACGCCGCCTCGGGCGAGTTCACGATCAACAAGGCGTCGCCGATCGAGAGCGTCGCCGAGGCGGGCGATCTCAACGGCGACGGCTACGAGGATGTGGTCGTCGTCTACGACGTGACCTACTCGTTCTACGCGAACGACATCTTCTTCCCGCAGGTGCCGGTCTATTGGAGCGTGGTGTTCTACGGCGCCGCCTCGCTCGGGAGCTCCGGCGCATCGAGCCTGATCGTCCCCTCGCCCTACATCGACAGCAAGAACACCACGCCCACCACGGGCGAGAAGATGGCGACGATCATCGGCGACGCGAATGGCGATGGCCTCGACGATCTCCTCATCGGCGCGCAGGCGACGGTGTTGCGGACCCAGGGCGAGATCAGCTCCGAGGCGACCGACAGCGCCCTCCTCTATGGCAGCCCGGAAGGCTTCGGCGAGTTGCTGGTCGTGCCGCGGATCGACACCCTGGAGGACTATCCCTTCGCCGGCCTGCTGTTCGACCGGATCGATCAACGGGCGCCGAACCACCTGTTCGGGCTCGCCGCCGGCGGCGACCTGAACGGCGACGGCCTGGCCGATCTCGTCCTGGCCGACGCCACCAACCTCGATCTCACCTTCGCCGTCTTCGGCGAGGTCTGGGACCCGCAGGCCGGGACGCAGTATCTCGACGGCACGCAGGAGAACGACTTCATCGTCCAGACCGGCTCCGACGACGCCACCGTCGTGATCCGCGGCCTCGAGGGCGACGACATCCTGCAATCGCTGGCCGGCTACCAGGTGCTGCTCTATGGCGGCGCGGGCGACGACCAGCTCGCCATCGGCCAGACCGACAGCGCGGAGATCATCCGCATCGATGGCGGCACCGGCTTCGACACCCTCATCCTCGACGAGGTGCAGCTCGGCGAGCTCAACACCCTCGACCTCACCAGGATCCGCGGCCGCGTGACCGGGATCGAGGCGATCGATCTCGGCCTGCTCAACGGCCTCGCCTTCGACCTCGACACGGTGCGCGACCTGACCGGCGGCGCCGCGCCGCTGATCCTGAAGGGCGTGCAGGCGCAGGCGAAGCCCCGGGTCACGAAGAGCCATGATGGCTGGAGCCTGCTCGGCGAGGCGCCCTTCGACGGCGATCTCTACGAGGTCTACCGCTTCACCTTCGAGGACGGGACGCAGACCACCACCCAGGTCTGGATCCAGAAGGGCGGGGTGGAGTGGCGGCCGCTGCTGTCGGGCACGCCGGAGCCCGACCGGCTGGCGGGGCAGGCCGGCGCCGACGACCTCGCGGGCGAGGCCGGCGCGGACACCCTGATCGGCGCCGGCGGCGATGACGGCATCGATGGCGGCGACGGCGACGACCGGGTCCTGGGCGGCGCGGGTGCCGATTCCCTCGCCGGCGGGGCGGGCGCGGACACGCTCGGCGGCGGCCCTGGCGCGGATTCCCTGGCGGGCGGGCCCGGCGTGGACCGGCTCATCGGCGGCGCTGGTCGCGACTCGCTGTCCGGCGGGGATGGCGGGGACGAGGTGGTCGGCGGCGAGGGCAGCGACCTCGCCCTCGGCGGGGCGGGCGATGACCGCCTGGTCGGTGGCGGCGGGCGGGACAGCCTGGCCGGCGAGGACGGGCATGACACCCTCCATGGCGGCGCGGGCAGCGACAGCCTGGCGGGTGGCCAGGGCGACGACGCGCTGGCGGGCGGCGCCGGGCGGGACCTCCTGCGGGGCGGGGAGGGCGCGGATTCCCTCACCGCCGGCGAAGGCGCCGATTCGCTCGAGGGCGAGGCCGGCGCGGATCGCCTGTCGGGCGGCGATGGCTGGGACACGCTGCGCGGCGGGGAGGGCGAGGACACGCTGCTGGGCGGGGCGGGCGCCGATCTCTTCCTCCTGTCCGGGGGCGCGGGGATCGACACCATCCGCGACTTCGCCCCGGGGCTGGACCGGATCGGGCTGGCCGGCGGGCTCGATCCCGCCGACCTCGCCTTCGCCCCCGACGGCCCGGACACGCGCCTCCTCCTCCAGCCGGGCGGGGAGACCCTGGCCATCCTGGCGGGCCTCGCGCCCGGCGCGCTCTCGCCGGCCGATTTCGTGCTGCTCGGCTGACCCGCGGGCCGGGGCGACCGGCCCGCCCGGGGTCTCCGCAAGGACCAGGGGATCGATCACCATGTCCGCATCGGCAATTCCGGGCCGGAAGCACCTCTCCTTCGCGCTCCTGGCCGGGCGCGGCCTCGATGCGGCCGATCCGGACGGCCTGCTGACCGCCGAAGAACTCGCCGCCCTGCCGCCCGGCAACCGCCTGCAGGACCGCAACCTCTACGCGATCGAGGGCGATGGCGACCGCGTGCTCAAGCCCGGCGAGACCGCGCGCAAGCTCGGCGACATGGGCCATGGCGGCCGCGTGCTCGACCCGGTGGCCGCGGCCGATGGCCTCGTGGCGATCACCGGCCATGGCCGCACCGGCCGCGACACGATCGGCACGCTCGACACGGTGCGCTTCGGCGAGGCCGGATTCGGGCTCGGCAACGGGATCGACGGCGCGCCGCGCTACCTGAACCGCGGCGACAGCCTGACCTTTGCGGCGAGGGACAGGCTGGAGGCGGTCGAGTTCGTCGTCCGGCTGAAGGATCCCGCCCGCCCCGCCACGCTCGCCTTCGATCTCGACGGCGATGTGATCAGGACCGCGGAGGGCGCCGCCTCCGGCCAGGCGACGCGGCGCGAGGAGACCGTCGACGCGCTGGCCCGGCTGGACGGCCTCGCCGATGGCACGCGGGTGCGGATCGACTTCGCGCAGCGCGGCGTCGCCCTGGATGGGGTGGCGGTCGATGGCGACGGGTTCGATGCGCTGTTCGCCGCCTTCGCCGCGGGCGAGGGCCGCGCGATCACCATCGGCGGCCTCGGCGCCGCGCCGGTCGCGCTCGACGGCCTGGTGCTCGCGGTGGCGGCGGCCGCGCCGCGGATCGACCTCTCGACCCTCGCCGCCGAGCAGGGCTTCGTGATCCAGGGCGAGGCGGCGGGCGACCGGGCGGGCTTCGCCGTG